>JADFZS010000055.1 GCA_015232405.1 Magnetococcales bacterium | reverse complement strand
AGAGTTTTTGATATTTTCTTACCTAGCCATTCATGTTTATTTTTTTATTTCTAAGGTTGAAAAAATAATAAAGGATGTAGAAAAGTTTGCCGTATTTAATTGTTACAGCTCTCCAAAAAAAAATTTATCTATTTTGCTGCAACGAAATGTATTCAAAGAACTCCTAATTATTAACATACGAAAAACTCATGTAACTGCTTTGTTATATAACGACTTATACCATTTTTTGATTCTGCCCAAAAAGCAGTTATAGATAAATTAATAAAATTGTTCCTATTTTTTGCTGTTTAGAAGAGAAAAAAAGGGGAAATTTTGTTGCTTTCGTGGCATTGTGTTGGTTTGCTATGTTGTGGCTTTTATTTTATCCAAATTGTGGTGTTAATGTTATGAGACCAAAGCCGGTTGTTTTAGTTGTTTTAGATGGTTGGGGTGTTGCGGAGGGGTCTGCTGATAATGCTATTTATCAGGGGAAAACACCTTTTATTGATGGTTGGTTGGCTACTTTCCCCAATGCCTTGGTGGAGACCAGTGCCGAGCATGTGGGGTTGCCTTCGGGGCAGATGGGTAACTCTGAGGTTGGTCATACCAATCTTGGGGCAGGGCGTATTGTCTATCAGGATTATACCCGTATCAATAAATCTATCGCTGATGGGGAGTTTTTACAAAATAGGGGTTTATTACAAGCTGTTGACGGAGCTGTCGCCAAAGGTGGGGCGGTGCATATCATGGGGTTGCTCTCTCCTGGTGGGGTGCACTCCCATACCGATCATCTTTTGGCTGCGGTCAAGGTGGCAAAAAATGCTGGTGTTGAGCAAATCTACATCCACGGTATTCTCGACGGACGTGACACGCCACCCCAGTCTGCCCTTGGTTTTGTTGAGCAATTTATGGCTGATCTGGATGTGATTGGGGCAGGGCAGATTGTTACCCTTTCTGGTAGATATTACGCCATGGACCGGGATAACCGTTGGGATAGAGTAGAAAAAGCCTATGATCTTTATACCCTGGGTGAAGGGGAGCAGGGCGATGATCCTATCTCAGCCATCAAAGCTTCATATGCCAACGATATTAACGATGAGTTTATGCTACCCACCAAAATCGGGCCAAAATCCAGCCCTGCTCTATGTATAAAGAGTGATGATGCTATTTTGATGATGAACTTTCGTGCCGATAGGATGCGGGAGATAAGCCATGCCTTTACCGATCCGGCAACAGGAGAGGGGAGTTTTAAGGGATTTAATCGCAAAACCCAGCCAGAGCTGGCCGCTTTTTTTTGTCTTACCCAATATGATGAAACCCTAAAAGGTGTTTTGATAGGCTATCCCCCAGAACAGCCTACCCATATTCTGGGTGAAGAGATATCCCGTTTGGGTTTAACCCAGCTTCGTGGAGCAGAAACCGAAAAATATGCCCATGTTACCTACTTTTTTAACGGTGGTTTAGAGGACCCTTTTCCTGGAGAAGACCGTTTGCTGGTTGCCTCCCCCAATGTGGCAACTTATGATATACAGCCTGAGATGTCGGCAGTGGAGCTAACAGACCAGATTTTGGCTAAAATTGATGAGTCCAATTATGATCTTGTGGTGATGAACTATGCCAATGCCGATATGGTTGGACATACGGGCAATTTAGATGCAGCCATCAAAGCTATAGAGACTGTTGATAGCTGTTTGGGGCGTTTGGCGGAGCACATACTTGCCATGGGTGGTGAGATGTTGATAACTGCCGACCACGGTAATGCCGATATGATGTTGAAAGCATCCACTGGTCAACCCCATACTGCCCATACCAATAATCCGGCTCCGTTGATATATTTAGGACGTAAGGCTGAATTGCAAAATGGTCGTTTGTGTGATGTTGCACCTACACTGCTAACTTTGATGTCTATCGAGAAGCCAGCCCAGATGAGTGGAAAATCTTTGCTACGGTTTATTTAAGAGCCAAGAATGTTACAACAATATTATAAAAATATTGCCAGGTTTGCTTGTGCCTTTATACTGCCTTGCCTGCTTTTGCTCGCGCCTTTACCGGTGTGGGCCAACGCTGATGAACAGGCGGTGCAGAAAAGCCGTCTGCAATTAAACCGGGTGATCAAACAGCTGGTTGCCGAAAAAAAAGCCCTGGGTCGTACCGAGGGAGAAAAAAAAGGGCTGTTGGCTGAACTCGACACGATAGACAGAAGTTTAGCCAAAACTGAAACCCAACTGACCTTTTTGGCAAAGCAGCGACAAAAGGCCCAGGAAGATCTCCCACGCCTTGCCCAAAAAGTTGCTTTAGGTCGTGTGCAGGTGGCGGATATGCAACGCCAGCTAAAGGCCCATTTGCGTCTTATGTATGGTTTGGGTGGTCAGGGGGTGGTCAAGGTAGCATTGTCACAGGATAACTCCGCCCGTGTACGGCAGAGTGTTCTATATTATGGGCGTTTGATAAAATCTCGCCACGAAAAATTTAAAGCCTTCAACCAATCAATTGATGAGCTGGACTCCTCGGTTGCAAAACACCAGACCATGGTAACAAAGGTAAAGGAGCTGACTGAAAAGTTGCAGGCTGAACGCGAGCTGGTCCTGACAAACCGCAACAAGCGCAGTACCATGTTGCAGACTTTGCAACAAGAGGAGCAGTTTCACCAAAAAAAAATAGCTGAGTTAAACCGCAGCAGATCCTCTTTAGCATCCTTTATGGAGCGGTTATCCAATGTTTTGTCTACAAAGGCCGATGAAGATCAAACAGATGAAAATCAAAACACTACAGATAAACCCCGTGAGGATATTGGGCTAAAGGGTGAGGGCGTACCTGTGCCTAGATCTGCTCCAAAACAGATCTACAACAACACTATCGCCAGTAACTACAGTGCCACAGCAGCCAAACCCCTGCGCAAACCCAAGAACAAAAAGCAGGGCAGTAACAGAAGAATCACCAGGATAAAAGGGCAGCTGCCTCTACCGGTTTGGGCTCAGGGGCAGACGAGAAAGCCGGGGCTGTTTTTTAGGGTTGCCAAAAATTCGCCAGTAAAAGCGATTCATAAGGCTCAGGTTGTCTACGCCGATTGGTTTCGTGGCTATGGACTGCTGATAATTTTAAACCATGGTGATAATATCTACTCTTTATATGGTCACAATAGCAGGTTATTGGTTACCCCTGGAGACCGGGTAGATGTTAGTCAAGTCATCGCCCATACAGGTGACACAGGCTCTTTGGAGGGGGTTCCGGGTCTCTATTTTGAAATTCGCAGACGTGGTAAAGCTGAAAATCCCAAACGCTGGCTTGCCCAGATGTAATAAAAAGAGCTGTTTTAATGTATAGCGAAAATTTTTTATTTCAAGTAATTTTCTGGTCTTTATAATCTGTTGTTTACATAGTAAAAAAAGTTGTATAACAGTGGGTTTCAGTGCTTTAAGTGGTGGCTGATTTGTGCTAAAATCCTCGGTTGTAGGGGTGGGTTATTAAATATTGGTTTTCTAATATGTTGATAATTGTATCTCCATGGCCTTATAACATAGGGTTCTTGTGTAAAAGTTGTAAATCAAGTTTTTAATGTACTAACGGGAGATCCAAGTGAAAGGTCTTTTCCGGGGCAGACGTCCCTTAGTCTTTTTTTTAGTCGTATTTGGTGTAGTTGTAGGCCTTAACATTTCAAGCCAGAATGTTCAGGCTGTGAGTAAGGTAACTTATGAAAAACTGAGAGTTTTTTCAGAGGTTTACTCCCTTATTCAGCAAAATTACGTTAAAGAGGTCGACGAAAAAGAGATTCTCTATGGTGCAATTCACGGCATGTTGAAAGCCCTGGACCCACACTCCTCCTTTTTAACTCCTGAGAGTTTTAAAGAGATGCAGGTTGACACCAAAGGAGAGTTTGGTGGCCTTGGCATAGAGATATCTCGTGGTGATCGAGGCATCCGCATTGTTTCGCCAATTGAAGATACCCCCGCTGATCGGGTTGGTATCAAGGCTGGTGATTTAATCATCAAAATTGATGATGCAGAAACCAACGACATGAACTTAATGCAGGCCGTCAAGTTGATGCGTGGCAAGCCGGGAACTACAATCGAGTTGACCATTTTCCGTAAAGGGGAGTTGGAGCCTCTTAAATTTACCATCACCCGTGCCATTATTAAAATCCGCAGTGTCAGGTGGCGGTTGGAGAAAAATGATATCGGCTATGTGCGGATAATTCAATTCAACGAGCAGAGCTATCCTCTTTTGGAAAAAGCCATTGATGAGCTTAACGAAAAAGCAGGTAAAGAGGGTGTTCAAGGTTTAGTGTTGGATCTGCGTAATGATCCTGGTGGTCTGTTGGACCAGGCTGTGCAGGTGGCTGATGCTTTCTTGGAAAAAGGTCTGATTGTCTACACCAAGGGTAGAATAGCTGGTAAAGATATGTCATTTGAGGCCCATAGTGGGGATCTGGTTAAAGGTGCTCCCATGGTGGTATTGATAAACACCGGGTCTGCTTCTGCTTCAGAGATTGTTTCTGGTGCTCTGCAAGATCATAACCGGGCAGTTGTAATGGGTACGCGCTCATTTGGTAAGGGTTCCGTACAGACCATAATTCCACTTAACGATGGTTCTGGCTTGCGCTTGACAACGGCACAATACTACACACCAAGTGGTCGTTCCATTCAAGCCAAAGGTATTGAGCCGGATATTGTGGTTGAAGATTTAGAGTTGAGTGGCAAAAAACGGACAGGGCGGACCAAAACAGAGGCCGATCTTAAGGGGCATTTACAAAACGCCAACGAAAATGATGCTGGAGATCCATCTAAAAGCACTGGTAAAAAGCCCAAATCAAAGAAGGATAAATCTTCTGGCAGCTCCAAAGAGGGAGATAGCAAAGATAGCAGTGAAGATATGCAAGATGATAACCTAGCTGAACGAGACAGAGTAACCGGGCACAGCAAAGAAGATTATCAACTTAGCCGTGCCTTGGATTTATTGCGGGGGTTACAAGTACTACAAGGTCAGTTATCAACCAAAACAGGTTGGATAGCTCGCCGTTAGGGAAAACGAAAATTGGAAGATTCACAAGATGTACAGTCCGTAGGGAAAAAACCTGTATCTGGACTGCTTTTCACCATGTTGGGTTTGGTATTGGTACTGGCTGTTGTAGTGTTTTTGGGTTGGGGTCGGCTAGCCCCGATATTAGATGGGGAAAGCTCCCCTTTACAGACTAATGTAGCTGATAATAAGCAGAAAAAAGATCAGGCAAAAGAGCCAAAAGCGGATGTTGTTGTGGCAAAAAAAGCTGTCCCTGCCAGCGATGACGATCAATCGGTTAGTGGAAAAGCGGTAGCAGATAGTGTAGCTGCAGTTGGTGAAAGTATCTCTAATGATGGTACTTTGGCTTCTGACGGCCCCCTTAACAGCCTGAACAAAGTTGCCAAAAAAGATCCTGGTCGAAAACTCCACGGGATATCAACTGAGTTGAATTCAGCCATATCCTCGGTGGTGGAGTCAGGTTCAGCAGCCTCCACAGAGGGTGCTTTGAATTTAGACCGATCGAGATTTAAACCCACAAAAACCCCTGTTGCTAAGAGTGCTGTTGTTGCAAAAGGGGAGTCAAAGCCTACGTTAAACTCAAGTTCAGCCAACAAAGAGCCAGAGTTAGATACCCCAGAGGTTGATAAATCCCAGATTGGGAGTATTGGTGAGAAGCAAGTAGATGTTGCTAAAAAAAGCCAAGTAGCCACGCATAAAAAAGTCGATGCTGTAGCAGCCAAGGTGCTTGATGTCATAGCCCCGCCACCAGCCAACGGCAAAAAAATTGTCTACGAAGAGCATTTTGTTGAAGATTTTAAATATCCAGAGCCTGATCCACTTTTTGCCCCACCAAAACGAACTAATCGTAAACGGGCAAAGATGCGTTTGGCTTTGATTATTGATGATTTAGGCTACAACAGTTGGGTGTCAAAATCCATTTCAAGGCTTCCTGCTGATATTACCCTGGCGGTTCTTCCCGGTGGTATTGCCTCCCACGATGTGGTGGAGATCGCCAAAAAGACAGGCAAGGAGCTGATACTCCATCAACCAATGCAACCCCGTGGTTATCCTGGTGTTAGACCCGGCCCTAAAGCCCTGTTGGATGGAATGGGTCCTGATAAAATACGTAGGGTGCTGTTGGATAATCTGGCAGAATTCACCACGGCGGTAGGCATAAACAACCATATGGGCTCTTTTTTAACAACAAAAAAGGAAGCAATGGATGTTGTTATGGAAGTTCTTGCCGAGGAAAAGCTGTTTTTTGTCGATAGTCGAACCTCCACCAGAACTGTTGCGGAGTCAAGAGCGTTAGCCCACGGTGTTCCCACAGTTCGTAGAGATGTTTTTATCGATAACAACCAGGATAAAGCGTCGATTTTAAAGCAGCTTTATCTATTGGAGTCTTTAGCACATAACGGCCCGGTTGTGGGGATTGGTCACCCATATCCTGGAACTTTAGCCGCTCTTGAAGAGTGGATACCGACCTTGGAAGCAAAAGGAATAGTATTGGCACGGGTTTCGCAACTCTTAATACCAGAGTCAGCCCGCGCTCTCTATCCGAAGCCAGCAACTGCTGAACCAGAGAAATATGTAGCTGAACAGAAAAATTAGGCTGACTCGTAAGGCAATTTTTAGATTTTTTTAACTAAAAATTGCCACATTTCACACAATATTCTTTTAAGGTGAATGTGTAATGACGAGCCAAACAGCCAGTTTTTTTGATGATTTATACGATCAGCTTAGGGTTGAAAGACCTAATCTAAAGCTAATTTTAACCATGGTTGAAGATCAGCTAAAGGCCGGAACCTGTGTTGCAGAAAAGAAGGCTGCAAAAGATCAGCTAATTAAGTTTCTCTCCTCCTTGCAGCAGTTTTTTACCAAAAATAAAAATAGTCAAAAAAAGGTGGAGGAGTTGATCCAAACCATTGAGAAAGATGGTGAATTGGATTTGACCAAGTTTGGTCGGGTACTGCAATCCCTCATGGCCTTTACCATAGGTAGCTCACCCTTGGCTGGGTATAGTTCAGTACCCATCTCTTTTATGGGTCGTATAGCACAAATTTTTCCCCAATCAGCCAACAAAGATCCCGGTACCCAGACCCTAAACCAACAGCTAACCATGGTGGGAGAGCAGCAGACAGTCAATTTGGCTGCCCAGGCAATTGCCAGTGAAAAAGCCTGGCAACAAAAGCTGCTTTTAATGGGGCGACAGCTTATTGCAGCCTACCCGGCTGGTCATCTGGTGGATTATGCCACAACCCAATTTTTTGCTGGCAACCCTGTTGATGGAACTCGTAAAAGCTCGCAAAAGCTTGAGATTCTCCTACGCCAACAGCTTCTTGGTTATCATAGAATTTCTGGTGCTTTAAGGTCCAAGATGTCAGAGGGCAGAGCCAAGGCCAACAGGCTGCGGGATAGTATCTCCCAGCTAGAAGAGTCTATTGTTCTTTCGCAAAAATCACAATTTATTGATCCCCAGACAGGTATTCCCAGCCGTTCATCATTTACCGCCCATCTCTATCGTCATTTAGAGAGAGCGTTGCATCTTGGTGAGCTGTTTTCAATTTCACTTATTCATATTCAAGACTTTAGCAACATAACGGCAAAGCTTCAAAAGGCCGAAGAGCAGCAGTTTATTAAAACCGTTGCAACTCTGGTTCGCTCGCAACTGCAAGATGTGGATTTTCTTGCCCAGCTAGGTGTAGATCGTTTTGCCATGATTTTTCCTGAGGCGACCCATAAAGTTAGTGGGGATGTTACCTCAAACATTGGCACACTGTTAAACAGTACCGAATTTAATCTATCCAACGGTATCGACAATATCACAGTTAAGTACGGCTCAAGATCATTCACAGCAGGTATGACAGCTCAGGATATGTTGCAAGCAACAGATAATTTGGCAGATTTAAAAGATGAACCCGTAGATGGTGAAGAAGATGCCGCCATCTTGAAAGTACGGGAGGCATAGGAAGATATCATGGTAAACACTCAGCACACACTATATAGCATTCGCGATAGGCTCAACAGTGAGATCCCAAACATTGAGGGGGTTATGAACCTGTTGAAAGATGTACTGCGACGTGGGGTCTGTTTTGAGGAGACAAATTTATATCATGAAGGAACCCTGCTTTTGTTGGAACGGGTTATGCTACCCCTGTTAAATGGTGATCGGGAGCTTGAGGCGGTTATCCACCGTTTTGCTCTTAAAATAAGAAAGCATGGCACTATAGATAGCGATGAACTTGCTCAATTTTTGACAGAGATTGATGATGGTTTAAAAATAGTGCAAGAAAACATGATGTTTCCAGAGGGCAAGCCCGATATAGACCTGGCTCTATTGGATAGGGCACTTATGGCGGCTGGTTATGGAGGTGTTCCCAAAAACAGAAGTGGGGAGATATCTTCATCCTGGCATGAAATTCATCGATATTTAGCGCAGGTAATTGTTTCGCAAATTCGCAAAGAAAAGGCAGATGTGCAGGAAAATAGCCGTAGAAACCGCTATCTGCTGGACTTTACCAAAGGTTTGGCTAGCACCTCCAGCCGTTTGGAACGTTCTTGCGATGTTATAAACCAGTTAAGTGAAAGCCTGGAGAATGTGGATGAAGAGCTACCATTGGAATCCATTACCGAGGTGATCACCTCTGAGATTCAAGGTGTTGGTGAGCAGACGGTACAGGTATTGGATAATTTAGATACCATAGATTACACCACAAAAGAGCTGAAAAAACTGTTTCACCAAGCAGAAAATATACTCTTGGAGACCCAAGATTCCGATCTGATGGACGCTGTATCCGGTATGCCCAACCGTTATGGTTTGATGGCGCGGATCAATCAAGAACGTATAGAGATTCATGAGGGCAGGGGAAGTAGTTTTTCGGTGCTGTTTATCGGAATAGTCGATCTTGGTCGTATTAGAAAAAGTTGGGGTAGGGAGCGGTTTTCGGCTCTTATCCGTTGGCTTGGTGGCAGAATCAAAGAGAGTGGCAGTTATGAGATATTTCGTACTGCCAGCGATGGATTAGCGATTTTTGCTCCTGATAGGGATCAAAACCAGGCCGTAGCCATGGCGAAAACCATCAAAGATGAGGTGCTAGACCCAATTATCAACCAAGAGTCAATCCCCAAAGAGTTTCATTTTGGTCTTGGTGTGGTTGAGGCAAAGCCTGAGATGGATGAAGAGGCGATTTTGCTGGCTGGTTCTGAGTCCATGCGCCGTTCCATATTAAATGATGGAAATCCAATTCTATAAAATCTAATTGTGCTATAATCGTCCTGGAAGTCTGGTTTTTAACTATCATGGCTTAAGGGCGATTTTCTTTTTGCTGGGTTTGGCTAGCACCCGATATATAGCCTTTGATACCATGGTGAATAAGTACAACTGGAATAAATAACAGGTTGTAGATATCTTGTTGTCAACTATCCTTGATTTGCAAAAAGCTACGATATAACAATATCTCACATGTTTCATATATCATTAACCCTGGGTACTCTTATTTTGGCTGTGCTGTTTTATGCACAGGAGAGAATACCCATGGCGTTGGTCTCCTTGGGGTTGTTGGTGTGGCTGATTGTGATGTTTCAGCTCTATCCTCTAATCGATCCTGTAACCGGAGTAAACCTTCTCTCTGCTCCTGATCTTCTGTTTGGCTTTTCCCATCCGGCGTTGGTAATTGTTGTGGCTCTGTTGGTTATTGGTGAGGGTGTTACCATTACCGGCTCTGTTAGTATGGTTGCCTCATGGATACGTCAATTTTCACTTGGTAGTTGGCGGTTGGCTTTAACTGTTTCTCTGCTGTTTGTGGCTATTGCCAGTGCTTTTTTAAACAACACTCCCATTGTTGTTATCTTTCTGCCCATTATGGTAACACTGGCAGATGAGCTGAAACTCTCCAGCTCTAAATTTTTGATGCAGCTATCTTTTATCTCCATTTTGGGCGGTACTTGCACTTTAATGGGAACATCTACCAATATCCTGGTTTCATCTTTCGCTGCCCAAGCTGGGGTGGGACAGTTTGAGATGTTTACCTTTAGTGCCTTGGGTGGGATAGTTTTGTTGGTGGGTCTGTTTTATCTGGTGTTTATAGCTCCATCACTTCTGCCAAACACTGCTCCGGTTGGTTCCCAGGAGTTTCAAAGAAAGTTTATAGTCCAGCTTGAGGTGTTGCCGGAGACAGTTTTGGTTGGCAAACAGCTAGCCGACGAAGAGGTGGCAGAGCTGTTTGAAAAGGTGGTTGTTGAGAGGGTGTTACGGGACGGTAAAGTTTTGGTTCAGGATGATGATCTCTATATATTGGCTGGGGATAGCCTGCTTTTAGCTGGTAGTGCCAGGGATCTAAAAAAATTGGAGTGGGACTCCGGCTCTTCGTTACTACCAAACTCTGCTGGCAAACCTCCTGGTGAAGATATAAAACGCCAGAATATGGCTGAACTGGTGGTGATGCCCGGTACATCCATGGTGGGCAGAACTCTATCACAAATCCGTTTTCAAAACCGTTATGGAATTGCGGTGATCGGTATTCAGCAGCACCGCCATATCAGGGTGCGAAATCTTGCCAAAATAAAACTGCGAGCAGGGGATGTTCTCCTGGTACAGGGAACATCGGACCAGCTGAATATTCTAGCTGATCGTCGGGATATGATACTGCTTTGGGGTGTTAAAGACACTGTGGAGCACTCTGCCAAGGCGGGAACATCGGCACTTATTCTATTGGCTGTGGTGCTGTTGGCAGCAACAAGAGCTGTGGATATGCTGGTTATTGCGCTGTTGGGGGCATTTTTAATGCTGGCAAGTCGCTGTCTTACCATGCGACAGGCATATGCCGCCATTTCACCACAAATTATCTTCATGGTGGCTGCAACCCTGGCGTTGGGTAAAGCCATGGAGATAACCGGAGCAGTGGAGTTTTTAGCCGATGGTCTTATTCAACTATCGGTGGGTCTCTCGGTGGAGTGGATACTGGCCCTGTTTATTTTTATAGTGATGTTATTCACCAACATAATATCCAACAACGCCTCTGCCATTCTTTTTGCCCCCATAGCCATAGGTGTAGCCAACCAGCTAGGCGTAAGCCCCATGCCGTTTTTGATTGGGGTAGTATTCGGTGCCAACGCCGCCTTCGCCACCCCCATAGGCTACCAAACCAACCTGATGGTATTATCAGCCGGATATTACAGCGTAAGAGATTTCGTAAGGGTGGGGCTGCCTTTAAATGTCATAGTCTGGATGCTGGTAAGCTATCTGATTCCGCAATTTTGGGGGTTTTAGGGGGGTGAATATTTGTCTTAATAGTTGTATGGAGTACTGTTTTTTAGATCATATCAACTAGAAAAAATTGCGAGTGCTTCAAGCAGACGTTTTTTGCTTATTGGCTTGGTTATATGGAGGTTACAACCAACGTCGCGTGTTTTATTGACATCATCTTTCATGGCGTTGGCAGTAAGAGCCAATATAGGGGTTGGTGTTAGGCTCTGCTTCTGCTCCCAAGATCTTATCTCTCTGGTAGCCTCATAACCATCCATATCAGGCATATTGATATCCATTAAAACAAGATCAAAATTTCCTTTTTTAAACTGTTCAAGTGCTTGGATTCCGTCCTCTACAATGGTTAGTTTAAATGGTGTGTTTTTTAAGTATGCCTCAATCACCATGCAATTCTCTTCAGTATCATCTGCCAATAGAATGGACAACCCTGTATGGTTTATCTTTTGCTCTACATGACTCCAATCATCTTGTGAAGGTTGTACTTTAATATTTGGGACTCTTAGCAAGGGGATTTCGAAATGAAAGGTGCTACCTTCACCCGGTTTACTTTCAACCCAAATTTTACCCTCCATTATTTTTACCAGTTTTTGACAAATAGAGAGACCAAGACCAGTTCCCCCAAAGCGACGGGTGGTTGAAGTCTCAGCCTGTTTGAAAGGCTCGAAAATGGTTTTTATCCTATCTTCCGGAATGCCTATTCCAGTATCAGAAACTGATAAACGCAATAACTTTTTATCGACTTGAGTCGCAGTGAGAATGATTTTGCCTTGTTCTGAAAATTTAATAGCGTTGGACAGAAAGTTCAATAATATCTGGCGGAGTCTTTGGGGATCGCCAATTAACTGGTTTGGTAGAGTTTTATCAATTTCAAAAGATATTCCAGTTCCCTGTCTTAATGCTTTGGATTTTATGATTTCTATAGAGCTGTTTGTCAACTTTCGAAGATCAAAAGGGATAGCTTCAAGTTCCATCTCTCCAGCTTCAATTTTTGACAGATCAAGAATATCATTTATCAGTGCCAACAGTCCTTCACCAGCACTGTTGATTATCTGTATATAATTTTTCTGTTCAGCGTCCAGGTTGGTTTCTGCCAGTATCTCGCCAATGCCAAGAATAGAGTTCATAGGAGTGCGGATATCATGACTCATAGAGGCCAAAAACTGGCTTTTAGACTCATTGGCCTGTTCGGCGGCCTCCTTTGATTGACGCATCACTTCTTCCATAACTTTGCGTTCAGAGATGTCTGTGGCAATTTCCAAACGCACCATCCTGCCATCTTGCCATGGGATCGCCTTATCAAATATGGAATACCATCTGTTTGTTGTGGTGTTTTTGAACTCCCATTTATGTCCTTGTGTTGCAGTGCCATCACTGTTGATAAGTAGGTTGTTTGTACAAAATGGGCAAGGCTTATCCTGTTCTTTTTGTAGTATCTTCCAACATGGATTACCAACCCCATCACCGAATAAATCAATCCCATAACGATTTAAAAATAGAAGTTCATAGGTTTCAATATCGGCGACATAGACCAATGATTCAATACTATCCATGACTATTTTAAAACGGTCATGGGCGACTTGGAGAATTTTTTCACTGTTTTTGCGTTCTGTTATATCCCGTAGTGCCGTCAACCTTAAGTCACGGTCACCTATTTTCATCTTTTGCTCTCTGACTTCCAAATTGATTTTACTGCCATCTTTTCGCAATCCAACAACCTCATACTGCACATCGCTACCAGATAACATATGCTGTTTTACGGTCTTTTTATATTCTTCAGCGGTAAAATCAATGGCATGCTTACCTATTGCTTCTTCAACGCTGTTTAAACCAAACATAGTTATTAAGGTAGGGTTGGCGTCCAAAATAACTCCATTCTCAGTTATTGTAACTCCTTCGGAAGTGGCATTTGAAAGAAGTCGAAATCGTAATTCGCTCTCTTTTAATGAAGCAATCTGTTTTTTCTGTTTTTTTTCAACTCTATCTAATTCAGGCAGCCATTTGCGTATTAGTAGAGTAAATATCAAAGCAGCTGATATAACATTGATAGCCTTGGGAATAAATACATTTTGGGGCTGGACAAGGAGTTCAAACAGCCATTGTGGTAGAAAGCCAACTCGCGCTGAGTACCAGCTACCAAAATAGATACTTTCAAACAAAGTGCGAATCGAATCAATAGCCAAAATGCCGACCAAAATACGAGCTGGACTTTGTATATCTTTTAAGGAACGGTACTCACGAGAAATATAAAAAAGAATCAAACACCACAAAACAACAAGTACAAAATAGGTGAGTGGAGTAATAAGAGTAAAAATATTCATTTATACTTATTTGTCCAATAAGTCAGGAGCAAGCTATCAATATGATTGAAGAAGTCATTAAAATTTATTATATCTCATGTCTGGACACAGCAACAGTGCAATAACTATCTGAGCTGGTAAAAATTTTTTCAATTTTGTTACAGTTTTGTTTTTATGTTCAATTTTTGGTTTGTGTAGTGATGATAAATAGATATTAAATGCCTGCTAACCTGCCAATCCAAGCAGAGCCGCGAACTTTGGCTGCCACTCTTCATATGGGGTAGTATCCCAGCCGCATACTGTTTTTATGGGGCGGGTTTTTAGGATGTTTGCTAGTCTTTTGGCTCCGGCTAGGGTCTCTTTTTTGTTGCCGTGGGGGTTTAGTTTTAGATCTTGGTCGTTGGTGAAAAAATAGTCTCCGGTAAATAGGGTCTCATCAAATATAAACATTGTGTAGCCGGGGGTGTGTCCGCCAATGTGGTAGGCTTCTAGGCCGTCTTCTATGTAGTTGTCTTCTATTAGTTCATCAAAATCAAAAGGTTGGGATAGTTTGTGCTGGGAGTCGCTGCGGTTTATTCTTACCTTTGCTTGGTGTTTTTCCCGGTAGAGGTTACAGGCTCCCAGTGTGTGGTGATGGGTGAAGGTGATTATATCTGCCGATTTTAGCTTTGGGTCGAAGCATGCTGGACAATCTATCCAATATGAGCTTGTGGCAGCGTTTATCTGCCATGAGGTGTGCTCTATACCCAGGTTGGGCTTTGTGGTTAGTTTAAAAATATTGTTTGTTAGCTGACTTTTAACCACAGAAAACTGCTCTGAACACTCATGGGCCAAGATAAACTGTTCTGAGCTGGCTCGACAAAATGGGCATTTGTCTGGTAGATGACCGATAATGTTATAACCGCACTGTTTACAGACATATTGATCACGATTTTTGAGAAAAATTCTCATTTTATTGTCCTTTCTCTAACTAAAACCGCCTGTTATCCCTTTTAGACTTAGGTGGTGTATCTTTGGTAAAAGTTCCCTAAATTCAATAGATTATATTGTTGGTTTGTCTTGCTATGCCGATTTATTGTTTTGGCTGGTTGGGTTTATGGTGGTGAGGAACTATATAGTACAAATATTGTCCCAAATAGTAACTGCTCCCCCCCTTGAAACGAGGAGTAAACCTATGAAAATTGCAGTTCCAAAAGAGATATACCCAGGCGAAAAACGGGTTGCGGCAACGCCGGAATCGGTTAAAACCCTAAAAAAGCTGGGCTTTACGGTGATGGTGGAGAGAAATGCTGGTGAAGCTGCCAGCTTTGGCGATGGGCAATATATCGCCAATGGGGCGGTTGTTGTGGAGACTGCTGACTCTCTTTGGCGTGATGCTGATATAGTTTTGAAAGTCCGAGCACCCTATCTAGATCCGGTTTCTAAAGTTAATGAGGTGGATCTACTGCCTGAAAATAGCTATATAATCGGCCTTTTAAATCCGGCACAAAACCCAGAGTTGCTGGATGATATCCAAAACAAAAAAGCCACTGCCCTTAGTATGGATGCTGTACCCCGTATAACAAGGGCGCAAAAGCTCGATGTTTTAAGCTCCATGGCAAATATAGCTGGCTACAGGGCGGTTATCGAGGCAGCTAGCCATTTTGGTCGCCTTTTTACCGGACAGATGACAGCTGCCGGGCAGATGCCCCCGGCAAAAATTTTGTTGATCGGAGCCGGAGTAGCAGGGTTGTCAATTATCGGTGTCGCCAGTGGTATGGGGGCTGTGGTACGGGTTTTTGATACCAGGCCCGAAGTAAAAGAGCAGGTGGAGAGCCTGGGAGGGAAGTTTTTAGAGCTGGATTTTAAAGAGGATGGCAGTAGCGAAGGTGGCTACGCCAAGGTTATGAGCAAGGCTTTTATAAAAGCTGAGATGGAGCTATTTGCTGCCCAGGCAAAAGAGGTGGATATCATCATCACCACAGCTTTGATACCGGGAAAAAAAGCCCCTCTCTTGATAACTACCCAGATGGTGGAGTCTATGAAACAGGGTAGTGTTATTGTTGATATGGCAGCCGAAAATGGTGGTAACTGCGCTTTGACCCAGCCGAACAAGGTAGCAGTTGTTCATGGTGTCTCCATTATCGGTTATACCGATCTACCCAGTCGTATGGCGAGCCAATCAAGCCTACTGTATGCCACCAATTTAGCCCACCTGCTAACAGAGCTATGTCCCGGTAGAGATGGCAAGCTTGTTGTTGATGTAGAGGATGATCTCATCCGCCCCATTGTCGCTGTTTATGAGGGGGAGCTGGCCTGGCCTCCACCCAAGCCCAAAGTTGCAGCAATTGCCCCGGTAAAGCCAGTTGCTGATAAAAAGTTGGAAAGCCCCATAGTTGACAATAAAAAAGAGAGTGAAAGGGACAAAAACAAAAGGATAGCATGGATTACGGTGTTGGGTGGTCTCGGGCTTTTTGCCATAGGTTCACCAGCACCAGAATCCTTTTTGTCCCATTTAATGGTTTTTGTCTTAAGCTGCTTTGTCGGTTATCAGGTCATATGGAATGTAACACCAGCTCTTCACACCCCATTGATGAGTCTTATCAACGCCATAAGTGGCATGATTGTGGTGGGTGCTCTGCTTTTGGTTTCCGGTCCTACTGCCAGCCCGGTCACTATACTGGCTGGACTAGCGGTATTTGTTGCCACCATTAATATTGCCGGTGGTTTTTTGGTCACCCAACGTATGTTGCGAATGTTTAATAGATAGGAGTAAAAACAATGACAGCCAGCATATTAACAGTCTCCTACTTAAGTGCCGGAATCCTGTTTATATTAAGCTTGGGAGGGCTTAGTTCCCAGGAATCAGCACGCCGTGGTGCTATATTCGGTTTGTTGGGTATAACCATTGCGGTGGGTGCTACGGTTTTTTCTGAATTTGTCACCAGCTATCGGGTAATGGCGGTTGCCATGGTGGGGGGTGTGGTGCTGGGTTCCCTGATGGCACATAAAGTAAAGATGACCGCCATGCCGGAGATGGTTGCCCTGTTAAACGGTTTTGGTGGCATGGCTGCGGTGTTGGTCTGCATGGCCTTCTATCAGGAGGCCGTGGGAATGTTGACAAAAACAGAGATAACCATCCGCAACATTGAGGCTATTTTAGGTGTGGTTATCGGTGGTGTAACCTTTTCTGGTTCTTTGGTGGCATTTGCCAAACTGCGTGGCTTAATAGGCAGTCGACCCATGACCCTACCGGGACGACACATATTAAACCTATCATTAATTTGCGTAGCAATTTGGGTTGGGGCCAGTTTTTTAAACTCTCTTACGGTTGTTGATGGCATGGAGAGTCTATTAGTGCTCCTTTTTATCGCTTTTATCCTGGGTACTCATCTGGTGTTGGCAATTGGTGGTGCTGACATGCCTGTGGTGATTTCCATGCTCAATAGCTACTCCGGTTGGGCAGCAGCAGCTACGGGATTTATGCTGGGCAATGATATATTGATTATTGTGGGAGCATTGGTGGGAAGTAGCGGTACGATACTTACATATATCATGTGCAGAGCCATGAACCGCTCTTTTTTAAATGTTTTTCTTGGAGGCTTTGGAGGAGAAGGCAACAAGATAAAACATAGTGGGCAAAAATCCAACCAAGAGGTGGTGGCAACCTCTGCAAATGAGGTTGCCCAACTGTTAAAAGAGGCCAAAAAGGTGATCATAGTACCCGGTTTTGGGATGGCGGTAGCCCAAGCCCAACATCTGGTAAATGAGCTGTGTCAAAATCTGCAAAAATCCGGGGTGGATGTACGTTTTGCCATCCATCCGGTGGCTGGTCGTATGCCGGGCCATATGAACGTCCTCTTGGCAGAGGCCAAGGTATCTTACGATATTGTCTTTGCCATGGATGATATAAATGATGATTTTGCCAACAGTGATGTGGCACTGGTAATCGGGGCCAACGATACAGTAAACCCCGGTGCTCAAGACGATCCCCAGAGTGTCATCTACGGTATGCCGGTTTTAGAGGTCTGGAAGGCCAAAGCCACTGTTGTTTTAAAAAGAAGCATGGCAACTGGCTATTCCGGCATGGAAAACCCACTGTTTAGCAAACAAAACAGTAAGTTACTATTTGGTGATGCAAAGGATAGCATGGAAAAGATAGTGTCAGCCCTAAAATAGAGGTGGTTGAGACTCTTTTTTATAAAAAAGAAATACTGGCTAGGATAATGGTCGTATCCAGTGTTAAGTCTGTCCCCGTAAAAGGAGTTGATGAAAATGTCTGCACTCAATGAGCAACTCATTTTAAATGCACTAAAACATGTCGTAGACCCTGATCTCCATAGGGATATAGTCTCTTTGGGATTTATAAAAGATCTTGAAATTAAAAATCATGCGGTCTCTTTTAAAGTGGAATTGACCACCCCGGCTTGCCCGGTAAAAGAGAAGATGAAGCAGCAATCAATGGATGCAGTGTTGAGCATCCCAGATGTAGAAACTGTTGATATAACCATGACCTCAAGAGTATCAGGAGGAAACAAACAGGAATTATTACCAAATGTGTTGAATATATTTGCCGTGGCCTCTGGCAAGGGAGGGGTAGGTAAATCCACAACTGCGGTTAATATTGCTTTGGCACTGGCTGAAACCGGGGCCAAAGTAGGGCTGCTTGATGCCGATATTTATGGACCCAGCCTTCCCAGAATGTTGAACATGGTGGAAAAACCACTTTTAGAGCAAGAAAATAATGAGAAGATTGTACCTGTTGAAGTTTATGGTATCAAAGCGATGTCCATGGGGTTCTTTTTGGAAGAAGATACTCCAATGGTTTGGCGAGGCCCCATGGTTGGCAAAGCGGTAGAGCAGTTGTTGGGAGATGTCGAGTGGGGCCACCTTGATTATCTGGTAGTGGATCTTCCACCTGGAACGGGCGATGCCCAGTTGAGCCTTACCCAAAAGGTGCATATGACAGGTGCAGTTATTGTATCCACCCCCCAAGATGTGGCTCTGGCTGATGTAAAAAAGGGTATTTCCATGTTTAAAACGGTAAATGTGCCCATACTTGGAGTTATAGAAAATATGTCGTTTTATATCTGTTCCGATTGTGGTCATCGGGCAGAGATATTTTCCCATGGGGGAGCAAGGCGAGAGGCGCAAAAATCGGATATTAAATTTCTGGGAGAGATACCATTAGACGAAAAAATCCGTTCAGACTCAGACGCAGGAACCCCGGTGATGATAAGTAGCCCAACCAGTCAGCAAGCTGGATATTATAGAGAAATCGCTGGCTCCATAGCAGCACAAATCTCGATTATCCGCCATAGATCAGATGTGTTCCCCAAAATAGTTGTGCAGTAAAAAAAACATATATACCCATACCCATCAGGTCAGTATTTGCCCTGATGGGTGGGTAGTTCTTACTAAGAGTTATCCCAAAGTCCACCATCAAGTATTATTTTAAAAAACCGGGTCAAGCATATCTTTTTTTTACAGACTACTATTTGCTCGGCATCATTTTAGTAATCCTAAATCTATTATCACGCCCTTTTTTGACGGTAAAGTGGACATGGTCGCCATTTTTGAAGTTATTGATTTTAACCCGTTTGGTTACCGCTAGATCCATGGTCATTTCAGGCCAACCCAGGCTTGGAATTGGGCCGTGAGTTACATTTATCAAACGGTTTTTGGAATCGATTTTATTAATTATCCCCATAGCACTGCCGTGATTTGATTTTGCAGGCATCTCCATGGAGTGATCAGACATATTGTGGTTGCCATGGTCCATATGGCCATGTGAACTTGCCCATGACTCACCAGGGTTAAAATAGCTGATGGTCAAAGCCAAAAAGAGAATGAAAAAATTAGTGTGACGCATTTTAAAAAACTCCGATGTTTCGTTGTAGTGATTACGGCTGACTAGGCCGTTTTTCCCTTAAATATTAGGCATACTAGAGCGGGATGGTAGATGTCGTACCTCCCAGATATAATAAATAACCGGTATGACTATTAATGTCATAATGGTGGTGCTAACCATACCGCCAACCATTGGCAGAGCAATACGGCGCATCACATCGGCTCCTGGACCGTCGGTAAAAAAAATAGGTAGCAGACCAGCTATAATAACAGATACGGTCATCAACTTGGGACGTACTCGCATGGCTGCACCAGCCATTACTACAGCCAAAAGTTCTGGCCTTGATTTTGGTATGGTCTCCCGAACCTGTTGATCAATATATAGTAGCATCACAACAGCGGTCTCAACAGCAATGCCACCCAAGGCAATAAACCCCACAGCTACAGCAACCGACATGTTGTAGCCTGCCAAATGGACCGACCAAAGCCCACCAACCAAACCAAACGGTAGAGACATCATTACCATAACGGTTCGGTCAACTCTGCCAAAATGTATCATAAGCAATACAAGTATAATAGCAACGGCGGAAGGTATGGCTATCTTGAGACGTTCACGGGCCTCTATCATCTGTTCGTATTGCCCGGACCAGGTAATAGCATAACCTGAAGGGAGCGCAACGGTTTTTGCCACATGCTTTCTTGCCTCATCTACATAGCTTCCTATATCTCTCCCACCAATATCTACAAAAACCCAGCCAGTAAGACGGGCATCTTCTGATTTGATCATGGGGGGGCCTTCTGTAAATTGGATGGTGGCTAACTCACCCAGGGGGATGTGCATCCCGGACGGGGTCGGTATCAAGATCTCCCCAAGATCCTGTTCAGACTCCCGAAAAGCTCGGTCATAGCGCATGATGATGTTATAACGCTCCCGTCCTTGAACACTTTCAGCAAGCTTCATTCCCCCAACTGCGGTCTGGATGATTGACTGAAAAACTCCAAGATCAATATTACGTCTGGCTAGCTCTGAGCGTTGGGGTGTGATCTCCAGATATTTACCCCCTGTAACCCGGTCTGCAAAAGCACTGCGCGTACCATCTACCTCTTTGACAGCTGCCTCTACATCCAGGGCAATGCGGCCAATTTTATTTAGATCAGGGCCAGAAATTTTTATTCCTACAGGGGTACGTATACCAGTTGAAATCATATCCATCCGAATCTTGATGGGATATCCCCAACTATTGACCAGCCCAGGAAGGCGAACCCGTTGGTCCAGCTCTTTGATCAATTGCTCGATGGTCATCCCATTTCGCCAGGTTTCCACAGGTTTAAGTTTGATCCAACTCTCAATCATTGATATCGGTGCCGGGTCCGTAGCGGTGTCAGCCCTGCCTACCTTGCCAAACACCCGTTCTACCTCTGGGACTGTGCGGATAAGCCGATTGGTCTGTGATAACACCTCCTTGGCTTTTCCTATGGATATCCCTGGTAGTGTGGTGGGCATATATAGCAGCTCTCCCTCATAGAGGGCAGGCATGAACTCTGTTCCCAATCGCTTAATGGGAATGATAATGCTGACAAAGGCGACAATGGCAAGAATCAGCGTAATCCAACGGATTTTAATAGCCAAATTAAGAATCGGTTTATATATGGCGATAAACATTCGGTTAAGAGGATTGGCCTCTTCTGGCAATATACGACCCCTTATGAGCCACAGCATAAGAATTGGTACTATGGTGACAGAGAGTAGAGAGGCAAAGGCCATGGCATAGGTTTTGGTATATGCCAGGGGTGTAAACAGGCGATAGCTCTCCCCGGTCAGGGCAAATACCGGGAGAAAAGATACAGTGATAATC
This sequence comes from Magnetococcales bacterium, assembly GCA_015232405.1. Classification (GTDB taxonomy): domain Bacteria; phylum Pseudomonadota; class Magnetococcia; order Magnetococcales; family JADFYX01. Next base: position 13,709 of record JADFZS010000055.1, on the reverse strand, counting down.
AGTAGACTAAAAAACAGCCCTGGCCCCACCTCTTTTGCCGATTGGATCAATAGTTTATGGCGCAAACCTCTGTTTCTTGGTTGCGGTTGCAAGCTTAATTTCCGGTGTGCGTTCTCTACCATGACAATGGAGGCATCCACCATGGCTCCTATGGCGATAGCAATCCCCCCCAAAGACATGATGTTGGCTGTGATACCCTGGGAGGCCATTATGACAAAAGCCCCAAGAACACCCAGTGGTAAAGTGATGATAGCAACAAAAGCGGAACGAACATGGAGAAGAAAAATAAGGCAGACCAGTGCAACCACAGCTCCCTCTTCCAAAAGTTTATGGCTTAAATAATCAACTGCTCCTTGAATAAGGGGTGCACGATCATAAACCGTTACCACCTCAACCCCATCAGGCAAACCAAGACGCAACTCTGCCAATTTTTTTTTAACACCTTTGATCACATTCAAAGCATTTTCGCCAGAACGCATAACGACGATACCACCGACGGTCTCTCCCTCGCCATTTAACTCCACCACACCACGGCGCAGTTCCGGTCCCTCAATTATTCGAGCCACATCGGAAAGTAGAACTGGCTTACCGTTTTTGGCAAAGACCACCACCTGTTGCAGATCCGTCAGAGAGGTAACATACCCTTTGGAGCGGATCATCAGCTCCATTTCCGACTGCTCAAGAACTCGTCCCCCCACCTCCATACTGGCTGCTTTTACGGCCTGCTTTACCCGAACCAGAGGGACATTGTAGGAGCGCAGGCGATTGGGGTCGATCAACACCTGATACTCCCGGACAAACCCACCCACAGAGGCTACCTCTGAAACTCCAGGAACTGTTGCCAACTCAAATTTCAAAAACCAATCTTGCAGGGTTCGTAACTGGGCCAGATCCTGTTTACCGGATCGGTCTATCAAGGCGTATTGATAGATCCATCCAACTCCGGTAGCATCCGGTCCCATACGGGGAGCTGCTGCGGCAGGAAGATCTTTTTGTATTGTGGTCAGGGCTTCAGCCACTCTGCTACGCGCCCAGTAGGGATCGACACTATCCTGAAAAATCACATAGACAAAGCTGGTTCCAAACATGGAAAAACCTCGCACAGCTTTGGTTTTTGGCAGGCCCAAAAAAGTTGTGGATAGGGGATAGGTTACCAGATCCTCAACAATCTGCGGAGCCTGACCGGGAAACTCGGTTCTAATTATAACCTGGGTATCCGATAGATCGGGGATGGCATCTAAGGGGGTTTTTTCTAGAGCAAGAATTCCGGCAACAGCCAACCCCATAGTGGCAATAAACACAATTAGCTGATTGCGACATGACCATTCAATCACCTGAGCTATAAATGATTTGGTGGGATCGTGCCCCGTAGGAACTCTTTTTGTTTCAGTGGGCTGCATGTTGCTCTCCCGGTACAGGAGATATTACTGTTCCCCCATTTTCACCATAGGGGTTTAGTAGATCGGGGTCGGCTTGCAACCACAACAGATTTTCGGCCTTATCTTGGAACATAAGCAATCCTTTGTTCTTATAGTGGTCAGCTGCTCCATCCACTATCCACGGACGTATGGCAACCACTAATTCGTTAAGGGCAGATAGTAGCTGGCTCATGGTCCGTGCTTTCTGTGCCTTATCGATTGCAGTTTCAGATTTTTGCAGAATCGGTCCCAGCCGGGTAGTAGCAAAAGAGGGTTTTAATAGAGTGTTGATCTCTTTGGCTGGTTGCAGAGTTTTTTCATCTATATCATAGCCATCTATGATCGCTTCATGGATATAAAGGGCAGCATCAACAATATGATCCATCATTGCCATCTGGGACTGGTTTAGTTCCAGAGCATCCAGAGGAGTTTTTAGTTTTTGCAGCTTGTTGAAAGATTCCCTAAGAGCACTCTCAGAGTCGATCATGAATTGACCCGACAGAACAACTCTATCCTTTGTATCTACCCCTTGTAAAATTTCGCTAAAACCTCCACTGGATAGACCTATCCGCACCGAGCGAGGTTGAAAACGCCCATTACCCAATGCAACAATGATATGGCTGCCGTGGGCACTTTTTAAAATAGCTTCAGTGGGTAGAGATAGGCGACGGGAGAGACCCACTTCAAATATCACGTCGGCATAGGCTCCTGGTCGTAATTTTCCCTCTTTGTTATCTAAAACCAGCCTAACTGTACCTGTTCTGCTAGCTGCATCAATGGTGGGGTGGATATAGTCGATTATAGCGACAATCTCTTCTCCGGGTAGATGTGGCAAAATGACTCTAACCGGGGTATCTATTAAGAGACGGGTCAGATCTTTCTCTGCGATGCTGGCATTGATCCAGACAGTTGAATAGTCTTGAATGGTGGCTATATTTTGACCCGGTTTTATGTAGGTTCCCTGGCGAATATCCAAACGGCTGATTAAACCAGAATCGGCAGCATAAAAAGGCACTTTTTCTATTAAAGCCCCCTTATTTTGCAGTAGCCGTCTTACTCGCTTATCCACTCCCAGAGCTTCCAGGCGCAAGGCAGTTGATTTAATCCGACCCTTTACATTACCCTTCAAGGCACTCAGATAGTCCCGTTGAGCTGCAATTAAATCCGGGCTGAAAATTCGATAGAGAACCATCCCCTGTTTAACGGTATCACCAACTGCTTTGATATGGAGTGTTTCAACCCATCCGGCAACCCGGCTGGAGACCACACTCTGACTTCTCTCATTCTCCATTATCATACCGAAAGAGCGAATCCGTCGTCCAAAATCTGCCATCTCGGCATGACCGTAGCGTACACCCATATTTTGAATGGTTTCCGGGGGAATGGTTACTGTTTGACGTTCAGATGAGGAGTCGGCTGTGTTGGAGTGTGATGGCCCAGACTCAAGCACCACCAGATCCATACCACACAGTGGGCAGCTTCCCATCTCCTCGGCAATATAGTGTGGATGCATTGGGCAGGTGTATTTGGTTGTTGTTTCTGCCCCGTGGGCTATTGATACAAAAAGAATAATAATGGCAAACAGCCCCATCATGGATGGGTAAAAAGTTGCTCGGTTACGGTTCATGGATTCTCTCCCCTGGTCAGCAAGGCATTAATCTTTGCTGTCGCGATGATTTTTTTGGCTTTTTGGCTGACCAACTCAATTTCTAATTTGGCTATTTCCAAAGTGGGACGAATAAGTGAGTCCAGGGAGCCGTTACCAGATTCATAACGACTACGGTTGGCCTCCACCAACTCTTGCAGTCTCTTTCGTCGACGTTCTTTGGACTTGATCAAACGGTTGGCTGTTTTATGATCTGCCATGGCGGTCTCATAGCGATTTTTTGCCATTCGCAAAATATCATCCCGTCGAACCTGGGCAGCTTGGGCTGCAAGTTTTGCAGCTTTAAGTTTTGGAGTTTGATTTTTTGCCGCCCACAAAGGAATGGTCATGTTTGCTTTTACGGTAAACCAATCTACCCCATCATAGTTAACTCCACTTTCACGTTGCTGGTAGGTCGCTGCAAAACCATAGTTTGGTAAAAATGCCGCCTCTTTTACTTTTATCAGGCTTTTTTCCATGGCAATCTGCTGCTCAGCTACCATAACCATGAGAAAGCGTGAACTTTGGCCGTTCCAAACTTTAGGGGATATAGATGGTGGTGGAATAGTTTTATCTAATTTGACTATTCTTTGTAGTTCTGACTGCCAACGTAGCTGCTCCCCTTCCAAGGATATGCGTTTTTCCAAGATCTGCTCTCGTTTAATATCCAATTCTGAAAAACGTCCAAAAACAGCCCCTCCAGCCTCCATTTTTCCCTTTAGCCACTGTTCTAATTGATCCACCAATATGAGTTGTCTGTTTAAAGCCTCATTGGTTTTATCTATTCTTTGCAAGTGGGCCAATGCAGTTATCAACTCTTTTTGTAGAGTTGCCAACTGCACCATGGATTTAAGCTGAGTTAGGCGAACTTTCTCTAAAACTACCCTTTGCTGTTTTTTTCGTTGGCTCCAGTTGGGAATTTTTTGGCTAAAGCCCAGGCTTTTGTTGGTAGGGAGATAACGATCAAATTCTGTCGGTTTCTCTACTGATAGATTGTTTAATCCCAATGTAAGCACAGGATCAGGCAAACCAAGGCGAGATTGAGCCTCAGTTGTATATCCTTCTGCCTCTTGTTGTAACGCCAGAATAGAGGGGTGTTTTTGTAACTGTCTGGTTAAGTCTTCAAAAGTTTGTGCCTGTACTCCCATGTAGAAGGGAAAAACTGGTGATAAAAATAAAGAGAGGAGAAAAACCCATCCTCTAATACTGAACATACTAATCATATTTTAATCCAAGTCTGTCTATTTTTATGAAATGATAGTTGATGTTTGATCAATGACGTGAAAATACCTGGGTTTGTCCATTGCGGGTAAAGGTGACTACGTCGTAGCGGTCAGGTTGCTCTCCCTCCACCTCCATGCCGGGTGATCCCATGGGCATACCTGGAGCAGCAATTCCAGACACAACTGGTTTTTCCTTAATCAGGCGATTAATATCTTCCACAGGTACATGACCCTCAATGAGATAGCTACCCATCTTCGCTGTATGGCAGGATGCGACTTGATTGGGAACCCCTAACTCTTTTTTCACTCTATATATATCCTCAACATTTTCAACTTTTACCTTAAAACCATTTTTTTCCAAGTATTCAATCCAGTTTCCACAGCAGCCACATGAAGCTGACTTATATACTATCATATCTGGTTGGGCCTGAGACTTACCAGGAAAGAAAAACCAACCTGTGCCAATCATTATCAAGGCTCCAATCAAAACCATTTTCCAGGAAAGTTGTTTGTGATTACCCATCTGGCTTAAGAGATCAATTTTTTTGCTGTTGTGGCGTTTTGCAGTTTTCTTGTTCATCGATTTTGCTCCATCTATTAAAAATGTGGATCCCTCTTAAATAGGTACAAATTGGATTTACTAATTGGTGGACTTTTTGTTTTTGAAGTGGTCGCCACCGTATTGAATATGGCACTGTGTACAATTAAGTAATAGTTTGCCATAACGCTCAACAACTACAGGGGCGTCACGATGATCAACCGCTTCAATCAATGTATCAATCGCTTGCGCCATCTCCTTGTCAATTTTCCAGAAACCTTTTGGCAAATTGTCACTAAGTAGCTTCATATCAGTTGAAGATAGCCCTTTTTCCAGCAACGAACCCTTTTTTAATAAATTGGCTTGAGTTTTAATTTCCTGAAAATCAAGTGAGAGAATTGCCTCCATTACCTCTTCCATGGATTCGTGACGACGGTCCATCTCCCTTTTGAATCGTTTTTTTAATGCTGGCGGCAAAGAGTGAACGGAACTTTTCATTTCCATTGTATTTGATTCGCCACTCCCGTCTTTATTCTCCTCGCTGTGGGCCCACAAAGATGGACTTCCCAGGAAAAAGGGGATGACCAGTATAACGGCTATAATTTGGTACTTATTGTACATTTTTTCCTCACTTGGAATCATATGACGATAACGGGGTTGTTTTGTTAGGGCCATGTTATCGAATGCCATTCTCTTTCTGCCACCAGCGTAAGAAAGAAACTACTGGTTCCATACTTTTGCGGGTCATCCCCTCAACAGGTGGCATATTGCCAAAGGGCCAGTGGTGTTGTCGTACTCCAAACAGAGCAGCCCGGTAAAAAGACTCATCACCATGATGTGATGGTTTGTAAAATGGATGTAGTAAAGATGGCCCTTTGTCACTGCCCCGCGCCCATTTGCCATGACATTCAGAGCATTTCTCCTGATAAATCTCCATACCTACCCCATATTGAAAGGGGACGGATGGCGCGCTATTGGCCTTGGTATCCTGATCTCCTGCTGCAGATTGTGTTGCGTAACTTGTCAGGGCAACAAAACCTGTGGCAAATATTGTGGCTAGGAACAGACGTGGCAACAACCACTTTGATAAGTTTTGCCACAGGTTTTGTTTGATATAAAATATCATTTTCTCATTATCCAACTATCTGTGCTAATGCTTTATCCAACCGTGCAGCTCCCTCTTCAGCCACCAAAGTGATCTCCGGGTTTTTCATTAATTCTGACAGTATCATGGGGTCCATGGCAGCCACCTCAACTTTGCCATCTTCATTTACCCGAACAACAACATTACAAGGCATAAGAACAGATACATCAGCATTGGCCAGCAATGCCCTGTGGGCCAGCTTCGGGTTACAGGCCCCTAGGATTAGAGTTGGGGGATAATCAACATCCAACTTTGTTTTTAAGGTAGCTTGGACATCAATCTCGGTAAGAATCCCAAATCCCTGTTCCTTTAAGGCAGCTTTGACCTTTTTGACTGCTTTTTTGAATTTTTTTGGAACAGTAGCTGTTTTTGTGATCTGTTCAGTACTCATTATTTTCACCTCTCCAGTTATATGTTTTCAGATACGAATTCATTAGACTAAACCCACCACTCTATGGTAGCTGCATCCTGCCAGTACGTAGTTTCCACATAAGATATTTTTCCAGGAAAATCTTTAGCCAGTGTGACCAAGGTCCAGGAATAAGAATCTGCAGTTTTCGTGGAGCAAAGATTCTATCTGTAATCATCAGTACACCCTGGTTTCCAGCATCCATAACACAAACTGCTGCGGTTTCTGGGAAGGGAACCTCTTTTGGCTCTCCTCCCAAAATATCTGTGGCAATATTATGGGCAGCAACTGCTGCCATCTGTTCTGACATATGTGCTGTTTTTGGTACACCACAAGGAATCGGTGTAGGGGCAGGGGGGGATACCGCCACTGAGATGCCTGCTGCATAAATTTCAGGAAAATCAACATGCTGGTAACGGTCATTTACCGGAACAAAACCAGCAGCGTTACCAACACCAGGGGAATCTTTTACTGCCTTCACTCCTTGAAATGGTGGAATGAGTATTGAATATTTAAATGGTATCACGCCGTTATCTTTGGTATGAATCTCCCCAGGAGTTACCTTTTCTACAACATTATTGGTTAGCCAATTAATTCCAACAGCTTTATAGAATTTTTCGATCATTGGTTGAGCAACTCCAAAGCCGTCAATACCAAAGTGGGTAAGAAATGGCTCAGCGGTAATAAATGTAATTGGAGCTTTATCTTTAACCCCTGCTTTTTTTAACGCCCGGTTTAAATTAAGCACAATTTCATAAGATGCCCCAAAACAGCTGGCTCCCTGTACCGCACCTACCACCACAGGCCCAGGATTTTGCAAAAACTCTTGCCAAGCTTCTGCAGCTGCAACTGAGTGTGGAAGAGTGCAGGCAGAGTGTGTATAACCATCATGTGGCCCCAAACCAGGAACCGTTTCCCATGCCATGCGGGGACCAGTAGCTATAACCAGATAGTCATACTCCATCTCACCATTGGTTGTGATCACCTTTTTTGCTTCTGGATCAATTCTTTGAGCTGCTGTTTGAATAAAATTTATCCCCTTGCTCGTAAAAGCTGAATCTAGATCAAAGGTAATTTGTTCTGGTTTCCGCCATCCTGGTACCAGCCAGATAAGTGAAGGGATGAAAACGAATTGTCGCTCTTTGGAGATTACCGTGATTTCAGCTCGATCATGGAGTTTATGTTGTAATTCAAATGCTGCTGCCAAGCCAGCAAAACTACCACCCAGAATTAAAATTTTTGGTTTTGTTTTCATTATTATTCTCCTAACTGTTCCAGGGCTGATACACGGTTGAACTAATTGTTTTTTATTTTCAATTATCCCTCTTTTTTTAAAGTAGAGCTATTTTTTGGCAACTGATTCATCACCCTCCATAAGATATTTAACCAACCAAACCACCAATATAACTGGCAGCAACAAGCTAAGTATCATCCAAAGGCCACCAAAGAGACCGTGACCCAACCCCATTCCTACTGAAAAATGATCCATCATGATATTCTCCTATAAAGAAAGGTTCATTAGTGGCTGTGACCATCTTCATCATTGTCACCGTTCTTATTTACATGGTTAGAGGTATCTGAACTTTGGCTATCTTTAGGAGTAATAATGATTTCCGGGTTGACTCCGACACCGTACTTGTAGACCAACTGTCCGCCTTTATCGGCCCCAACCGCCATAATTGTTGTTAGAGCAATAACTATTGCCAACAGCCATTTTCTGGCGACACCATCTCTGAACCCTTGAAAAAAAATAAGAGCAAGTGCAGTAAGAATCAGGCCAGTACTCATGGTCATCATGATATCTCTATGTACATGAACAAGATCATGATTGGGAGAGTCATGTCCCAAACTTTCAGCTGCAATCCAGCCTGCTCCCACAGCGACAACAGCGGATAATGCGCCCAGATAGATCATCCATTCAGCAAATATCTTTACTGTCTCCTTTTTTGAAATAAAACGCAGAAATTCAAAAAAAAGGGCGGTAACGAGAAAAGCAATTGGGAAATGGACCACCATGGGATGTAAAACTGCCGGATGCTCTAGAATAAATGTTATACTTTCCATTTTCTTCTCCTATGTGCTCCCATATTTTTTCTACACCCCAACTGGGGGCTTGCTACAGCAGTGGCCCACATGTTTCAAACTGTCCATCTCATTTTTTTCTCTAAAGTGCAGCCACTCTCTTTTTGTTTTTTGCAAAAAACCCTCTGCCGGAGGATAGCCAATCTCCAGTAGTAGTTTTTCCACCTCTTGGATTTTCACTTGGTATAGGTTGTATGTGACTGTCACTTTGTTGTGTTGCCAGTCGGATTGCACATGAGAGACTCCGCCAAGAGCTTGCAAAGCTTCTGCAATGATATTGCTGCATTCATCACAGACCATCTCTGTGACTTTGAGGTTACGTGTAACTGGGTATGTTTTCTGACCTCTCATGGCAATCCTCCTTTATGGTTAATTTTTACGACTCGCAATTCTCAACCATGGCAGCTCCATGTTAGTTGATTGGCAGTTGTGCGTTGCCTGTCATCCAACGTTGCGTATAGATCCTTGTATGCTTTGAACACCTCTTGTTTCTGGGCGAGCACTGCCTCCATAGAGGTCAAATGCTCTAGCTGGCTCTGGTTGTAAGTTGTGTGCATGGTGTCATGTATCTGGTTGTGTAAGGTTGTCTGGTCTTTCACTGCCGCAGCATAACTGTTCCACGCATCTTTTTGTGCGCTGGTTATGGCTAAACTGGATTTTATATTGTTGAGGTAGTTATCAGTAGCAACACCATCTGTAGTCTGTGTGGTGTGCCACATATGGTTACCTGTCATACCTGGCCCCATATGTTGGTAACCGTTGTTATATCCACCTATTTGGCCCATCATCATTCCCGGTCCCATTCCTTGATAGTTTGTCATACCAGGTTGCCTACCCATCATCATACCCGGTCCCATTCCTTGATAGTTTGTCATGCCAGGTTGTCCACCCATCATCATATGTCTGCCCATGGTCCCTTGGGCAATGCTATCAGTAGCCAGGTAGAGTCCTGTAGTTAGAGCCAACAGAGCTGTAACTTTGAAAAGTTGTTTTGTTGAATTTTTCATGACTTCCTCCTATCGATAAAATTGGATCTTTTATGGCGATCCGGGAATGGTTTTATATTGTTTGAGTCTAATGTGACCTTAAATATCCGTTTTTTCAACAAGTTTATTGTAAGAAAACCTTTACTGAAAAGCAGTTTTTTCACATTTGGTTAGAAAGTTGAATTCTTGGTAGTTTTTCGTTGTACTATTCGCCAGGAGTCACATTTGTGTCGTACTTTGCCTCTCCTGTAACATTTGTGTCGTACTTTTTTTCTTGGATATTTGTTGCATTTATGTGTTTCATACAGCAAATGGATAATCATGCTTTAGTCCGGGGGGTAATGATGGTTGGTGCTGATCGTATAATGGTTGTTGAGGATGATGAAGAGACCCGTGAGCTTCTGCAAAAATATTTGCAGGATAACGGTTGTATTGTCCGTGCAGTTGCCGATGGTTACGGTCTGTGGAGTGCTCTAGAACAGGATAATGGGGTAGATGTAATTATCCTGGATCTTATGTTGCCGGGAGAGGATGGTCTGACTATCTGTAAAAGGTTGAGCCTTGATACAGCAACCATGGCAATTCCGGTAATTATATTGACCGCTCGCAGTGAAGAGACAGACAGAATCATCGGTCTTGAGATGGGAGCCGATGACTATCTACCCAAACCATTTAATCCAAGGGAGTTGTTAGCTCGTATTCGCAGTGTTTTGCGACGTTCTAGAGCCATGCCCAGAGAGGATACCCCAAAAGAGGCACAACAGTATAAATTTGCAGGGTGGACGCTGGATGTTAAAGCCCAAAGACTCACCTCTAAAGAGAGTGTGGATGTAACCCTGACAAGTGGTGAATTTATCATGCTTATGACATTTCTAAAGCATCCAAATGAGGTGTTAAACCGAGATCAAATCATGGAGGCCTACCGCAATCGGGAGTCATCAATTTTTGAACGTAGTATAGATGTGCAAGTTGGTAGGGTGCGCAGACGGTTGCAGGATGACCCCAAAGATCCCAAGATTATAAAAACTGTCTGGGGTAAGGGTTATATTCTTGAAAGCCGGGTGGAGAGATCATGAGTTGGCGACCATGGCCAAGATCCTTGGCTGGTCAACTGGTTTTGACACTTTTTGCTGGGGTAACCTTATCACTTTTATCCAGTGCTGCCATCCACCTTTATGATAGAAATCAGGCTGTCTCATATATGGGTAGTTTACAAACTGCCCAGCGGTTTGCCGATATCGTGCATACCCTAGACCCTCTTTTGTTTGAAGAGCAGAAAAAGATTGCTGTTATTTTAGAAACCCCCCACCAGTTTGTCCATATAAGTGAGAAAAAACCCAAGGCTCTACAAGATAATGAGGATAATCAAAGAGCCATCCATCTAAAGAAGATCATGCAACGTTTTTTGGGAGTTAAGCGGTATCTTCAAGTTGAGATCATAACAGAGCCGCAGAAACTACCCAATTCAGGGTTTCGGCATATGATGGGGTTATCCCCCCAAACTGAGACCAATAAGGGTATGATTCACCATCAAGGCCATATGACAATGATGCGTCACATGCAGCCCCAAAGTATCTCTTTTATTGCCCGTACAAAATTGGCTGGAGGTTCTTGGTTGGAGTTTCACAACCATCTACCTGAGGAGGCATTCGTATGGCCATGGCATCTGCTTTGGTCAATTGCAATACTGTTTGTTGTTGTGGCAACCCTCTCCATACTGGCTATCCGTCTAACAACTCGCCCTCTTGCCCATCTAGCAAATGCTGCCAAATCCTTGGGACAGGACCCACGCCGTCCACCCCTCACAGAATCAGGATCTTTAGAGGTTCGGGAGGTGGTTAAAGCTTTCAACAATATGCAGGCCCGTCTTATTCAGTATATTCATGAACGCAGTGCCATGTTGGCAGCTGTCTCACACGATTTAAAAACCCCTCTTACTCGAATGCGGCTTAGGGTTGAGATGCTCGATGATGAAAAATTGAGAGACTCTTTAGCAAAAAACTTGGATGAAATGGAGGAGATGACAGCAGCTTCCATGGACTATATCCAGGGAACAGAAGGGATGGAAGAGGTAAGGCTTACCGATGTTCCATCACTGTTGGAAGAGCTTCAAGAGACATGGTTGGAGATGGGGCATAGCGTTGATTTACAATGCGCCCAGATCCCCGCTTTTCCATTGATGGCAAAAAGTTTCCGTCGGGCTCTATCCAACCTTATTCAAAACGCCATTAAATACGGAGATGAGGCCAAGATAAAGGCAACTCTCCACAAAAATCGTCTGCGTATATCAGTTTCTGACCGCGGTCCCGGCATCCCAGAAGAGCATATGGCAGATGTCCTGCGCCCTTTCAAGCGGTTGGAAAATTCAAGGAACAGAAAAACCGGTGGTACAGGATTAGGGCTATCCATCGCCCATAATATTGTTCGCGCTCATGGTGGGGAACTTCTGCTACGTAACCTTCCTGATGGCGGTCTGGAAGTTATTGCCACAACTCCACGAGGAGATATCAGCATGGAAACAAAAGTGTCAACCTTGAAATAGCTGGATGGATGAGGGCAGAGTAACAAATATAGTAATATTAAGGCAAGAATATACAGCTAAAAGCAAAACCTTGGGAGGCCTTGCAGGCCCCCAAACCCCCACGCTTTTAAATGTAAAAGCATAAACAAAGGCAAAACCTTGGGCTTTGCCCAAACCCACCAGGGAGATAATCTCCCTGGACCCATAATAATATAAATTTTATATTCCTAACTTAGGATTAGATTAGCTATAAAGTAAATGTACTATCACAGCAGTTCATCCACCGCCTGTAAAAATCCGTCCATCTCATCTTTTGTACCAATGGTTATCCTTATTTTATCGGCCAATCGGGGGTCGCTGCCGAAATAGCGGATCAGGTAGCCTTTGTTTCTCAAGGCGTTAAGCCAGCCTTCGCCATTCAGGGTATCTTTGGGTACTGTTGCCAGGATAAAATTTGCCTGGCTATCCATTACCGTAAAACCCCTGTTTTGCAGCTCAATTGTGACCCTTGATCTTTCGTTGCGAATTGCGGCAATTCCCGGTTTATATGCAGCAAGGTTATCCAGAGCGGCAACAGCTCCAGCTTGGGATAGACGGTTTAGGTTATAGGAGTCCCGGACTTTGTGCATCTCGGCAGCCAGGGTTGGATTTGTAAAGCCCAGGCCAACCCTTAGACCTGCCAGCCCAAGTGATTTGGACATGGTACGGGTGATGATTAAATTGTCATGATCATTTAACAGGGAAAGGCCGTTATCTTCTGCAAAATCAACATATGCCTCATCCAACACTACTACTCCAGGGGCGTTTTCACACAGTTTGGCAATATCAGCCAGGGGTACTACATGTCCCGTTGGGGCGTTGGGTCTGACAACAAAGATTAATTGGGCATTGCTCTTTATAAGATCATCAATTGGCAGTGAAAAATCATCAGGCCATGGGGTATCTTTAAATATCCCCCCTTGAATTTTGGTCAGGGTCTCATAAAGGGAGTATGTAGGGGCTGGAGCCGTTACCAGCTGCTTGTGACCGACAAAGGTTCTTAACACCATGGTTAAAAGATCATCAGAGCCGTTACCAGCTATAACCTGTTCTGGTTTCAGATTATAAGCTTTGGCAGCAGCCTGACGAACAGAAATTGAAGATGGTTCCGGGTATAGTCGCAGGTTCTGTTTTGTTGCAGATAATATGGCATCCAAAACCGCTTTTGGTGGAGGAAATGGGTTTTCGTTGGTATTTAGCTTTGTCAAAGGGCGACTTGGGTCTGGTTGCTCACCAGGGGTGTAGCCACTCATTTTTTGAATGTCGATACGTGCTGGGTTGGGTCTGTTCATGGGTTTGGCCTTCTCTTCACTACAATTTATTTTGGGCAATCCCCTTTTATTATCCAGCAAAAAAACAGCTATATAGCTCTAGGGGATATACTATCTTATTTATTGATAGGGCTGTGTGGCACAGCCTCAAATAGCTCTAATTATCATACCATACCGCTACAGGTTGAAATTATCAGGTTATTCCGTAGAATAGCCAGTTTATTTTATTGATTTTATTTTTGGAATCCCTCTGTATGGAATTTTTACTGGCATTGGCACAGGTTGACCCCCATGTGGGCGGACTTGAAAAAAATTTTGCCATGATGGCTGCAACTGCCAAAAAAGCCAAAGAGGCCGGAGCCTCATTGGTGGTTTTTCCTGAACTGGTGACAACAGGCTACCCCCCGGAAGACCTGCTCCATAAACCCATATT
>JADFZS010000054.1 GCA_015232405.1 Magnetococcales bacterium | reverse complement strand
ATATGGATTGTTTTTTTTGTTTTATGAACTAAATGTCTAAATGAGCAACTAATGATATTGATGTTTTAAGTTCCTGCCGGGCTTGTAGAATTATAAATGTAAGATAATTGACAATCGACACTGTTTTATATATTAACGCATATCATTGTAATTCAAGCTATGTTAGCTTGGCTTTATTAACGATTTTGACTTAAATTTTTTATGGATTCAATGGACATGATAGACTCAAAGCAAGAAGTACGTGACGAACGATATTTTGCTGCTCGTAGGGTTACCATTATCAGTGTTGCCCTTAATATATTTCTTTCTATAGGTAAAATTTTTGCTGGCTTAGTGGGCAATTCAGCAGCGATGTTGGCTGATGGTATCCACTCTGCTTCAGACTTGGTAACCGATGGTGTGGTGTTGCTGGCAATGCGTATTGCAAGGCAGGGTGTCGATGAGGACCACCCCTATGGTCATGGTAAGTATGAGACCCTGGCTACACTGTTTGTTTCGGTTGCTCTTGTTGTTGTTGCCATCGGCATTGCCGTTGATGCTTGGGAGCGTCTGTTAAACCCAGAATTGACACCGCCAACATATCTGGCTTTGGGTGCTGCGGTAATATCTATTTTGGTTAAAGAGGCAATTTTTCAATATACCTATCGCCTTGGTAAAAAATATAATGCAAAAGCCATGATAGCCAACGCATGGCATCACCGATCCGATGCGGTTTCATCCATCGCTGCATTGATCGGTGTTGGTGGAGCCATGGCTGGTTATCCTATACTTGACCCTCTTGCTGCTGTTGCGGTGGCATTTATCTTGGGCAAGGTTGCCTTTGAGCTGTTTATGGAGGCGTTGCAAGATCTTACCGACTCTAAATCGGCTATCGATAAAGAGGTGCAGGAAAAAATATCCAATTTGGTCTATGAGGTAGAGGGTGTTAACTCTGCTCATCTTCTCAACCCACGTGGTTTAGGTCCTGATATCAGGGTGGATGTCCATGTTGTGGTGGATGGTTATATCTCAGTATCTGAGGGGCATCAGATAGCAGAGCAGGTTCGTTACCATCTTATGGCGGAGTTGGAAGCGGTAACAGATGTTTTGGTACATGTTGATCCTGAGGAGGATCATGAAGTGCAGGTGGAGCTGTTTTCTCCTCGGGGGAGGTTGAAAAGTCTTGTGGATGAGTACACCAAGGACTCTCCTTTGTTGAGCAATTTAGATCGCTTAACCCCCCACTATCTGGGTAAGGGGATTTTGCTAGAGCTGCAATTTGTTGTTGATCTATCCTACCCCATAACCCTCATTAAAGCAGAGGCCGATCAACTGAGCAAAAAACTTCTTGCTGCTGAAAAAGAGCTGGAAGAGGTGAAAGTTGGTTTTATAGCGATTGCCAACAAGCAAGTTGGTTAGGCAGGTATATTCTTATAAATATTTGCTTAGAATTATGAACTTTTTTACTATGAGGTATTCATACCTATTGTATGGCTATAAAAAATTTTTTAAATTAGCCTTTAAAAAGTAACAAGGATTAAGAAAAAAATATGAGCTCTCTAAGTGCAGTTGCCGAAGTCTCAACCTCATTTTCCCAAAGGTTGAGCGGTCGTTACAGTGGTTTGGTCCGCATGGCAGATGCCTGGCGGTTGGCAACAACGGTGGTTGAATATGACGACTGGTATATTGTTGATCCGGCAAATCAAGATAGTGTGCGTAGTGTCAATGGTTCCGATTTGGGCTGTTATCTTGAGGAGCTGTTAGAGGAGATTTTACGAGAAGAGAAGGGGGTGTGGAGCACCTTGGTATATGTGCAGGAGCTTAACAACCCCCAGATTATCAAAGTTTTTCATCCCCGTAGAGCAGGTTGTGGCTGTGGTGGGCAGGGGGGGATAGTTCCCTGGAGAGTTTTGTCCAGAATAAAGCCGGAGCCGGTTTCACATTGGCAGCAAGAGAGTTGTGCCGTAGATGTTGGAGATAGTGCTGGTGGTAGTCTTAAATGGTTGAAAAAGCTGTTTTAACCTAGAAACGGCGGTTGGCGGTGCGTGCTGACAACTGCTGTTTCTAGGTTTAACCCTGGCTTTATAAATATATTTAGTGGTGGGGAATATTTTATACAATGTGGGATGATTCTCTCCTGACCAAAAACTATTTTCCCTGTTTTAAGCCGATAAAAAAAATCTCTTTATCAATATGTTTTGTTTTCATATTCGCCTTATCTATAAGCGCAACTGGTTTAACTGCCAAACAAAGTCAAAACACCCATCCTGATATCAATAAACAGCTAGCAAAATTTGTTACCGTCAAACTAAAAGTTGACTTAAGCAGTTTGAGTAAAAATCAACTGCGTATGTTGTCTCTACTAGAGGATGCTGCCATGATCATGGACGATATCTTTTGGCAACAGGCGTACGGCAACAAAGCTGATCTGTTTAACAGATGGTCTGACAAGCAAAAACAACAGCTTTTGGCAATACACTACGGCCCCTGGGATAGATATGATGGCAACACTCCACTGTTTGCAAAAGGGGAGGCAAAACCACCAGGGGCCAACTTCTACCCCCATGATATAAAAAAGGAAGAGCTTGAGGTTTTTGGTAAGAAAAACCCTGCCTTAAATGATCCCTATACAATGGTTCGCCGTACTGGAAATGGTGAACTTACCCCTATACCGTACCATAAATTTTTTGCCAAAGAGCATAGATTGGCTGCTGAAAAACTTCGTAAAGCAGCTTGGTTGGCAGAAGACCCTGGTTTTAAGCGGTATCTATTATTACGGGCCGACGCTCTTTTGGATGACGACTACCAAGCCAGTGATTTTGCCTGGATGGCAATGAAAAACAATACATTGGATCTCATTATCGGACCCATTGAGATATACGAAGATGGTCTGGGATATAAGGCGGCTCACGAAGCTTTTTTACTTTTAAAAGATAGAGCCTGGAGCAATAAGCTAGCAACCTACACAAAAATGTTGCCAAGCTGGCAGAGAGAGCTGCCTGTACCGTTAGCTTATAAGCAGGATAGCCCAGGGGCGGATTCCGACCTTGGGGTTTATGATGTAATTCTCTATAGTGGAGATGCCGCTGCCACCCGTGCCATAGCTGTTCATCTGCCAAATGATCCCCATGTGCAGCTAAAAGCAGGCTCCCGTCGTCTGCAACTTAAAAATGCCATGGATGCTAAATTCAACCATATAGTTAAACCCATTGCTAACATGGTTATCCACCCGTCCCAGCGTAGCCATGTTGCTATGCAGGCCTTTTTCGACAACACCATGTACCATGAAATCGCCCACGGTTTGGGGGTGAAAAAGCTTGTTGCAAGCAAAAAAAGTGTTGAGGCTGCACTAAAAGAGAACAGTTGGATGGTAGAGGAGGGTAAAGCGGATGCTTTGGGGCTTTTTATCGCCGCAAAACTCCAACAAACCCAGGGGTGGCCCAAAGAGAAACTTCTTGATTTATATGTAACATCATTTACCTCTATTTTTCGTTCAATCCGTTTTGGAGCCACCAGTTCCCACGCTAGAGCCAACCTTATCCGTTTTAACTACCTAAAGGAAAAAAATGTTTTCAGCCGTTCTGTCAAAGGTGAATACCGTATAGACCCCCAGAGGATGGAGAGTGCCACCTCTTTATTAATTGCAACTATCTTGAAATTTCAGGGTGATGGGGATTATAACGGGGTGGTGGAGTTTGAAAAAAAGTATGGCACTATCGGCCCCCAACTATCAGAAGATCTACAAAGATTGCAAAGTGCCGATATACCTCTTGATCTGGTGTTTGAAAAAAACTAGGGCTTGGTAGCCATTTGATCTCCTACGCTGTCATACAAGATCCCATGGTGATGGATTTTGCTATAAAATCCTGTTATATTGAGAGATTGCAACAGCTTTCTAGGTTAATACTTTTTTTTTGGGTTTTTTCATGGCAAAAGCACTTTTAATTGTTCCCCATTTTTGGGACCCGGTATGTGTTCCCTTGGGAGTGTCATCTCTCAAAGCCTACTGTGAGCCACACGGTCATAAAGTAGCACTGTTTGATTTTAATATGGTTGGTGATGTATTTGGCGCTCAAAAAGAGTATTTTGAGATTGGTAGTCGGCAGTTTCCCCAATGGAAAAATTGGAATATAGCCCGTAACGGAACAGAGACTCTGGCTCTACATCAGTTGGTATATCTTTTTATGAAAGATGAGCCAAACTATAGGGAGCTATGTGCTGAAATTGTCAATGTCAACGGTGCTCCTAATGATAGTTTTATGGCAGCCTTTGACGAAAAAGAGTTTGATGCACTATTTGCCAGACTATATAGCCGAGTCGAGGAGATACTGTTAACCCTGCTCAACAAAAATGAGCCTCAAATCGTCGGTTGCTCTCTCTATAATTCAACATGGCCGGCAACCCTTTTTATCCTGAACATGGTAAAAAAGCTTAAGCCCCAGGTGCGCACTGTAGTTGGTGGTCCCGGGCCGATAATGGGCATTATCTCCAAAGAGGAGGAGGTGCAGTCATTTTTTAACGCCCACCCTTGTATTGATTATTATGTAGTCGGTGAAGGTGAAGAGGCATTTTTGGATATATTGAACAATAGCGATATGCCTTCGGCTATTGTTCGCCCGCAAAACTACATAAAAAAACTGGTTGACCTTCCTCTGCCCGATTATGACGAGCTTGATTTAAGAAACTATCTCTCCCTCTCCATTGCCAGTGCTAGAGGGTGTCCTTTTGAGTGTTCATTTTGTGCGGAAACTATTTTTTGGAAAGGGTTTCGCTCAACACCCAAAGGGCAGTTTTTTACCCAGGTAAAACAACTCAGTAAAAAATATAATCGACGCTGTATCTATATCTGCGATTCACTCTCCAACCATATAATAACCACATTGACAGATTTAACCTATGAGGATGGCATACCGTTAAAATATGACTGTTATCTACGGGCTGATGTCTCCTGCACCTATGAAGATAGAGCTAAAAAATGGAGTAGGGGTGGTCTCCATAGAGCAAGGTTGGGTATGGAGTCGGCAAGCCAGCGTATTCTTGATGAGATGGTGAAAAAAACCAATGTGGAAACCATGGAGAAAAGTTTGGCGGCCCTCTCTGGTGCTGATATAGTCACAAGTACCCTCTGGATTGTTGGTTATCCAGGGGAGACAGAGGCTGAATTTAACGAGACGTTGAGTTTTATCAAACGCAACAATAACAACATCCATCAAGCCGACCCCTGGCTGTTTCAATTTCACCCAGAAGGGCTGGCAGGATCAGACCATCTGGCTGAATCAGGTGTAAAAACCCGTTTTAGCTCCCAGTTAAACAAACTTTTTGCCATTACCCCCTATGTGGTTGGCAAAGGTCTTTCATTGGCAGAACGGTTTGATAGGCTGGAGAGGTTTGAACGGGCAAGGGTAGAGGCTGGAGTATCAAACCCATACTCTTTTAGAGAGTGGAACGAGGCTGACCACCGTTGGCAGGAGTTGGGACACAAAAGGCCTTTAACTCTGGTGGATCATATGGCTCCCCTTGTTCGTAAGGGTTAAACCTAGAAACGGCGGTTGGCGGTGCGTGCTGACAACTGCTGTTTCGAGGTTAAAATAATTAGTATTTGCAAACATGACTATACCATGGACAATTTACCAAATATCGACTTACAATTAACTCTTTGAGTTGGAAATTGTTAATTAATTTGTAATCCCAAATTATTGGTTTTGTTTCCGGCTTTTTAAGTCTGGATGTTGTACTTACAGGTTAGCTTTTTTGCAGGTCTGTTTTTTATGTCAAGAGCACTATCTTTTTTACATTTGTCTTATCTGTTTTTGGTTTTGTGCTATGACAATTAACCAGCATAAAGCCTCTGTTTTTTTTCATAAAGAGTATGGAGCCACTTCATACAGAGCTGTTCTCCGCCTGTTGATTATAATACTGCTTATTTTTGTAACTCCCATGTTGATTGTGGGAGACAAAAGCACCCGTTTTGGATTTGACCCCCAACACCGACAAAACCTAGCCAAATTAAAGCCTGATTATGTTTTTATCGGTAGCTCAATGTTGCTATCTCGGATTGATATTGACCATTTCAACAGTGTAATGGATGGTCAGACCGGATATATGCTCAGTGATGTTGGTGCTCTATCATCGTTATGGTTTTTATGGTTTAAAAACTACCTTATTGCCTCAGGGGTAAAGCCAAAGACTGTATTTATCTTCTTTCGCCACACTGCCATGACCAATCCATCTGATAACTCAAGCTCTGTTTTTATCATGGAAAAAATTCAGAAAAGCTCTTTGGATTCTGAACCAGTTTTTGATCAGGTAATGGGTTATCATAAAGATTTTTTTGATCATTTAGAGGAGTGGCTTCTAAAGCTCTATCCCATACAGGAGTATTGGCGTAAAGGGGTGGACTGGGTTATTGATAGCGCAAGTTTTCTTGTTTCCATGCCGGGTTATGCAAGCTATAAACTACAAGCTTTAATGCATCCAGAGCAGATAACCAGTACAAAAAGAAGAAAAATAATGGCTGACAGAGAGGCTCTGAAATCCCGTATAGCCTGGGAGGTTTTTGGTTTTACCAACCAACGTGACCAGAAAGGCCGTATCAGCAAATCTTTTACCCTTGATAATCAATTGAACTTTAAACAGCGTCTGAAAATATCGTTTTTGCCCCATATTGTCAGGCTGGCAAAAGAGGCGGGGCTGAAATTGGTTTTTGTCCGTATCAAGTCGCGACCCAACAGAAATAACTTGATACAAGAAAATGGCCCTTTAGATAGTTATATTGCAGATCTGTCGGAATATTCCAAACTAAACGGTATCCCTTTTCACGATTTTAGCAACGATCCCAAAATAATCTTCTCCATGTATAATGATGGTGCTCACATCGCTCCAAAGCACATGAAGTTTTGGACCGAAAACTTTGTTGCTCGCTTAGGGGAGCATCTAAAGTGATTTTTCATAGTCTGGATTACTTAGTATTTCTGCCATTGGTTGTTGCAATTTATTGGATGCTCAACCGGGAAAAACAGGTACTGTTTCTCATAGCAATGAGCTATTTTTTCTATGGTTATGTCCACCCTTGGTTTCTCTACCTTATTTTAACTTCAACAGTTGTTGATTATTATTGCGGCTTGGCAATGGGCCGTTTTGTTGAGCATAAGCTAAAGATACTCATTGTCAGTATTACGGTAAATCTAGGTCTTTTGGGATATTTTAAATATTTCGGATTTTTTGTCGATAATGTTGCCGAACTGTTGATTCTTCTTGGCTTGCCCAGTTTTACCAACAACCTTGATATTTATCTTCCTGTGGGTATCTCATTTTATACTTTTCAAACCATGAGCTACACCATTGATATCTATCGTGGACAGCTAAAACCCCGGAAAAACTTTTTAGATTTTGCTCTTTTTGTCTCTTTTTTTCCACAGCTGGTTGCCGGACCAATTGAAAGGGCGGTTAATTTTCTGCCCCAGATAGAAAAAAAGCGGACATTAAGTGTAGATGATGTGCAAAGTGCACTGTTTTTGTTGATTTGGGGATTTTTCAAAAAAATGGTGATAGCTGATAATATCGCATTTATTGTCAGTAAGATATTTCTGTTGGAAAACACATCGTTTATGCTGGTATGGGTCGGGGCTTTTGCTTTTGGTATACAGATATTTGCCGATTTTTCTGCCTATACAGATATTGCTCGTGGCTCGGCTCGTCTGCTTGGGTTTAAGCTATCACAAAATTTCAACCATCCCTATATCTCCGCCTCTCCAACCGAATTTTGGAAACGCTGGCATATATCACTCACTTCGTGGGTTCACGACTATATATTTCTCTCTTTAGCTCTTTCTCGTCGTCTGCGTACAGCGGTAGGTGGGCTTATAATCAGTCTGTTTATCACATTTTTTTTAAACGGTCTTTGGCATGGAGCCGGGTGGAGCTTTGTTTTGTGGGGTCTCTACCATTTTGTCCTATTACTGATATACGCCTGGGCAAAATCTGTAACCCCTGAATATATTCGGGACCATCAATTTTTAAGGCCGTTTCAAATCCTGTTGATGTTTATTTTGCTCCATCCCAGTTATATTATTTTTTTAAATGTTGATATAAGCTATATGTGGCGGGATTTAACACTATCTCCTTTTGTTAATAGTGAAATACAGATAACTGCAGCTCTGTTTTTATTTGCCAAGGCTCTTTTGTTCTCTTTACCATTGTGGGCTCACACCATATTCGCTTATGTTCGAGAACGGTATTGGAAAGGGGACCGTTGGGAGCCGATTGCGATTCAGACTGTTGCCTCCATGATAATGTTTATCGGCATACTGGTTCTAAGGGGAGACTCGGTAGATTTTATCTATTTTCAATTTTAAAAATTAAACCTAGACCTAGCTGTTTGTGGTATCTGCATAGCGACAACTACATATTCCAGGTATAATGTAATACTTAAGCAAACTTGTTAGCTATTATGGAGTTATGAATGAACCAGGACGAAATACTCACAAAAATCACAGAAATAATGCGAGAGACTTTTAATAGTCCAACTCTTGAGCTTACCCCTGACATGACGGCAAAAGATATCAAGGGTTGGGATAGCATGAAGAATATCTGGTTGATCGTGGCAATAGAAGAGGCTTTTGGCGTTAAATTGAGCACCTCTGAGGTGATTAGTATAGAGAGTGTTACAGACTATATTAATTTGATACAACAAAAACAGTCGTAACAGTATGTCGGAGCAAATGTTGTTATGAAAGAGTGGAATATTCAGAGCTGTCCCTGGCTGCCTGCAACCCCGGACGATTTCCGTGAACGCTGTCGGGCTATAGGAGAAACAGATGATGACTCCACGTTGGAGATGTACCGTCTTGCCCAGTTTGCCCTAAGTAATAATCAGCTAAACTCTTTGGCTCGCACCTTTTTGGCACAACAAAAAAAAACACAAACAAGCCAGCTTCTAAAACCGTTTCGACTAGGGCTGGTTAGTAACGCCACTACTGGTCTGTTTGTTGAAGCATTGGTTGGGTCATGTTTACGGTTTGGAATCGCCTTAACGGTGGTAGAGGCCCATTTTGGTCAGGTAATGCAGGAGGCTCTAGACCCCGATTCGCCAATAAACAAAGAGGAGCTAGATGGGGTTTTGTTGGCATTGGACTATAGAGGTATAAACTTTAAAGATGTATTGTCGGATGTGGCAAACAATGGTGGTTATGAGCCATCTTTAGCGGATGATATCAAGGAATATATTGATCTGTTAATTGCTAAATTTAGCCAGAATGGTAGCCGTGTGGTAATTGTGCAGACCATACCACAACCAACTGACGCTCTATTTGGCAGCTATGATGCCCGTCTGGTTTCGTCGATACAGAGACAGATAACAGCCTTTAACTCCTATCTGGCAACACTACCCCAAGAGTCTGGGACCACTGTGTTGGATGTGGCAAAATTAGCCAATAGGGTGGGGCTGGATAGCTGGCACGATCCTATCCAGTGGAACTTTGCCAAACTGCCTTTTTCCCAAAAATTGGTCCCACTGTATGGAGACTATCTAGCCCGCCTGTTGGGGGCTATCAGGGGCAAAAGTAGAAAATGTCTGGTGTTGGATCTGGATAACACTCTATGGGGTGGTGTTATAGGTGATGACGGTTTAGAGGGAATTATGTTGGACCAGGGCAACGCCCAGGGTGAGGCCTTTTTGGCAATTCAACGTACTGCCTTAAATCTGCGCAATCGGGGTATTGTCCTGGCGGTCTGTTCTAAAAATGATGAAAAAAATGGTCGACTACCATTTCGCAAACACCCCGATATGATTTTAAAAGAGGAGCATATTGCAGTTTTTCTCGCCAATTGGCACGATAAAGCCAGTAATTTGGAGGAGATCGCCAGGGTTTTAAATATCGGTTTGGATAGTCTGGTTTTTTTAGATGATAATCCGGCAGAAAGGGCGCAGGTAAGAGAAGCTCTACCACAGGTAGCTGTACCGGAACTACCCGATGATCCAGCATACTACCCACGGGCTTTACTTGCAGGTGGATATTTTGAATCCATAGCCTACACCCCAGATGACAAGCAACGGGCAGAGCAGTATCAGGCCAACTCACAACGTACCCAGCTTCAGAGCAGTTCTCGTAACATCGATGAATTTTTACAATCGTTGGCTATGAAAGCCCAGGTTAGCAGTTTTAATCAGTTAGGCCGTAGCCGCATTGTACAGCTGATAAACAAAACCAATCAGTTTAATCTAACCACCCGGCGTTATACTGAGGCCCAGGTTATCGCCATGGAGAGAGATGATACGGTCTTTACCCTCCAGGTACGTCTACAAGATCGTTTTGGCGATAACGGCATGATCAGTGTGGTTATCTGTCGAACAACTGGTACAGTGTGGGATATTGATATCTGGCTTATGAGCTGCAGGGTGTTGAAAAGAAGGGTTGAGGAGTTTGTTTTAGAACAACTTATAACCGAGGCCAAAAAGAGAGGAATAACCGTGTTGAGGGGAGTATGGATTCCATCATCTCGCAATGATCTGGTTAAAGATCACTACCCCAACCTTAATTTCAAACCACTAAAAGAGGAAAATGGCGCAACTTACTGGCAGTTGGCAGTCAAGGATTACACACCTACAAACCCACCCATAGTCATGGAATAAAACCGTTGAATTGCGTATGAGTTTTACAGGGATGGATCAAGAGTTGGTTTTGGTAGGGCGCATGATTGGCTCTGTTGCTCCTCAATCCGGCTGGGGTCGGCTTTCCAGGCGTGACCGAAAAGCACCTCCATGGAGACATTTATCCTTCCATCAGGCAGAGCAAAACGTTGTTGATAGAGTTCTGCCAGCTCTTTGAAATATTTTTTTGTGGTGAGTCCACTTAACCTATCTCTATGGTAGTTACCAGCCCCCATTTTTTTAAGACCTTTTAAAACCGTATCCAGGTCGGGGAAGGGGGCCTGTATGGGATCACGGTCGACTATGGTTTGAGAAAAGCCACATGAGGCCAGAAGATCACCAAAAGTGTGCATATCCGGCAGTTCTGGTATGCGAGGCCATGCTTTGCCCCATCTCTGTCTGTCCAGGTCGGCTAAACAGACCTTTAACTCTTGCAGTGATTCGCCACCTGCCATGGACATCAAAAAAGCACCACCGGGTTTTAACACCCTGCGAATCTCTCGTAAGGTTGCTTTAGGGTTGTTGCACCAGTGTAGAGCCATGTTGGATAGCACCACATCAAAGCTGTTACGTTTAAACGGTAAAGCTCTGTCCCCAGTAACAACAGCTGGCTGCCTTCTGCGACTGAAAAAACCGTGATAGGGTGCAGCATGGATAGCCGCAGCCTGGGCCATTGTTGCGGCAACAATGTTGGTCTTTGGTAGTTTTCTGCGTAAATCTGCTGTTAGCAGGCCGCCACGTTCACCAAAATTTAAAACCTGTTTTGGCTCAATTTTAATCTCTTCCAAACGGGTTATAAGCTGTTTTCCTACTTGGGTAACAAGTGAGGAGGGATCGACCAAATCGTCCCCACATTTTTGCCAGGCCTGGCGCACACGGTGGGAGCTTAGTTGATCCAAAGGTTTTACGAATGATACAACATTTTCATCCATGGGGCGATTGGTTTACCTCTGTTTTTTAATAACTTTGCAGTAGTTTACAGACTATTGATAAGATTGTTTAAGATTATCATTTGTCAGTTTAAGTGCATTTAAAAAATAGTTATACACAAACCAGCTTATAACAGGGTTGTCTTTTTTGCTAGGTACTGATTTTAAATGCTATTTTATTTGTCATTTTGTAATTTATATTTTAAATTTCATATAACAGGTGGAGACACAACCGTTAGCTTATGGCAGGATGGCTTTTATTTTTTTATAATTTAAACTTGATAGTTGGTTTATGATCTTCAAGACATTGGCAACGGCTAAGGCCATAACAGATAAAATAGGGCCTAACATATTAGACTCAATTTTTCCTGCAAGCTGTCCCCTTTGTGGTGAAGGGGTTGCTAATGCCCACACTCTATGTGGTGAATGTTATGATCAATTACCAAATGCACCAGAGGCATACTGTCTGCGTTGTGGTGGGGATACAGTAAAAGCTGAACTTGGTTGTGGCAGATGTTTGGTGGTGAATGATTCCCCTGATAGGGTCTATTTTCCCTTCACTTACAACAGAGGAATAGCTAAGCTGTTGGTCGGCTATAAGTTTGCTGACTACTCTGAGTGGTGTCGGTTGATCGCTAACCTTTGTTGGTTACGTTTGCAAGAGGATCTATGTTGGGAAGAGCCTGATATTATTCTTCCTGTTCCTCTGCATCCATGGCGGTTTATAGCCAGAAGATATAATCAGTCAGCCCTTTTGGCTGGGGAGCTGGCAAAAAAATTAGATCGACCAATGGTGACAAATGGTCTAAAGCGTATAAAAATGACCAAGCCCCAGACCCATTTAAGCCAGTTGGGACGGGTTGCAAATGTTCAGGATGCTTTTAAGGCAGATCATAATAAAGTGACTGGACGTGCGATATTATTGGTTGATGATGTTTTTACCACGGGTGCAACAATGACCTCTGCGGTCAAGGAGCTAAAAAGAGCAGGAGCCAAGAGGGTAAGTGTGCTCTGTGTTGCCAGAACATTAAAAGAGTAAATAAGTAGATTTAAAAAATATTTTGCAATTTATGGAGATAGTTAAATGCCAAAGGTGATAGTTTATAGTACAACGGTATGTCCCTATTGTGTGCGGGCAAAAATGTTGCTGGATAAAAAGGGAGCCGCTTACGAAGAGATTAATTTAACCAAAAATCCTGAGCGTCATGATGAGATGTTGGCAAAGTCAGGTGGCAAACGGACAGTACCGCAAATTTTTATTGGTGATAAGCATGTCGGTGGCTGTGACGATCTCTACGAGTTGGAGCTAGATGGTGAACTAGATGGGCTGTTAGCTGGATAAAAAACCATGGACCAAGTTGCTCTCATTCAGATGTGTTCCAGCCATGAGCTTGAGGATAATTTGCGCGTGGCAGGGGAGTTGATGACCCAGGCGGTGGAGTGGGGTGCTGGCCTGATTGTGCTGCCTGAGTGTTTCTCCTTTATGGGACGAAATGAGGCAGAGAAACTTGCAGGTCGGGAAGATCCCGATAACAGTCCTTCACTCAAGTTTTTACAAACTTTTGCCCTGCGTCATGGAGTTTGGATCGTTGGTGGCTCCATATCAATCTCCCTGCCAAAATCCAAACAGTTTGCCAACACCTGTTTTGTGGTTGACCATGAAGGAAAGGTGCAAGCCCGCTACGATAAAATTCACCTTTTTGATGCCAATTTTGGTGAGAGGCAATCGTACAAAGAGTCTAAACTAATCAATGCAGGTGACCAGCATGTTGTGGTCGATAGTCCATTTGGGCGTATTGGGCTTTCCATATGTTATGATCTGCGATTTCCAGAGCAGTATCGTAAATTGACCGCAATGGGGGCAACAATTTTAACAGTGCCATCGGCATTTACCATTAGTACCGGTCATGTCCATTGGGAGGTTTTGCTCCGTTCCAGGGCGATAGAGAACTTCTGCTACGTGTTGGCTCCCGGACAACAGGGTAGACATCCCGGTGGTAGGCGCACTTATGGACACTCCATGATTGTCGAACCTTGGGGTACAGTGCTCTCTCGTGCTCCTGATGGTCCAGGGGTGGTGATGGCCCGGATAGATCCAAAAAAGGTGATTGATGCCCGACGTAAAATACCCTGTTTGGACTATCTTCCTTCATAACCAAAAAAAACCGGGATAACCGGTTTTAGCTATAATTTTTCTTACAGCTGGAAGTGGGCTGGGATAGATAAAATTTTAAGATCTCCCCCCATTTGATATTCCCTTAGTAATAATGATTGGTGGAATTATGGGTATATCAAGTTAAAAAAAAATGTGGTAGTTTAAAAAGATAGTTGTGAGAAAGATGGGAGATATCGAGGGAGCTAGGGATAATGACCATTAATAATCAAACTTACAAACCAACCATATTGGTTGTAGATGATGCCCCGGCGAATGTCGATGTTTTAAAACTTCTGCTGCAAGATACCTATGTCATACGCCCTGCTGTCAGTGGGGAACTAGCTCTGAAAATGGCTGCAAAAAGCCCCCAACCAGATCTGATTTTGTTGGATGTCATAATGCCGGAGATGGACGGTTATGAGGTTTGTAGCCGTTTAAAGAGCAACCCTCAAACCAAAGATATACCGATCATCTTTGTCACTGCTAAAACCGAGATGGAAGATGAGATAAAAGGGTTGGAGCTAGGAGGGGTCGACTATATTACAAAACCCATAAGACCCCAGGTGGTACTGGCGCGCATAAAAACCCAGATAGAGCTAAAACAGGCACGTCGTGAGCTGGTAGAGAAAAATATTCGACTAAATGATATCAACCAGCAGTTGACCACAAGCATGGATCAACTGTCGGCCTCCGAAGAGAGATTCCGTAACCTGGTGCAAACAATACCGGATATTGTCTATAAAATAGATTATGAAGGTCGTTTTACATTTTTAAATCAGTCAATACAGAGGCTTGGCTACCATGAGTCTGATCTGATAGGTAAACATTTCAGCACCATAATCCACGCTTCAGATGTAGAAGATGTCAGCTACAATAAGGCAATAGATAAAGTCAAAACTCAGGAGCCGGGAGGAAAGCTTAAACTTTTTGACGAAAAAAGGTCGGTTGATCGTAAAACCTCCGGGTTGGAAATCCGCCTGCAACCCGGCTCCGATAATCAAAGCGAACCAGATAGAATTACAGAATCCGGGGGGGCTGTGCGCTTTGTGGAGGTCAACAGTTCTGGTCTCTATGGTGAGCATATCCCCTTGGGGGATTTAGAAAAAATCAGATCTTATATAGGTACAATCGGGGTTATTCGCGATATAACCGAACGCAAGGAGATTTTAGTAGAGCTACATAAAGCGCAAAATGAACTGGAAGATAGGGTGCAGGAAAGAACAGCTGCACTCCATGCTTCTGAAGAGCGTTTCTCTCTAGCTATGAAAGGGGCCAATGATGGTGTGTGGGATTGGAACCTGCAAACCGATGAGATCTATTTCTCCCCACGCTGGAAAAGTATGTTGGGTTATGGTGATGAAGAGCTTGAAAATATACCGGATACATGGCGTTCCCGACTTCATCCTGATGACCATGAACGGGTTATTGAGCATAAAAAAGAGTATCTAGCAGGAGAGTTGGAAAAATTTTCAATTGAGTTTCGTATCCGTCATAAAGATGGTCATTATATTCCCGTTTTATCAAGGGGATACTCGGTGCGAGATGAGCAAGATAATCCCATCCGTTTTGTCGGTACAAACATTGATATCACCGAACGCAAACATATAGAACAGCAGCTGAATCAATCACAAAAAATGGAGGCTCTCGGAACTCTTGCTGGGGGAATTGCCCACGATTTCAACAATATTTTGGGCATCATCTCCGGTAACGCAGAGCTATTGTTGTTGGGAATAAGCACAGATGAGGAGACAATAAAAAATATTATCAAAGCATCTAAACGTGGTGCTGATCTGGTTAGGCAGCTGTTAACCATTGGTCATCGTTCACAATGTGATGAAAAATTATTTGATCCCGAACCGATGATCTATGAAGCTTTGAAACTCATGAAATCCACCTTGCCCTCATCCATAAAGATACGGACATCCATACATGGGCAGACAAAGCAGGTTTATATGGACCCAACACAGCTGTATCAGGTGTTGATAAACCTCTGCACCAATGCTGGACAGGCCATGGGAGAGAGTGGTGGAGAGATGAAGGTTGCATTAAAGCCTGTGACAGTCAGAAAAAATGATCTCAACTTGTCTGATATCCGACCAGGGGATTATCTGCAACTTGTTGTGACTGATAGTGGTCCGGGTATAGCACCAGATGTCAGCCAGCGGGTATTTGAGCCATTCTACTCCACAAAAGATAAGGGTAAGGGGAGTGGGTTGGGGCTTTCGGTGGTACACAGTGTTCTGAAAAACTGTAATGGCACTGTTAAGCTTGAGAGCAAACTTGGTGAGGGTTCATCATTTTTTGTCTACCTGCCAGTTGCTAAAGTCAAATCAGATAAGGTAGAAGATATCAAGGGCGAAACCAGCATCCATAAAGGAGTTGGCCGGATTCTTTTTGTCGATGATGAACCCGGTTTTGTTGAGTTGGGTATAAAAATGCTGGAGTCTCTCGGCTATAGTGGTGATGGCTATACCAATCCCAAAGAGGCGCTAAGTAGTTTTCAACAATCTCCCGATAGCTACGATGCCGTCATTACCGATCAAATCATGCCGGAGCTAATGGGTAATGATCTCACCGCCCAAATCCGTAATATTAGACCGGATATTCCGGTTTTCCTCTGTACAGGTTACAGCGAAAAAATAACCGAAAAGAGTGCAAAGGATTATGGATTCAAAAATTTTTTCCTAAAACCCCTATCTATGGCCGATTTATCAAAAGCTCTAAAAGAGGTTATAGGGGATAGTTGATAGTCATCCGCTATATAGCTATAGAAATCTATAGCAAATCTTGCTTGTAGTTATTCATTTCCAATACGGTTCCAAAAAACAGCCTGAAACCCCATTTCGGTCACAAATAATGCAAAATGCCTACCAGTAGCTTTTTTGGCAGCTGTCGGTTTTTTTGTCATTTTACTCCCTTTTTTAAAAAAAGTTCATAAAAACAGTTAGTATTAACGCAAGCTTGAATTGGGGGTTTTTCTAAGTTGTGAAAATATTTTCTTAACGAAACC
The DNA here is from genome assembly GCA_015232405.1 of Magnetococcales bacterium. Lineage (GTDB taxonomy): Bacteria > Pseudomonadota > Magnetococcia > Magnetococcales > JADFYX01. Next base: position 18,296 of record JADFZS010000054.1, on the reverse strand, counting down.
CTTTGTGAAATAGAGATTTTCTTGGATATCCCTATTTTAATGGATTCTTAAGTTTCAATATTGGCAAGTAGGTTGCATTAATGGTCATCATGAAAATGCAGTAACAGACAAAAATAGACAAAGGGTTGTTAGTGAGATGAGAGAGCAAACAGTTAAATTATTGGATGGGGAAGCTGTATTAAGTGGTAAGGTTGAGAAATTAACCAACACTTCAGAAGTTTCTAGTCAGTCTGAGGCAAAATTTTTTATTACCTTGGGAGCTGTTACCTTTATTTTTACACTGTTACTACTAAGAAAGCTGATACCTGATTATTAATATCTGTTCTACGTCTGAGATTTAATAGTCGGCAAATTTTTTTTATGTCTTTTTATGTTCACTCTATACAGACAACATATATAATATAGTTAAAGAGGTATATATCATGGGTAATTTTTTTCGCAGTGGCGGTGGATTGTTTATTCCAAGCATTGCAAATGTAGGCTGGTTGCGAAGTCTGCTTTGGCGTTGGGACACAAGTAGCCAAGGGAATGTCTCCCTGGCTGAACGCATGAAAAAATGCCAAACAGCTTAACTCTCAAGCAATATACTGGTTAACCTTGATCGCAAAATTGGGATCAATTGAACAGAGATTTTGATTAAAGATTTTTTAAGAATAAAGGAAAAGAAAAATGACTTCAGCAGAATTACGTGTTGCTAGTGAACGACTATATGGAAACGGATTGATCAATAGAGTCTATATTCGGGCATTGGCCAAAGATCTCCAGACATCTGAGTCCACAGTGCGTCAGTGGTGGTATGGGATTCTGCCCGGCATTCCCACAGAGGCCAAAATGACTATTGATAGCATTAAAAATGAGAGAGGACGCTTCTAATGACTTTTTGCAAATTGACCCCAACGATAATGTTTCCTAAAGGTGGCAGACGTCTGCCACCTGTTAGTCAACCAATGGACCCAGATCCATACGAGTTTAAGTCTGACCGTTCTTCTTCTGCAACGTCTCGGCGACCAAAAAAGCGATATCAAGGCTTTGAGCGGCATTGAGTCGGGGGTCACAGGTTGTTTCGTAGCGATCTTTTAGATCCTCTTCCAACACCTCTTCCAATGAACCACCAACACACTCGGTGACATTGTCGCCAGTCAGCTCAAAATGGACTCCACCTGGCAGGGTTCCCTCTGCCTTGTGGATTCTAAAAAAGTGATTTATCTCATTTAGAATATGGTCAATTGAACGGGTTTTAAAGCCCGATGGCGATGAGTAGGTGTTGCCGTGCATGGGGTCACAGCTCCAAATAATCTCTTTGCCTTCCCTTGCTATGGTACGCAGAAGCTGGGGTAGGGATTCTTGGATTTTTTCATGACCAAAACGGCAGATAAAGGTCAAACGACCCGGTTCATTTTCAGGATTGATTTTATCACAAAGTCCAAGTACATCGTCAGCTGTGGCGGTAGGGCCGATTTTGACACCAATTGGATTGTTTACACCACGTAAAAACTCAACATGGGCTCCATCAAGCTGTCTGGTTCGCTCGCCAATCCATAACATATGGGCAGAGCAGTCATAAAAATCGTTGGTTAGAGAGTCTCGCCGTGTAAGTGCGCTCTCATATTCCAGAATGAGTGCCTCATGGCTGGTGAAATATTCAATTTCATGGATAGCTGGAGTGTTGCCAGCGTTGATTCCCACCACCTGCATAAAGCGTAAAGATTCACTCAGTTTGTCAGCCAGATCTTTATAACGTTTGCCCTGGGTGCTCTTGGCAACAAAATCCAAGTTCCACTCATGTACCTGATTTAGATCGGCATAGCCACCACTGGTCATGGCCCGTAGTAGGTTTAAGGTGCTGGCAGATTGAAAATAGGCCCGTTCCAAACGTGAAGGATCTGGTTGTCTGGCCTCTTCGGAAAAATAGGGATCGTTAACTGATTCACCCCTGAAGCTGGGTAGCGAAACGCCATCTTTGGTCTCCATGGGGCTGGAACGGGGCTTGGCAAACTGTCCGGCGATACGTCCAACTTTAACCACTGGCTTGTTTAACCCTTGGGTAAGAATAATCGCCATCTGCAATAAAATTTTTAATTTATCACGAATGGAATCGGCCCTGAAATAGTTAAATGATTCCGCGCAATCTCCACCTTGCAGTAAAAAAGCCTCACCCTTGGCAACACGTGCAAGATGTTTTTTTAAGGAGCGTACCTCACCAGCAAAGACCAATGGGGGATAGAGCCCCAAATTTTTGCTGGTCTTCTCCAGGCTCTCTTGATCTGGCCAATCTGGTTGTTGAAGTGCTTCGAATTTTTTCCAGGAGTTAGGATACCAATTATTGTCGGTCACGTTACTACGTTTCCTTGATTAAGTGTGGTTATCAATAGTTTATAGAGCAACATCAGGTTTTGATTATATTCTTGATAATAACCCTTTTTTTCCTCTGTTGCCATGGAGATTCATTAAATATTCCTTCGGTATTGTAAATTTTTTGTGGTTAATCGAGCTTTTCTATGGACTCCTTTAGCTCTTTGGTGACGCTATCCAGTTTTCTTTTGCTCAGTTTAAGTCCAAATAGATCCTTTATATAGAATACATCTACTGCTTTCTCACCATAGCTGGATATTTTGGCAGTTAACACCTGAATACCCTGTTTTTGCAGTACCCGAGTGATGGTATAGAGCAGGCCTATTCGGTCTAGAGCTGTTACCTCAAGGAGGGTAAATGTCTCAAAGCTGTTATCAACCCGTATATCAACCGGTATGCGGAAATGTTGTGGTTTCGACTCCGCCTTGGTCGATTGTTTCATCAGATTATCTAGCCATATTTTACCCTCAAGGAGGGAGGTTAGATTTTGTTCAATTCTATCCAAGCGACGCTGGTTTTGTATGGCTTTACCCTGGGTGTTTTGAAAAATGTATATATCCAGAGCCATGCCGTCCTTGGTGGTGGTTATGTTGGCAGACAAAATGTTTGTCCCCTCAGCAGCAAGAACTCCAGAAATAGTTGCAATAAGCCCTGGGTGGTCCTGGGTGTGTAACATAAGCTCTGTGGTATCGGAGTCCTCTTCCCAGCGAAAAATAATTGCCAGGGGTTTATCTAGATGGGGAGCCAAAGAGATAAAATGTTCCGCTAGGTTTTTTGCATCATAATGGAGAAAATAATCTGGGGAGAAACGGTCGAAATGTTTGTTTAAATCCTCCTTTTTATAGTCTTTTTCCAGAAGTGCAATGGCCTCTCTTTTACGCATATTTGCCTGCAGTACCATACCTTCTGGTTTGAACTCTCCTTTTTCCAGTGCCTCTAATGTCAGGTTATATAACTGACGCAATAGAGAGGCTTTCCATGGTGTCCATACTCCCGGCCCAACTGCCAGTATATCGGTAATTGTTAACATAAGCAGAAGTTTTAAATTTTCAACATTACCAATTTCAGCAACAAATCTGGCAACGGTCTCAGGATCACCGATATCCATTCTAAAAGCGGTTCTGGAGAATATCAGATGTTTTTTAACCAGCCAGACAACTTTGGCAACATCAACATTGGGTATTTGCAGTCGGCGACAGATTTTTTCGGCGATAATAGCCCCTTTCTCCTGATGCTGACCTCCTTGGCCTTTAGCTATATCGTGGAGAAATATACTCAATATCAAAACCAGGGGATCACGGATATTATCCATTATCTGGGTGGCAAGTGGTAGCTCGGCAGAGAACTCTTTTCTTTGAATTTTACGCAGTGCCTCAACCGCTTGCAGTGTGTGCTCATCGACGGTGAATACATGGAAAAGGTCGTGTTGCGATTGACCGATAATGCGACCGAATTCCGGTATATATCTACCCAGTACTCCACTGGCACTCATCCGTCGAAGTACCCAGGCCACAGCCCGTTTTTTGCGCAGCATCTTGATGAACAGCTCGGCATGTTCCGGCTTTTCTCTAAACTCTTTATCGATCAGGCTTAGGCTTTTACCTATCAGGCGCATGGACTCCGGGTGGATGGGTTTTATCTGGTCTTGTGCTACGGCAAAAATTTTCAGCAGCAAAGTAGGGTTGTTAAGGAAAGCATCAGAGTTTGACACCGTCACTTTTCCGCCAACCATCAATATGTTTTTTTCCAAGCGACGACGGTTCCACCAGTGAACTCTACGGTGCTCCTCTTGATAGTTTCTCAAAAATACCATGGAGAGGTTGCCAACCTGTCTGGCTACCTGATAATTCCTCCGCATAAATTGTTCAACACCCCTGATTCCCGGGCGATCTGTGTAGCCAAACTCTTCGGCTATTTCTAATTGATATTGAAAAGTTAAACGGTCTTCACGGCGGTCGGCGCGATAGTGAAGGGCGTTGCGTACCCGGCGGAGATATTCACGGGAGCGAATAAAAATTCTATACTCTTCTGGGGTGATGATATTTTGTGAAATCAGATCTTTGATATTGCTTATTTTATAGCGATATTTTGATATCCAGAAAAAAGTTTGGATATCCCTTAACCCCCCTGGGTTCTCTTTGATATTTGGCTCCAGATAGAAGTGAGTGTTGCCAAATTTTTCATGGCGTTTGCTCTGTTCAAGAAGTTTGGCCCGGAGAAAACTCTCTGGATTTTTGTCTAAAACTTTGTTAAACAAGATTTTTTTGTATTCGTCAAAGATTACCCTATCCCCAGCCAGAAACCTTGATTCCAACATTGATGTGCGGATTTCTAAATCTTGGCGTGCCTGTTGCACACAATCATCAATGGTTCGTACTGCGTGTCCGATATCCAAGCCGAGATCCCAGAGGCAGTAGAGCATTTTTTCAACACTTGCTTCCTGCTCTTCGGACATCTCATCGTTTATCAGGAATAGCAAATCAATGTCAGAGTAGGGGGCCAACTCTCCTCTGCCATAACCACCAGTAGCTATGAGTGAAAAAGGTTGCCTGATGGGATTGTTGTGTAGAAGGTTGAATATGCGCTGTAAAACAGCATCAACCAGCTTGGCTCGGCCTTCAACGATGTACTGACCAGAAGCTCTTGTTAAATGGCGACGGTGCAATCTTTTTTGTCCTGTACCAAGGGCGAGACGAAACAGAGCTATTAGCTGCTGCCGTTGGCTATGGTTCATGTGTTGACCATCGGACTCTTGGGTAATCTGCGCTATGCGCCTGTCAAGACCTACTGCATCAAACAGGTCTTGTACCTGAAAAGAGTTTGAGTTGTCAGTGGTTGGTGATTTTGACTTCTGACCATTATTCACAAGGTTGAGATCCTAAACTTGAAGGTGTAAACGGCGTTATGTTATCTTGTCGTGTTAGCTTGTTTTTTAAAAATTGTCGTTTTTAATCTATATAGCCAACAAGATTTTTTTGTAATAATTAAGGGTTTAGCTAGCAAATGCTCAATATTTTCAATAAATTAAAAGGCTTGTTCTCCACTGATATGGCCATTGATCTTGGTACAGCAAACACCTTGGTTTATGTTCGTGGAAGCGGCGTTGTGCTATCTGAACCCTCCGTGGTTGCAATCCATGAAAGCCCCCGAGGTGGTCGCAAAGTACTATCAGTCGGCAACGAAGCAAAACGGATGTTGGGCCGAACTCCCGGTAATATTGTTGCAACCAGACCTCTAAGAGATGGTGTTATTGCAGACTTTACTGTCACCGAGGCTATGTTGGGCCATTTTATTCGTAAAGTCCACAAACGCAAACTGTTTTATTCGCCCCGGATAATAGTTTGTGTCCCTTTTGGGGCTACACCTGTTGAAAGACGTGCCATTCGTGATGCTGCCGAAGGGGCAGGAGCCAGAGAGGTTTTTTTGATTGAGGAGCCAATGGCGGCAGCTATCGGAGCTGGAATGCCTGTAACAGAGGCTAGTGGTTCCATGGTTATCGATGTTGGTGGTGGTACAACTGAGGTGGCAATTATCTCTCTTGCTGGTATTGTTGCATCTCGCTCTATTCGTGTTGGTGGTGACAAAATGGACGAGGCGATTATCGCCCATGTCCGACGTAAATATTCTCTACTGATCGGTGAGGGTACAGCGGAAAATATTAAAATTCAGGTTGGTTCTGCCTATCCATTAACAGAACGTCTGGAGGTGGAGGTAAAAGGCCGGGATCTGATAAATGGTGTGCCTAAGCATCAGATCATATCCGACCCGGAAATTTTAGAGGCCATGAGTGAACCAATTAATGCTATAGTTGAAGGTGTACGGGTCACTCTGGAACGGACACCACCGGAGTTGGCTGCCGATATTGTTGACCGGGGAATTGTGCTTACAGGTGGTGGTGCGTTGTTAAGGGGTTTTGATCAACTATTAGCCGAAGAGACGGGGCTGCCAGTGATAATTGCTGAAGATCCCCTGTCTTGTGTTGTTATGGGGTCGGGTCGGGCATTGGAAGAGCTTGATATCATGACCGATATTTTAATGGATCAATAATTAAGATACCCCAGTTTTTCTTTTTTTCGAGATGAAGTTCCAAGATTATGGTAGAGCTTCTCGCCTTTCTCAAACAGTATAAAAATAGCATGGTGGCAGTCTTGATGTTGGCTGTCGCTTTGGTTTTATTGCTTTCACTACGTTTTTATGAACCTGGTCAACATAAATTGGTCAGTGATCGAATGTTGGATCTGGTTGGTCCAATTCAAAAGGTTGTTCTCTCTCCTCTAGTTGCCTATAACCAAGTCCAGACTCGCATTACAGAACTAAAACAGTTGGACTATGACAACCAGCTCATGAAGGCTGAACTCCGTCGTCTGCGTCCTCTAGGAAGTCAACTAGAAGAGCTTAAGCTGGAAAATGAACGGCTTATGGAGCTGCTCAATATTCCCTATCGTCCAGATTACAACAGGATATCAGCCCGGGTAATAGGTGATAGCTCTTCGGTATTTGCCCGCTCTTTATTGATCAATGTCGGGCGGGCAGAGGGGGTATTCCCCAATGCTATTGTCATAGTACCCGAAGGGCTGCTTGGTCGGGTGGTGCGGGTTGGTGCTCATACCTCGTTGGTTCTTACTCTTTTGGACCTTAACTCACGGGTTCCGGTCTTGGTGCAGAGAACGAGAGACAGAGGGCTTGCTTCTGGTTTTAACGGTCGCAAGCTACATCTTGAGTTTGTCTCCAAGGAGGCAGAAATCCAGGTTGGTGATCTTATAGTCACCTCCGGTACCGGAGAAGGTTTCCCCAAAGGGTTGGTGGTGGGGCGAGTAGAAAAACTCTCCAATGGGGGCAGTGGCCTCTTTAGTAAGTTAACGGTTGTACCTGCGGTTGATTTTGATCATGTGGAAGATGTAGCAATACTGATGATCCCCTCCCGAAAGGAAGATATAGAGGCCATTGAGTGGGATTATAGTACGGCAGAAAGACCTTGATCTCATATCTTCTAATTCCCTGGGTTCCACTACTTACTGTTTGGATTGCTCTTGTTATCCAAGAGCTGGCACTTCCCTTTGCAGCCTGGGCGGTTTTTCGCCCGGATCTGGTACTCATCTGTCTCTTCTATTGGCGGTTATATCGTTCCGATCTTTGTGGGCCGGTCTTGGCATTTGTGGCTGGACTCATGCTTGATATCATCTCTGGCACTCCCCTGGGGTTGAACGCTTTTTCCAAGGTTGCTATGGTCTTGCTGATTGGTCATTTTAGTGTACGGCTAAGGGCTGCAGAGTTTATGCACCTGCTACCTGTTATGCTGCTTCTGGTTTTTTTTGATCTGATCATACAGTTGCTGCTTTTCTCTGTTTTACGGGGGAATGAGTTTTATCTTCCCCTCTTTTTTGGTCGTCCCATAGCGACAATGTTGCTAATGCCAGTGGTGGTTGCCATGCTTATCCATATTCAAAAATCTTGGTTGGAGTATCAATAAATGCTCGATGATGTACATGCCAAGTTCCAAGTCGATGCCCGGCGACGTTTGTGGATAGTTGGTGGTGGACTGTTTGGTGCTTTTTCAATATTGGGTGGTCGACTCTTTTATCTCCAGGTAATGAAAGGGGGAGACTACCGCAATCTAGCAGAAGATAACAGAATTTCACTGCAACCAATATCAGCTTCAAGGGGGCGGATAATAGATAGAAACGGCAAGGTTATGGTGGATAATAAACCAGACTTTCGTCTGGCAGTTATTCCTGAACTAACGGGTAATTTTTCTGACCTTCTGGACCGTTTACAGCCAATTTTGCAGTTATCACCAAAACAGATTGATTCCATATACAATCGGGTACAAAGACAGCGATCCTTTTTACCACTACAGATAAAATCTCATCTGACATGGGAGGAGGTGAGTAGGATTGAGACCAAAATTCACACTTTTCCCGGTGTGACAATCCAGGTTCAAGCTGTTCGAGACTATCCCCAAGGGGTATCTGCTGCCCATCTGTTGGGCTATATCGGCGAGGTCAACGACCGTGATGAACGGCGTTTTCCGGCTATACATTTTCGCTCAGGTGATTTTGTCGGCAAAAGCGGCATGGAGCGACAGTTTGAGGTGCAGCTCAGAGGCCGTGAAGGGGTAAGGGAGATGGAGGTTAATGCAACCGGCAGGCAGATTCGCCAACTGCGTCAGACCCCATCACGTCCGGGAGAAGATCTTAAATTAACTATTGATCTGGGACTCCAACAGGTTGCCGAAAAGGCGTTACAAGGCAAGGTGGGATCGGTGGTGGTGATCGACCCCAATAATGGCAGGGTGCTGGTCATGGCATCCCAACCCTCTTATGATCCCAACAAATTTATCCGGGGTTTTACCGCCAAAGAGTGGCGGGAAATAATCACCAACCCAGACCGTCCTTTGGGAAATAAGGCAATACAGGGCCAATATCCTCCCGGTTCAACCTTTAAAATTGTAGTGGCTCTAGCAGCCATGTCGGAAGGTAAACTGGATGCCAAGGAGAGCTATTATTGTCCTGGTCATATTATACGAGAGAAACATAAATTTTACTGTTGGAAACGCAAAGGCCATGGGCAGATGGGGCTGGTGCAGGCTTTAGCGCAATCTTGTGATGTCTTTTTTTATAAGCTGGCAGAAAAAGTTGGTATTGATGCCATTGAGAGACAGGCCCGCCGACTTGGTTTGGGAGATATTACCAAAATTGGTTTAAACGGTGAAAAGCCCGGTTTGGTTCCCTCTCGTTCTTGGAAGAGGGCTATGCAGGGTCTGGTCTGGTATCCAGGTGAGACAATGATTACCGCCATTGGTCAAGGTTATCTGTTGGCAACCCCGTTACAGTTGGCAAATATGATGGCAGCAATTGCCAACGGTGGTACTGTTTATCGTCCATCTTTGGTTGATTTGGGAGCTGACGAACTGCCGGAGGTGCTCCAGTGGGGCCATATCAACAGCTCGCAGATGGAGCTGTTGAGAAAAGGGCTGCGTGAGGTTGTGCACGGTTATGCAGGTACTGCTAAACGTTTTAAACCTGAAAAAGTAAAAGCGGCTGGAAAAACAGGAACCTCCCAGGTTGTACGGCATAAGCGGGAAGAGTCGGGGGAGATTATCAAATCAGACAACTATCGCCACAGAGATCATGCCCTATATGTCAGCTATGCACCAGCAGACTCTGAAAGTGAGCCTAAACTAGCAATCTCAATTGTCATAGAACATGGTGGACACGGAAGTTCAGCAGCAGCACCAATCGCTAAAGAGCTGATAGATTATTATTTCTCACAGCAAGATGGAGGTGGGGATAGTAGTGGAAACAGCTGATAAAAGGGGATATCTCGGCCTTGGTGGGGAGAGTTCTCTGGGCTGGGGAGAGCGATTTGCCCGTTTTCCCTGGAGCCTGTTTGCCATGTTGATTATTTTGGCATCGGTGGGTTTTGTTGTCCTCTATTCAGCAACTGGTGGCGGTGATAATCTTCCTCTGTTGTGGCGACAGATGGCCCGTTTTGGTGTGGGTCTATTTATTATGATATCTTTGGGCGTTGTGGGAGGGGAGAAGCTATATCGCCGATACGCATATGTGTTCTATGGTATCTCGTTGTCACTATTGGTAGCAGTTTTTTTTATGGGAACCATGGGCATGGGGGCCAGACGCTGGTTGTCCATTGGTGGTTTTTTGCTGCAACCATCGGAGCTGATGAAGGTGGCTTTGGTGCTGGCTTTGGCGAGATATTTCCACGATAGAGCAGCTTTGATGCGGTTTGATTCCGGTGGTGTGGCGGTTCCACTCTTGATGATAGCTGTCCCGGCTATATTTATAATGAAACAGCCGGATTTGGGAACAGCTATCATGGTCATATCTGTGGGGGTGACGGTAATGGTGGTATCTGGTCTCTCCTGGACATTGATTATTGGTTCTCTGGTTGTTTTTGGTGCTTCAGTTCCTGTTGCTTGGAACTATCTTTATGACTACCAACGGCAGCGCATCTTAACCCTGTTTTTCCCAGAGCAAGATCCTTTAGGAGCGGGTTATCACATAATACAATCTAAAATTGCCATCGGTTCTGGTGGGGTATTTGGCAAGGGTTTTATGGTGGGTTCTCAAAGTCGTTTGGAATTTTTACCTGAGCGACATACAGATTTTATTTTTTCGGTGTTGGCTGAAGAGTGGGGATTTTTTGGTGGTGTAGCTCTTTTGCTGCTATATGGTATTATAATTATTCGTACATTGATTATTGCCAACAGGGCCAGTGATCGTTTTGGTCTGTTGGTTGGTGTTGGCATGACATCATTTTTTGCTTTCCAGGTGTTGGTTAATATAGGTATGGTTATCGGTCTGTTGCCGGTGGTGGGAATTCCATTGCCATTTATCAGTTATGGTGGCAGTTCAATGTTGACTCTAATGATGGCAATGGGGTTTTTGTGTCATGTGAGTCTATATTCCAAGCAGCATGGACGGTCGGTTTGAGCAATGGGGTTACTTAAAAAAGTTATCTAAAATAAAGAGGGAAATTAACTAGTGAAGCTTTCTAAATTGGCAACAGATTTAGGTTTGGAACATCTCGGTGGTGATATATCCGTATCCTCGGTAGCTCCTGTCCAAGATGCCGGGGTTGATCATCTATCTTTTGTAACGGCAAAAAAATATTTAGATATGGTAGATGATATCGGGGCGTTGGTTGTTCCTCCTGAGTTGGCTAATGAGGCTGCTATTGCCGCCAAGCCCCGTTTGGTTAGCAAGGTCCCAGCTCTTGATGTGGCACGGGCAGCAAAACTGCTGGGGCAGGAGTATCTGGTTTTTTCTGGTATCCACCCAAAAGCCCATGTTGATCCCACAGCCACCATTGGTGAGGGTGTATCCATTGGTCCGGGAGCAGTCATCGGAGCTGGTGTTGTGTTGGGGGAGGGTACATCAATTCATGCAGGAGTGGTTATCTATGATCGCTGTGAGATTGGAGCCAGATGTATAATTAAAGCCAACTCGGTAATTGGTGGCGAGGGGTTTGGTTATGAGTTGGAAAATGGCAGTTTGGAGTCCATAACCCATTTTGGGATTGTAAGAATTGATGATGATGTCCATATTGGTTCTGGAACCTTCATAGACAGGGCAAGATTTGGTGCAACACAGATTGGCAGTGGTACCAGAATTGATAATGCGGTTCATATCGCTCACAATGTTCAGGTTGGTCGTAGCTGCATTATAGTTGCCCAGGTTGGTATATCTGGCTCCTGCATCATTGAAGATGGTGTTTTAATGGGTGGTCAGGTTGGTTGTGTCCCCCATGTGACAATTGGGGCAGGGGCGCGAATTGGAGCCTCAACAGGGGTGATATCCGATGTGCCAGCTGGCATTACCTGGACCGGATGGTTTGGTCAACCCCACCGCAAGGCCATGGCCCAGGTAGTTGCATCAAGAAAGTTGCCGGACTTTATGAAAAAAGTTCAGGATTTCATGAAAAAATTTGAGGAGAAGTCTTAAGATGGGAATGGAAAATCATGTACGAGATCGTTATACAGAAGGTGCTACAAAGGTAGTGGAGGCTCTATGTTGCCCGGTCTCTTATGATGCAGGTCTGTTAAAAATATTGCCCAAAGAGATAATTGATCGGGATTATGGTTGTGGTGATCCCTCCAGCTATGTGCAGAAAGGTGACACTGTTCTCGACCTTGGTTCTGGGGGAGGAAAAATCTGTTACATGGCTGCCCAACTGGTGGGAGAGGGGGGGCAGGTTATCGGCGTTGATATGAACGATGAAATGCTGGCTCTGGCCCGTAAATATCAAGACGATATCGCTAAACAACTTGGAGATGATAGGGTTGTCTTCCATAAAGGGCGCATACAAGATCTTGCTCTATCACTGGATAGGGTTTCCCAATATCTAGCTGAAAATCCAGTAACTGATCTAGCATCAGCTGATGCTTTTGATAGTTGGATGGCTGCTCAAAGAGCAGAATCTCCCATGATTGAGGATGAAAGTGTGGATCTTGTGATTTCCAACTGTGTGCTCAACCTTGTGGATGATGAAATGAAGTGGCATATGGTTGAAGAGATTTTTCGGGTGGTAAAGCCCGGTGGAAGGATAGCGATATCGGATATAGTATCCGATGTGATGGTTCCCCAAGAGCTAAAGGATGATCCTGAGCTATGGAGCGGCTGTATATCCGGGGCGTTTATTGAGTCTGAGTTTATTGAGATGTTCAGCAGTGTCGGTTTTACAGGAGTCGCTTTTGAAAAATGGGACGAAAAACCTTGGCAGGTTGTTGATGATATCGAGTTTCGTTCTGTTACCCTAACTGCTACCAAACCTCTCTCATCGGTACATGAAGAGCACATAGAGCAAGGTCACGGGGTGATCTATCGTGGTCCCATGGCAGTTGTTGAGGATGAGCTTGGCAATGTTTTTCCTGCTGGGGTTCGTATTGCCGTATCCAAGCAGGTGTTTGAACGTTTGGGTATGGCTCCTTTTGCCGATCAGTTTATCCGTCTGGCTCCAAAGAACCTACCTGAGCCGACGATTTTTACAGCATCTCCTGGTACTGTGCGCCATCCAACTGAGACCCGTGGTGGTGATGCCTTACAAAAAAGTGGTTCGGGGTGTGGGCCTACGGGCTGTTGTTGATATCTCTCAATATTCTTGGTCGTGCTCCGGTTGCCGGGGAGGTAAAAACCCGGCTTATACCAGCGTTGGGGGCGCAAGGAGCCGCCAACGCCCATAAAAAACTTCTCAGCCATGTTGTTGGGGTTGGTAAAAGCTGGTGTGAAAGGGTGGTAAAAAGAGATTTAAAATTATGGTGTACTCCCAACACCACACACCCTTTTTTTGATAGTTTGCTTGATAGTTCCCAAAGATACCAGCAGCCAGAAGGTGATCTGGGGGTACGCATGTCTGCAATTGTCACCCATGAGTTGCAAAAATATGATAGTGTCATCCTTCTTGGTGGTGATGGTGTTTCAGTTTCTAAAGCACTATTAAACCGGGTAGAGGCAGCACTTAACGAAGTTCCCGTTGTCATGGCCTCCGCCCAGGATGGTGGTTATATACTTATTGCAATGGCGACATTTGCCCCATCTCTATTTACCAACATGCCATGGGGAACAGAATCGGTGGCCCAGGAGACAAGATTGCGGTTGAACTCTATGGGTTGGCAGTGGCAAGATTTTCCCGATCAGTGGGATGTGGACAGCTCCCATGACTGGGAGCGATTTAAAAATGATCTGCAACCTTAACAGTTCACTCTATCTCTACATGTGCAACTTTAGTTTAAAATAACAGTATTTTGTAGTAATTGAGAAAATCATAAACAACAACTTGATCAACCATTTTTTTGCAACTTTTACCAGCCCTAATGAAGGAATTATTGTGATGATACAAAAAAGATATTTTTTTATAGTCGCCATGTTTGTTTGGGCTACGGTTTTACCTATCTCGGCACAGGCCACTGAGGATATCCAGTGGTGGCATGCAATGGGTGGTAAGTTGGGCGAGAAGGTCAATGAGTTGGCTAGTGGCTTTAACTCATCTCAAAATCAATATCGGGTAGTACCAGTTTATAAAGGTAACTATACCGAAACCATGACAGCTGGTATTGCCGCTTTTCGTTCTCGTCGTCCTCCTCATATTTTACAGGTATTTGAGGTTGGTACCGCAACAATGATGGCAGCTCGCAGGGCTATTCGCCCCATCAGTGAAGTGATGGCCCAAGCCGGAGAACCGTTTGACAGCAGCAGATATATTGCTTCCATATCTGGTTATTACACCAGTATGGATGGGGAGATGCTCTCTCTACCTTTTAATAGCTCTACCCCTGTTTTGTATTACAATAAAAAAGCATTTAAAAAAGCTGGCCTTGATCCAGAAAAACCACCTAAAACCTGGCAGCAGGTTGAAGATTATTCAAAAAAATTATTACAGGCTGGTTATGAGTGTGGCTTCTCCACTGCGTGGATATCATGGATTCATCTTGAAAATATGTCGGCATGGCACAATAGAGCGTTTGGCACCAAAGCCAACGGTTTTGATGGTTTTGACACCCGACTGCTTATCAACGGTGAGCTAGGGGTAAAACATCTATCCAAGTTGGTTGAATGGCAGAACAAAAAAATATTTGTTTATGGGGGAAGACGCAATTTGGGCAACGCCAAGTTCAACAGCGAAGTTTGCCCCATGTATACTGAATCATCAGCCGGTTATGCTGGTTTTAAAGCAGCAGCAGATTTCGACTTTGGCATCAGTGAACTACCCTATTGGTCCGATGTTGTGGATACTCCACAAAACACCATCATTGGTGGGGCAAGTTTATGGGTAATGGCTGGTCATAAAAGTTCAGAATATCGCGGGGTGGCTAAGTTTATGAACTATCTATCCTCCCCTGCCATTCAAGCAGATTGGCATCAATCAACAGGTTACCTTCCCATTACCAAAGATGCTTATGAGCTGACCAAACAATCCGGCTATTACAAAAAAAATCCTGATATGGAGGTGGCTCTAAAACAGATGACCAGGGTTGCTCCCAGTAAAAATTCACGGGGTTTGAGGTTTGGTAATATGGTCCGTATCAGAGATATTATCTATAACGAACTAGAGGGTGTTCTTTCTGGTGAAAGGTCGGCAAAAAAGGGGTTGGATGCCATTGTAAAAAATGGCAACAGACTACTGCGTAAATTTGAGAGGGTTAGTAAAACCAGATCTCGTTAGTGGGTGTTGTTTATAAAAACGCAATAGTAGATTTTCAATGAATATTTACATTGTTTAAAGTAAAACCTTGGGGCCTTGCAGGCCCCAAACCCCACGCTTTTAAATTTAAAGGCTTGAAAAACAAAGGCAAAACCTTGGGCTCTGCCCAAACCCGCCAGGGAGATAATCCCCCTGGACCCCTAATGTTTTTAGGCAAAAAGGGTGTGATATATCTCTAATATGGATAATAGACAGACTATATTTAACAGCCGTTATCTGCCATACCTACTGCTGGCTCCACAGCTAATTATAACGGCGATTTTTTTTATCTGGCCCGCCTTTTCTGCACTCATACAGTCGGTGATGATGGAAGACCCTTTTGGTCTTGAGTCTGTCTATGTCGGGATGGAAAATTTTAAAATTTTATTTGCTGATAGTGAATATCTAGATGCCTTGGGAGTTACCGGAATTTTTAGCCTACTGGTCTGTTTTTTTTCGTTAACCCTATCCCTGCTTTTTGCTCTTTTGGCAGACCGAATCATCAAGGGGGCAGGGATCTATAAAACCTTGTTGATTTGGCCCTATGCGGTGGCTCCTGCAGTAGCTGGGGTTTTGTGGCTGTTTTTGTTTAACCCTACTGTGGGTATATTTGCCTATTTTTTACAGTGGTTGGGTTATGACTGGAACCACCATCTAAATGGTGGACAAGCTCTATTGTTGGTGGTTGTGGCAGGAGTTTGGAAACAGATATCCTATAATTTTCTCTTTTTTCTTGCCGGGCTTCAGGCCATCCCCCGCTCATTAATAGAGGCCGCAGCCATTGATGGGGCTGGTGCTGTGCGTAGATTCTGGACAATTATCTTGCCGTTACTGTCACCTACAACATTTTTTCTCGTGGTAATAAATATCGTCTACGCCTTTTTTGATACCTTTGGCATAATCCACCAAGTTACCGAAGGTGGGCCAGATGGTGCGACAAATATTCTGGTTTATAAAGTGTTCCACGACGGTTTTTTAGGGCTTGACCTTGGTAGTTCTGCGGTGCAATCGGTTATATTGATGATAATAGTGGGCTTTTTAACCGTAGTGCAATTTCGTTATGTAGAGCGAGAAGTGCATTATTAGCCCGGATTTCCCAGATAGATACCCAAAATTCCGGGAGTTGATGCCTGAAACATGATATAATTCAATCAGTTTAATGGTATCAATTTGACAGTTGGAGGATCACTCTTTGGGTGACAGAAAAACGCGGGATTTGAAGTAGGGTTTTGACCGTAAATTGAAGGTTGAATTTCACGGTACTAAGGTTATCACTGATGCTGGTCCTATCCTCTACCGGGAACTGGATGAAGTGTTAGGGTTGACTTCCACGGGGGAACACACACTCACAGAAAAACGCCGAGGGAAAAATACAACACTCAGCCTGTTGACCCAATTCCGTAGTTGATCCCAAATCAACTTGATGGTGTTGCTGGTGGGTGCTAGATCGGCATGAAAATGGATTATGAATTCAATTTCTGGTAGATTGGATTTCAAGCTTGGGAACTTGGTAAATATCGGTAAACATTGACATCAACCATAAAACGAATAAAGAGGTCCTTTACCAATCATGAGTAAAATAGAAAATCTGGAAGCCTTGCAGCCCCCTTTTTCGTATATGTTAGAAAATTTTCTCTTAGCTCGTAAAAACAGACCGTTTAAGGATAAAAGCAATCATTGGGATTTCTTCCCACCTGATTATGAAAAGGCTATTATTACAACAAAAGCATGGCCTGCATTTTTACGCAACTCACTATCCTTAGGGTTCAATGATGATTTGATTAAAGTAAGCAATACTCGCTGGGATAAATCAGGAGATGGTGGAATATCAAAAAAAATAGACCATGACTACAAGCAACTAATTGGACCATTAATTTCTGATGAAAAGCATCAAAAAGAGATAATAGGTAGAGCTGAATTAATAATAGCTATTTGTGGCTTAGACTTTCTCGGAAAATTTGCAAGCTCAGACATTGGTTCTCCTGCTACTTTAAGGGCAAGATTTTCATCTGATGGAGTAAACCAGAAAACAATTACCATCAATGATAACGATTTATCTATTTTGTATTATTTTTATCAGATAAATCGTATATTTAATGTTGTTTGCAAAAGAGACGCACCGCTAATTGTGGAGATCGGCGGTGGTTTTGGTGGCTTGATTGCAAAAATAAAACAATCTAGACCTAATGTACGATGCGTTATGCTTGATCTTCCTGAAATAACAGCAGTACAAACCTATTATCTGTGCCACAGGTTTCCAGACAAAAAATTTCTATTCTATAAAGATTGGCAACAAAAAGGATCGGCAATTTTTCAGGAAGAATTTGACTTTTTGATTGCACCGGGCTGGATGATTTGTGAAATACCAGATATTTCAGTTGATTTAGTCATAAACATGCGATCAATGATGGAGATGACTAACTCTGTAATTGATTTCTATTTTGATAATATTCAACGGATAACTGCTATTAATGGCCTGTTCGCTTGTTTTAACCGGTATTACAAAGAAACATCAGGTGATGCTGTTATGTTGAAACACTATCCATTTGATAACAACTGGAAAATTGTTTTGTCGCAAAGTTCAATTACCCAAAACATCATTCATGATCTTATTGTCCAACGCCAATCTGAAAAAAGCCAATTTTCCATTAAAGAGTCACTAAGATCACTGCCTCCATTTTAATTTTTTCCACTTAGTTATCTGTACTTAGGCCTTAAGCCTTTTAAAATTTTAGCATTGGACAAAAAGATATTTCTGTGGATAATCTAACTGTTTTCACATATCACAATTGTTTATGTATGGAGGGGAGCTACTAAACAATTTGTTTTGACAGTATTATTTTAATATATAAATTAGGTAATTACGCATATGATTGTAGGGGCGAGCTTGCTAGCGAAGATTGTGCTTTAAAAACTTCACGAGCAAGCTCACTCCTTCTATGAGAGTCTCTTTGTCAACCACAATTTATGATTTATACTCATTTGCCCTGCTTTTAAGATTTAGAAACTACATTTTGTACAACAACTATGGCCTAGGTAGAATATAGGCAACACGGATACGTAACCCATGTACAAATCCATGAGCCAACAACTAAACAGTACTAAACTTACAAACATCCACTACGTTTCTTAATCAATTCCCCTTTATGAAAAAATGCTCCCAGCATTAAATGCCATATGGGATTATGGAACGGAACCCCATTGTTTTCTCTTTTGTAACTCNTCTAACTTCTACAACTAAACAG
>JADFZS010000053.1 GCA_015232405.1 Magnetococcales bacterium | reverse complement strand
TGAAACTCCGGTCTCTCCTGTTCCCATGGGCTTTGACAAGGAAACAATGGTTAAGGTTGGCATTGGGGGAATGCTACATGATATTGGTCTCTCAACTATTCTTACAAAAAATGGTACAGACATACCAAGAGTTAATGGGCAAGAATATAGCATGCTCATGAAGAGTCATGTGAAACTTGGACTTGAACTCATCAAAAAAATACCAGACATTCCTTTAGAGGCTTTTACAATTATAGGTCAGCATCATGAGCGAAATGATGGTACAGGGTATCCTAATGGTCTTGTTGGTGATGAAACACATATTCTTGGTAAAATGGCACAAATAGTTGATGAATTTGATAGACTGACATCTAAGATTGAAGATGAATACCCTATATCCCCCAAGGAGGCATTGAAAAAAATATTAGAACAGGGTGGAAAAGGTTTTGATACCGGTTTGGTGCAAATGTTTATAAAGGCAATTGGCATTTATCCAGTTGGAACTACTGTTGAGTTGAAAAATAGTAGTATCGCAGTCGTTGCAGAGAATTATCCAGGAACACTTCTTCAGCCTGTCATAAATGTTGTGTACGACTCATCTGGAAAAAGAAATGAGAGAGTGAAACAGATAGACCTGAGAGTAGAAAAAGGTGCATCTGAATTTCAAATCAAAAGAGTAACAAAAGTCAAAAGTCGTAGCTTTGACCCTATGGATGCTCTTATGGCTTTAAGAGCAAATGCCGAATGAATGTCTTAACTGACACCCGTTGACGATCTAATATCAAGCCTTGTAGATACACTCACTTTAGCCCCCCATGAACCCTCTCTTGGATCATGGCTCTTTCAACCTATAAACACACCTCTGGTATCGGGCGCATTTTCCGTCCTGCTGGGGTGGCTACTACGCTGCACTGTCAGCCTTCTTCGTCAATCGACGAATCCGTTACTGATGATATGCTATCTCGGATTATCTGTCTTTAAACCTAATCCCCACCTTCATTGAGAATTTGCTTTGTCACCTTTACCAGGTCGGTTACAGGGGATGATTTGAGAATTACATGTCTAATCCCCACTGATTGTGCCTCCCGTTTTAATACCGACTCATCTTTACCAGAACATAGAATAACAGGTATCTCCGGGCTGATTTTGAGTATATTTCCCACCAACTCAACCCCGTTCATACCATCCATATCCAAATCGGTAATTAATAATGAATAGCTATCTGGAGCTGATTTAAATTTATCTAAAGCTAGATAGGGATCATTTTCAGAGACAACCGGGATTTTGTTGTGGGAAAATAGAGCACATGTCATTTTAAGCAATGTAATATCATCATCAACCAACAGTACCTGCTTATCACTGTTGTCTGAACTGCTATCTGTTGTAGCAACAGCAGGTGTGTAGGTTGGTGTTGCTTTTTGTTGCGTGGTTGTTGCAGCTTCGTTCTGGCTCTCTTCTATTTTATCATCCCCTTGGGGTTGGGGGTAGAGGGTTTTTATTATCTCCCTGCCCCGCTCTCCAGAAATTTTTATCTCCTTGAGACCACGAAAAAAAGGGGCTTTTTTATCTGCCATATCCATGACCATATGGAGATTTCCAAGAATAGCCCCAAAAATATTGTTAAGGTCGTGCCTTCCCTTCTGCACCTTGGCCTCAAAAAGATTTTTTCCCGTGCAAAACTGCGATGTCATCACTATCCATTGGGGTAACAGCCACATGGGAACAGGAGAGACCGGAGTTTCACCTATGGCTCTGTCACTAAAAGGTATAAGCTCTGGCTCATCTTGGTCTTGGTTGAAAAAAAGTATAGGAACCCCTAAATCTTTTAAGCTTATAAGACCTTCTGATCTAGCTATTTCCTCTTTGGAGTGTATATCTATACAGAGCAGGTCGGGCAGAGAAGATCCCCCTTTTATAAGAGGAATAGCCTCTGAGACAGAGTGGACTTTCTCAACACGATAATTAAGGGGGTTAAGTAGTTGATCCAGCTTCTCCCTGCCATCATCACCCATAACCACCAAAACAAACCTCTCCTCTTTCCCTTCCCCCTTTGACTCTGCAGCCGGGGTTGCCTCATTATCGCTCACAACTGCTCCCCCGATAATTTATCTTCTGCAATCTTGATGGCCTCCAATAGCTGCTCTTTTTCAAATGGCTTTTCCAATACCTTGTACGCCCCCAAACGCTCGGCAACAGTTAAACCTATAAAACTGTTAGCAGACTGTGAATAACCACCAGACATGGCTATAATTGGGGTTTTAGGGGATATGGTGCGTATGGATTGAATGGTCTCAACACCATCTTTATCCGGCATGAGAATATCTGTTATTACCAGCTGAAAATCTCCGTTGGCAAACTCAGCAAGACCCCTATCGCCATTATGAGCAGAGACAACCTCATGACCAGCACTCTCAACCATCCACACCAACATATTTAAAAATTGGGGATCGTCATCAATAATCAAAATACGCATTTTATTGTTGTCCTTTGCTACCCATCATAGTGTAAAAAATAGTGTAGTACCTTTGCCAATTTCCGACTCTGCCCAGACACGTCCACCATGACGATGAATTATTCGTTGTACAGTTGCCAACCCAATACCATCACCTGAAAAATCTTCACTTGTGTGCAGTCTTTTAAAAGGTTGGAATAGTTTTTCTGCTTGTGCCATGTCACACCCTACACCGTTATCCTTAACATAAAAAACCTCTTGATCATCTTTATGCTGCACGCCAAATTCAATACGGGCATTATCGGTTTTGGCAGAATATTTCCAAGCGTTTCCTATTAAATTTTCCAACACCACTTTTATGAGGGCGGGATCACACTTGGCACTGATATTTTTTTCAACAACCCACTCCACATCTCTTTCGGGGTCTGCCATGGAAAATTGTTGATACACCTCTTGGGCCAACAATGATAGATCCATCTGTTGCCTCTCCATTTCACAATTAATATTGCGGGAGAGTTTTAACAGCCCACTGATCATCTCATTCATCTTGCGACCACTATCTTGCAGATGTTTGAGAAACTCCATTTCATCATCTGATAGTTTTTCAGCGCAGAGTTGCATCAATATTTCACTGTTACCATCAATAACCCTTAGAGGGGTCCGCAAATCGTGGGATACAGTGTAGGAGAAGGATTCCAACTCTTTATTGGATGCCTCAAGCTCCATTGTCCGCTCTTTAACTCGCTGCTCCAACTCCTGGGTTAACTTTATGACTTTATCTTGGGCCAGTTTTTTATCGTTTATATTTTGTATTGAACCGGAAAGTCGTACCGCTCTCCCTTTTTCATTCCTAATAGCCTGTCCTCTACAGCGAAACCAGAGATATTCACCAGACTTGGTGCACATACGAAACTCAACATCAAAAGGGATATCCTTTTCAAGATGATTTTTTATTCCTTGGAAGGCATGCTCTTGATCTTCTTGGTGTATAAACTCGATAAACTTGGAAAAAGATGCATTTACTTCATCTTCTTTGTATCCCAACAGCTCATAAAAATGTGATGACCACCACTTTGCATCACCAGTAATATCCAGCCAGTCCCACAATCCATCGCTGGAACCAGTAGTGGCTAATATGAACCGTTCCTCACTGGTTTTTAAAGCCTTTTCTGCCTCAATACGGGTTGCAATCTCTGCTCGCAACTCTCCGGTGTGTTGGGTTGCCATATCCACCTGGGCCAAGCGACTTTTGGTATGGCGAAAAATACCAAACACACCAACACACCACAAAACACTAATGGTGATCGCCATGATCATGCTGACATTCCTAGCCTCCTCAAAATAAGGAGCTAGAGGAATGGACACACTTATACCACCTCTAAGGTCGCCATCTTTATAACCAAGAAAACCGTGACATTTAACACAACCCTCAGTCATAAACATCGGTCGCATTAGCCGCAGAAAAGGAGCACCATCAATATCAATTATCTCAATTACTTCACTGGAATCAAACTCAAACCTATTGAGAACCTCTCTCTCCCACTTATCAGGGGAGTTAATGGGAGGGTTGAGCAAAACCAAGCCTGTAATACTCCCCTTGACCCCGTAAAACTGCTCAAACTCCTCGGTCATCTGCCGCATCATATAGGCAGGGTTCATCAATGTTAGTTTTTTACCGTCTTTGGTAACAAGATCCCGATGCGGAAGGTGGGCTAATGCTGGATTTGGTGGGGTGCGTTCATCTGGTGGCACATAGACACCGCCATGTTTTGTCGCCCACTTACGAAATGAGAGGTCCTTGTTAAAATTGGCTTTGGCCTCTTTGGTCGCGAGACCTTCTACCAAGGTCTGCTCACGATAATAGGTCCATGATATTGCTGAGATAGAAAATATTGTCAGAGAGATGAGGGCAACAGCTGCAAATCGTCTTATGTTTACCCTTGCTGATTTAAAAGAGTCATCCAACTCATTGGCTACTGGTTTTGGTTCATCTTTAATAGTATGAACATCAGAGATCATATCTGCTCCTTAAACCTATGAACCCTCCCCAACTGAACTCATTTGATCCGAATATAACACAAACTACTTATTTATCCTAAAAATGATTGTCAGATCAGAAATTAATTGTTTCATGGTTAGAGCATAAATTCAGGTTTTTTGTTCAATTAATATTTACCTTGTAAAAACAATACTTAACAAAGTGTTGACGGCAAATATCTACCTAAATTTCTGTATCTGTGTTTTCAACAGGTCTTTTAAGGCGAAGACCACCAAATTCTATGGCAATAGCAACTTTTGCCAGCAGGGTAAAGATAATTGCCCCCACAGCCCATATAGCAATAGCAACCTTGATCTCAATTGTTGATGGTGTGTATTGAGCCATCTCTCCCAAGGGGGTAGGAACAAAACCCGGGATAACCAAGCCCAACCCTTTTTCCGACCACACGGCAAAAAATATCAGTATTGAAGCGATGTTCAACAGTGAGACATTTTCCCTAAATCTGCGCACCATAAGTATGGAAAAGGCCGATAATCCTGCTGCAATGGCAAGATATATGGAGAGAGTAAGATTATCGTGACCAATGTTTGAAGTAAAAAGCAGATGAGCTGAAACATCATGGGCGGTGTTGTGATAAAAAGCCGTATATATCTCTGCTCCTAGTAGAAACAGAGAGAAAAATTGAGCAAAAACCATGATAAGGGCAATCTCCCTTATCAACCCTTTTGAAAGACGAAATTTGCTGGTTATATGCAATATTTGGAAGAGAATTATCATCAAAGCAGCCCCTGCAGCAAAAGCTGAGGCGATAAATCTTGGAGCCAATATGGCAGTGTGCCAAAAAGGTCGTGATGGGTTACCAGATAGCATAAAAGCGGTGACGGTGTGAATGGACAAGCCGAGAATAATTGCCACCACAATAACTGGAAAATAACGTTTAACAACCGGGGATTTATGGCAGAACTTATTGTAGAGTAGATACCACAATATAATCAGGTTGACCAATAGATAGAGAGCTAAAACAACAATATCCCAGGCTAATATCGAGGTGGGGAAATTAAGCTTACCCAAAAGAGGCAGTGCATGCCAAAAACGCAATGGTTGCCCTAAATCGGCAGTGACAAACAGCATTGCCACTATAACCGCAGCCACTGCCAGACTTTCACCCAAAATAGTAACCCTGCGCATCTGATTTCTGTGGAGTAAATAGGCAGGAATCACCAGAATAACAGCCGCAGCAGCTACACCAACAAAAAAGGTGAAATTACCGATATAAAGGCCCCAGGTAATTTGATCGGAAAGCCCAGTTACCGACAACCCATAGCGAGCCTGCTGCCCATAGGCCATAGCCCCATAAACAACTATGGCTATAAGGGATAACATCCAACCCCAATATAACCATCCACCCTTGAAACAGTGGATAAGCGAAGCCAGTATAAACTCAACTTTGTTATGGTTTTTTGTACTGTTTTTTTCCTTAGACATCGTAGAAATACCAAAAATTTGGTTGGGTCCCCTGCTCTTCCTTTAAGCGGAAAACGTTTTTATTCTCCAGGATGTAACGTATTTCACTTTGGGGGTCCAGTAGATTACCAAAAACACGTGCACCTGTGGGGCATGCCTCCTGGCATGCTGGTAGCTCCCCTTTTCTGGTTTTTTGGATACAAAAAGTACATTTTTCCATAACCCCAGCCTCACGGGGTCTATTGCCCAAATAGTGGGTCTTGGGGTTGATTTCATCTGGTTGCAGATTTGGTTTTGACCAGTTGAAATGTCTGGCCCAATATGGACAGGCGACCGAGCAGTATCTACAGCCAATACACCAGTCATAATCTATTACGACAATCCCATCTTTTTCCTTCCAGGTGGCCTCCACCGGACAGGCCTGTACACAGGCAGGTTCATCACACTGGTGACACTGGATAGGCAGATACCAATCGTTGGAGTTGGGAACCTGTTCATGGTCATAATAGTGATCCGATTTATTGAGGTCCATGGTTCCATGGGGCATTGCCAAAACCCGTATGTTCTCCAATGAGTGGTTACGACCACAATTATTCTCGCTAACACATGCCTCTACACAGCGACGTGTGCCTTTACATTTTGAGAGATTAAGTGCATAGCCAAAAGCTACATCGGCAACAGGTGGGGTGTTTTCACATTTAATATCAACCCCATACTCTCTCTTAACCCTGCGTTCTACCCGTGCCAACACCTCCTTGATCTCATCTTTTGTCATCACCTGATAGTTGTCTTGAAAAAATGTGGCAACACTGTCTTCAAAAGCAGTTTTAGGTTGCTCTTTGGAGCTGGAACAGCCCCCTGCTAAAAGAGCAGTCAGGGCCACTGTACCTTGTAAAAACCCGCGACGGGAAGATCTATTATCCACCATTCTTACTCTCAGATTTATCTATATTGACAACTGTCCCCGGCCTGCGAGGAGGCGGAGAAGGTTTAAAAGGGGCAATTTGTGGACTGTGTGGGTTGTGACAGGCGGTACAGCGCCAAGAGGTACGCTCACCCTGCCAACTTCCTGTTCTCTTGCCATGGGCACCTCCTCGCCAGCTTTTCACCTGACGAAAATGGCATGTCCGACAAAGTTTTTGGGGATTTTTAAAATCGACAACTGCACTTTTGTCCCCTTGAAGGTTGGCATAATTGTTTTCTTTATGACATGAGAAACACCAGAGCTGACCAGCACCGTGATTCAACTTTATTTTGTTATGGGGAGCTTTTAAATCACGCTGTTTTAAAACAGGCTTGCGCCATGTATGACACATTTTACAAGCCAGGGTGGTAACTGGCCCTGTAAGCTTGAAAGATGCCTCCTTCTCCCCGGCCCAAATGGGTGAAACAGGGAGAAGGAGGAGCAGAGCAGCTGAAATGATAGAGTAAAACAATTAACTAAATTCCGATTTATTAAAAATCTTAAATATTAGTTTCAGCAATAGCAATTAAAGCTGGCTTCAACAGATTTGCCGGAATTTTCTTAGCCAATTTTTTCTTGATGGGTGGTGGTAGTAGATCATAAAACAGCTCTGCTCTTACCTTAGCCACACCTTTTACAGGAATATTATAGACAAAGTCACGGCTTTCACCCGGTTTCAAACGGGTATCTTTACCAATATTGGTAGCCTTGGGTGGTGGAACAGGCTTGCCATCTTTACCAACTAAAAATAGCATCATTACAGATTTTTTATCCTCTTTGAATGCACTCTTTTTAAAGTTGCTCCAGATAACCTTGCCACTGCCATTATAGGCGATAAGCTTGACCACCATGTTACGGAAAGGAGCACCTGTTGGTAGATTATGGGCCAGGGTATTTTTAACGTTTACAACAGCTCTGTTGCCATCGACAGCAAGGTTGAAAATCACACCCCGTTTTACCATCTCAGGGTTGTGTCCACCTGACATGCTATGGTCAGCAAAACCATTTGAAAGTGGCATATGACAAGATTGACAGGTTACGGTGTTTCCACTTTGCATCACCTCTGGCCCGGTGCTACATACGGGAACCCCTTTGCCATTTTTACGGCTCTCATGACAACCTAAACACAGATCTGACGAGCGGAACAGATTTGACCGGGCCTCATGGGGAAATGGGTTGACCATCTCCACACCATTACTACCAGGAACTTTCACCTGTTGGGAGCCAGAATAAGAGCCAGCTGGTCCTTGTATTGCAGAATTGGAAAATTCAAAAGCCTTGCTACCCAGACGGGAGTTGGCGCGTGATCCCAAATATTTTTTCATTGTGTGACATGCTACACAGTTTACCCCTTCGGAGTAGGCTGGCATAGCATCTAATTTTGTCTTACCGTCCCTTGCTGCATTGGGAGCATGACACTGCAGACAGATGGGATATTTACCCTTTTTAGATTTAACACCCTCTTCGGTGGGAGAACCCATTAAAGATTTGTACAGTGCACCATGAATGGGATCTTTTAGTGCAGTACTGTTGCCGTGCATGGAGCCAGCCCACTGCTTATATATCTCTGTGTGACAACTTCCACAATCAGCTGATGGAACATGATGCAGTTGGGGATTGCTGTTGGCTGTTTGTAGATTGGCAGAAAAAACTATACTCACAGCAAACAACAGGGCAAATACAATTTGATGGGCTGAAAATCTAGGCTTAAACATAATTTTTTTGGATTCCTTTTTTAGCAAAATCTTTGGCTTAATAGTAGTTAAACTCTTTTATAGTTCAGAATTTTCCCGGTATATAGTTTAAAATTTTCCTGACAAACCACACCGAGAATGTGTTGATCAACGATGTAAATAATCTAAAAAAGTGAGAAGCTAACAGGATGATTTTACGTTATATTTATTAATACACCTTTTCAGCTTCGGTATTTTTATAACTTTTTACAGATGGAGATGCAATGAATCTTGATTAAAAGCTGTTAACTTTACCACTATCAGCCCAAAGTAAAAAAGAGTGTCGCTCCCAGCCCAACCTTGGCTTCGACCCATATTTTACCACCATGACGCTGTACAATAACAAGGAAATTGTGTGCTTATTTGTTAGTTTTTCAATAATAATCGAAAAAACATGCCTTGTATGCCATCAAGTAGTAACCTTGCAATCGGTTAGCTTAAAAGAGGTGAGGCTCAATAAATATTTTTAACATTAAGGAAAATAGCAAAAAAAAATTAGGAACATTTTTATGCCCCTAATTTTATTGTGATGTAGATTTGTTCTATTTAGCCACAAGGACCAAAGCCTAGTAGATGATGTTCAAACAGCTCTAGATCAAGCTGCTGCTTAACCTTTGGTTCTATATTAATGGCATAAGGTTTACTAGATTTTTTACCTCCGGCAACAAGACCTGTGGTCTCTTTTTTGTTTCTTGAAGCCGATTTATTGGTTGTTAGACTCTGTTTCATTTTATGGAATATCCTTATTTAAAGTTAGTTTATAAAAACCCAACTTGCCGTGGCAATCCTTCGCTTACCAAATAGGCTAGTCGGCTTTTGTCTGCTGTACTGTTTTTGCCTCTAGACCATTAGATTCTTCGCAACAACCAACTGCACCAGATCCATTAAAACAATCTGGAGTATCACTAGAATCTCTATTGACAGTGTGTTCCAGTACATTGTTGAAAAATTTTTCACAAGAATTATCAATCTGTGTATTCATTGCACACCTCTCTTTCATAGCTAGTAACTTCATTAGTAGTAGAATTAGTCAGTTAGGAAATTTTTTCCTAATCGGCCATTTAAAATATAACTTTGCAATAGAGATGCCAAAAAAAGGAATGATATACAAAAGCGGCTTTTAACAGTTATTCTATATGAAATTACAACAAAAAAATGGCATGGCTAACATTTTGTTAATGCAGATATGCAAAAAACAGTGGTAGATAGAATGATTTATTAATAAACCTAGAAACAGCAGTTGTCAGTACGCACCGCCAACCGCCGTTTCTAGGATAAAAAATTCTATTAAGAAGAGTAGTGGCTATGTTTAGTTTAAAAGTTCTATGACACCTGGCGTCAAGTTGCTGTGAACAGCTCTATGACTCCAATTAACTCGGCAGCTCGGTAGGGCTTTCTCAGATAGCCATTCATACCTGATTCAAGATATTCATTTACCTCTGTTTGAATATCTCTCGCGGTTACTGCCACAATGGGGATCTGTCTATCACAGTTACCAGCCATACC
This sequence comes from Magnetococcales bacterium, assembly GCA_015232405.1. Classification (GTDB taxonomy): domain Bacteria; phylum Pseudomonadota; class Magnetococcia; order Magnetococcales; family JADFYX01. The sequence continues at coordinate 27,039 of JADFZS010000053.1, read as the reverse complement.
ACCCCTTATGTGTCTGGTTGCTTCATAACCATCCATTTCAGGCATATGGACATCCATCAATATCAAATCAAATTTATCTTCTGCCAACACCTCCAAAGCCTTACGCCCATTGTCAACACTAACAACAGAGTGCCCTACTCGCTCCAAGGTGCTAATTGCCAGCTTTTGGTTGTTTATCAGATCCTCTACCAACAGAATTTTCAGAGGGTTTATATTTTTATTAGCAAATAAAGATAGTGGCAACCCCTCATCCATAAAAGCTGTTGATCTATTTAAAAGAAGGTCGATATTTTTAAGAATGGAATGGAGTTTTATCGGTTTTTTAATAGTTGCAATATCGTGATAACTGCTATCACCAACAACATCTTCTGCCCTTAAATGGGGGGGAATCATCATCAATATTTTACTGGGATCAAACAGCTCTTTTGCGTCTGTAAGATGGCTGTTTGGTATACCGTGATCAACCAAGATAACATCAATCAAACCTCTGTTCTTGTTATCAGATTGCAAAAAAGATAACAGCTGGCTGGCACTGTTAACTTTGCTAACTTCTGCACCAAAATTCTTCAGCAAATCAGTTACAATTTCAGCTCCAGTATCATTGCCATCGGCTAATAAAATGTTAACTCCATCAAGGTGTGATGTCTCAACATTATGTTGCCGTTCTTCGGGTTGGTTTTCGCAATCTGGAGCGGCTCTCTGACCAACGGCAAATCTTGCAGTAAAATGAAAAATAGTCCCTTTACCAACCTCACTATCCAGCCACAATTCACCATTCATCATCTCCACAAGATGTCTGGATATAGTCAGACCAAGTCCGCTTCCTCCATACTTTCTAGTTGTTGAGCTATCGGCCTGGGTAAACCGTTCAAATATCATTGCTCTGCGATCTTCTGAAATACCTATTCCTGTATCGGTGACACTAAAGTGCAAAAAGATATTTCCGTCAGGAATCTCTTTATCTTCCCACCTCTCCACCCTTACAACTATTTCGCCAAATTCGGTAAACTTGATGGCGTTGTTTATTAAATTGATCAACACCTGATTCAAGCGTAAAGGATCACCTATCAGTGTGGGTATGTTGTGAGCAATTTCACAGCACATTTCCAATTTTTTTTGATAACCGCGAATAGCCAAACTCTCACAGGTATTCTCCACCTGCCCACGAAGATCAAAGGGAATGGACTCAATTGTAAGCTGTCCTGCCTCTATTTTGGAAAAATCCATGAGATCATTAATAAGCCCCATCAGGTTTAGTGAAGAGTTTTGCGCAATCTCTAAACTTTCCCGTTGATCTTTGGTTATATCGGAAGATAAAACAAGCTCTGTCATACCCATAATGGCATTCATCGGGCTGCGAATTTCATGGCCCATATTTGCCAAAAATTCACTTTTTGCTTTGTTGGATTTTTCCGCTACTTCCAGTGTTTCACCCAGGGATTTTATCAGCTGTTTATGGTCGGTAATATCTTGCAAAAATGCTGTGACATGGCGTTTTTGATCTCTTGTTATCTCAACCATTCCCACTTCAAGATCAACCCTTTTTTTATCTGATCGCACACCAGACAATTTAAACCTTTTTTTAATGATGGTTGGCTCCCCATCCTTACTTAGATGGTGGGCCACCCCCTCCCCTTTATCTTTATGAAGATCGGGAAGGACAAAAAGCGGAGTAACATCTTTACCTAAAATCTCCTCCCTTGTATAACCAAACATCTCCTGGGCAGCCGGGTTGAACTCCTGGACTATATTATTCTCATCAACAGTGACAATTGCATCTAAAGCGTTATCCAAAATAGACCAGAGGTGGGCCTCTCTATCTTTTAGCTCTGAGGTTCTTTTTTTTAGCTCTTTGGTGCGTGTTTCAAGCTCTCCCACAACCAAGGCAAGATGGTCGTGACTCTCTTGAAGCGCTATTGTTTGTCTTCTAAGTTCCAGGTGGGCCTTTACCCTATGCCTCAGTTTTAATGGATGTATGGGCTTGATAAAATAATCTACAGCTCCAATCTCAAAGCCTACGCTCTCATTTTCTATGTCACCTGCTCCAGTGACAAAGATCACTGGAATATCTTTTGTATCATCAAAACGTTTAAGCTGTTTGCAAACCTCAAAACCGTCCATCTCCGGCATAATGATATCCAGCAGAATAAGATCAGGGGGAGAATATTTAACTATCTCTAGAGCCTCATGACCGTTGGTGGCTACTGAAATGTCATAGTCAAATTCCAGAGCTTCTGCCAAGACATGGATGTTACTTGGAACATCATCAACCAATAACACTCTTGGTTTTCTTGCCTCTTCACTCATATCAATTCATCCTTGGGATCAACCCCTAACATTGTTGCAAGCAAACACAAAGAGTCGAAGGCTTTTTTAAACTTTATATCGATGATCAGCTCCTGCAAATTTTCAAGCTCGTCTTTTATATGATTGTCAGCACCATCAAGGGTAATTTTCAGCTCTTCAAAAGCTTGTCCCGCTCTATAGTTATTATCCTTGATATGTTTAGCCAATTTTTTTATAGCTATCTTTATCTCATCCATATCAAGGGCAGATGCATCTTGGGTTTCACTGCTCTTTTTTGCTCCATCTTTACTACTGTTTGTTTCAAATTGGTATTTTTCCAACTCACCAATTGAGTCTATAACCAACCTTAACTCCCTGGCAAAATCTTCCAATAATGGCTGCTTTTGTTCTGCTCTGTTTTGCACAGATTTTTCCAATAAAAGGGAGGCATCATAGAGAGAGTTTGCCTGTATATTTCCAGCAATACCCTTTACTGTATGGGCCACTATTTTTGCGGTCTTAAGATCCTCCTCACTACCAGAAATCAGAGCGTTGCGAATTTTCTTATCTGCATCGGTATAATCTCTTTTAAACTCCTTTAAAATGGAATAAAGCAGTTTATCATTTCCGTTTAGATTTTCCAGAGCGGTGGCTATATCAATTCCCGATAGATTTATTGTTAGATTGTTTTTGGTATTTGGCTCTTTTTTTATTGTATAATCCGTACTGGTTGAACCCTGATAGTTGGGTTTAATCCATTTTACCAGGGTTGAAAATAGCTGCTTTTTATTTATTGGTTTGGTTACATGTTCGTTCATTCCAAAACTGAGGCTTTTTTCCCGATCACCAACCATGGCATGGGCAGTCATGGCTATGATAGGTAGTTTTGCCGATGAAAATTTTTTCCGTATCTGCCTTGTAGCCTCATAACCATCCATAAGGGGCATCTGAATATCCATAAGCACAGCAGCGAATTCCATTTTCTCTACCATGGCAATGGCCTGCCTGCCATTTTTGGCATTTTCTACATTCAAACCGACACTTTGCAATATCTCCCCAGCCACCTGGCGATTGATTGAGTTATCTTCTACCAACAGTACTTTAGCTCCACCAATCTGCTTGGCAACTTGTAGTGGATCAAACTTATCATGGTTTGGTAATTGGGGTCTCTCAACCTGATTACCAAGAAGATTCATAACTTCATAATATAGATTGCCAAGGGTCAAGGGTTTGGTTATGTAGCCAGCTATGGCATCATGATCAAGAAGTATTTTTATATCGTCTTCCCGGTTGAAATTTGTCATCAATACTGTTTTGGTTGGGAAACTTTCACCGCTTTTTTCAACAATTTTATCTGCTGTAAAAAAAGCATCAATTTCCAATATCTGCCCATCCACCAACAGCAAATGATAGGGTGTTCCAGAATCAACCCCCTCATGTAGAGCCTCTTTTGCTGCCACAACGCTAGATACCGCGGTAGTTTTAAATGTGAATAGCTCTAACATCTCTAAAATAACATTTCTACAAGCAAGACTGTCATCCACTACCAAGGCTTTTTTGTTTTGCAAATCAACAGGTATATTTAAACTGTTTTCAGGCTCTGCATCAGGGTTACGTCCAAACACACAGTTAAACCTAAAGGTACTCCCTTTACCCGGCTCACTTTCGACCCATATACGACCATCCATCATCTCAACAAGGCGTTTGCTAATTGATAGCCCAAGTCCGGTTCCGCCATAATCTCGTGTTGTAGAGCTGTCGGCCTGGACAAAAGGAGCAAATAGAGTCTGCAATTGTTCTTGGGTCATACCCAACCCGGTATCCTGCACCGAAAACTCCACTTTTACACTATCTTCTGCTACATCAACGGCCTTGGCAAATACAACTATCTCCCCATCGCTGGTAAACTTTATGGCATTGCTCAAAAGGTTCATGAGTATCTGTTCTAAGCGCAGGGAATCACCAACCAACATATGGTGGCTATCTTTTGCAATTCCCATGATCAACTCGACACCATCCTCTTCAACCTGAATACGGAAAAGATCTGCAAGCTGGTCAAAAATATCACGCAAAATAAATTCCGATGATTCCAACTCCAACTTGTTGGCCTCAATTTTAGAAAAATCCAGAACATCATTTATGATGTGCATCAAAGAACGAGAAGCCCGGGAAGCTTTGATAAGATAATCTTCTGTTTTTGGGGAGAGATCTGTCTCCAGAGCTAAATTTGTCAGTCCAATTACTGCGTTCATTGGGGTACGAATTTCGTGACTCATGTTGGCAAGAAATTCACTTTTTGCCCGACTGGCTGCCAATGCCTCACTCTGGGCCTGAATTAAATTTTTTTCCGCCTGCTTCTTCTCAGAAATATCTCTGAAGATAACAAGCAGATGCTGTTTGCCCAGGCTATTAAATCTGGTTAAAAAAATATTTAACCAGACCTTTTTACCAAAGGTAGTTATTAAGTTGAATTCAACCTCTTTATCTTCACCATAAGCCAGCACATCCAGTGCTGTCTCTAGAATACCGCCATTAACCTGCCATGATTTAATCTTACGAAAATTCTGTTGTAAAATATCTTCAGAAGATTTTGCCCCCAACAAAGAAGCCGCCACCTGATTGGCAAAAACACATTTACCGTTATGAGCAAGATAGGCTATAACGCCGTGATTTGTTGCTGAGAATATTTTCTGGTTTATCTCAAGGGCATCTTGCAGTTGATTAGATAGTTTCTCTTTTTCTTGAATTGTTGTATCAAGCTGTTTTTTTTGTGTCTCAAGCTGCTTGGTATATCGCTCCTGATTTCGTCTTTGGTTGTAAAGCTCTAAAAACACATTTGCCTTGGAGATCAATATCTGGTTATTGATCGGTTTCAAGAGAAAATCTACAGCTCCAGTTGCATAACCTTTTTCTAATTGGTTGGAGTCTATACTCTGTTGTCCGGTAACAAAAAGAATGGGGAGACGGCTTGTCTCCTCTCGTTGTCTAAGCAGCTTTGCCACCTCATAACCATCCATGCCTGGCATATTTACATCCAGTAGCATAAGTGCAAAATCGTGTCTGGCACACATTGCCAAAGCTTCATTGCCATCATTAGCGGTTAAAACTTCGGCATCAACACTTTTTAAAACCATGGTCAAGGCGATCTGATTTGCCTCAATATCATCCACGACCAAAATCTTGGCTATTGGCTTTTCCTGCCCCATTATTTTGCTCCAGGAACAACTTTTTTGTAATAGAGTTTTTCTCTGTTTGTCACCCTGCTAAAACTCTCTTCCACCTTGGTAAACTCTAACGATTCCTGTTTACCAACACAGAGAACACCACCACGTACAAGGCTATTTTTAAATAGATTCAAAGCACGATTTTTAAGTTCTGGAGAGAAATAAATAAGCACATTTCGACAAAAAATAAGATTCATATCGGCAAAGACACTATCGGTAGCAAGATTGTGGGTTGAAAACACCATATTTTTTTTGAGTGAGCCATCCATAACCGCCATACCGTCTTTTATTTGATAATAATCGGCAAGGCTATTTCTACCACCAGCCTTTTGATAATTATTGCTGTACTCCTCAATTAAATCCAGTGAGTACATCCCCTGTTTTGCACTTTGTACTGCTCTTTCATCAAGATCTGTGGCATACAGTCTGGCATTATCATACAACCCCTCCTCTTTTAAGAGAATAGCCATGGAATATACCTCTTCACCCGTTGAACAGCCTGCATGCCAGATATTGATAAAAGGGTAGGTTTTCAAGTCCGGGATAACATGTTTTCGTAATGCTCGATAAACCGAAGGGTTGCGAAACATCTCAGTTACAGATACCGAGAGTTCATGGATAAGTTGTTCTAAAAAAAATCCTTCGTAAAGAAGCTTGGGAATAATCTCGGATACATATTGAAATTTACAAACAGTAAGACAACGCTGTATACGTCTTTTTAATGAAGCATCGGCATAGTTACGAAAATCATAGCCATAACGTTTTAAAAGTACATCCAATAAAATTTCAATCTCAATATCTTGTACTACATCGTTATCCATCTAGCTATCCTTATGCCCAGGCAGCCATACCCGTAATAGTGAGAACAACCTATCCATCTCTATGGGTTTTGCGAGATACTCATTTGCCCCTGCTAGTAGACATTTTTCTCTATCGTTGGCCATAGCCTTGGCGGTTATGGCTATTATCGGCAGGTCTGAAAACCGCTCTTGCTCACGGATTTTGCCCATGGTCTGGTAGCCATCCATTCCCGGCATCATAATATCCATCAAAACAATATCTATATCTTGATGTTCATCCAGTTTCTTTAATGCCCACTCCCCGGTATCAGCTATCTCTGTTTTTAAACCACGACTACCAAGGGCAGAGGTAAGGGCATAGGTGTTGCGCATATCATCATCAACCACCAACACTTTTTTGCCAGCAAAAATAGTCTCTTTATCCTGTGCCATCAGATTTTCCTGGCGTTGAATCTGACCCTCTCCACTCTCAATTTCGTGGAAAAAGTGACTCACCTCATTTAGCAACCTTTTTTCAGATCTGGCACTTTTTATAACAATGCTATCGGTATACTCCTTAAATTTGGCATCCTCCCTACGGGATAGTTTTTTGTCCGAATGGATGATAACCATGGGGTTGAGAATATCCACATCGTTGTTGATACGATCCAGAAGATCACACCCCCTTAAATCGGGTAGATCAGGGTTGAGAATAATACAGTCGAAACTCTGTTTTCTTAATAGAGAAAAAGCCTCTTCTCCATGTGAAGCGGTAGCTATCTCAACCGGTTTTTTGGCAATCAAGTCGGATATTGTTTTACTGGTAGCACTGTCAGGTTCTACTATCAAAATTTTAACGGCTTTTTTGGTGGTACTATCGGCGATATTCTTAAACACGTCATCAAGCTGCTCTGCGGTGACAGGTTTGTTTAAAAAGCTCACAGCACCCTTGGCTATTCCCTCCCGACTTTTATCGGAACCAGAGATCATATGTATGGGAATATCCCTTGTAGCCGGATTACCCTTTAGCCTCTCCATTACCCCCATACCATCTAGATGACCCGGCAGGGTAAGATCAAGAATAATACCGTCTGGTTGGTAACGTCCTGCCAGCTCCAACCCCATTGCTCCATCGGCGGCTACCAGACATTTAAAGCCTTTTTTATGAGAAATTCCACAGAGTATTCCTGCAAATGCAGGATCATCTTCAATAACCAGAATAGCCCGATCACCGGACTCAACATTATCCCTGTCATCTTCAACAGCATCTACCACAGATATCGGTTCAGATTGCAAGCTGCTAATCTTTTTGCTAATAATTGTAGCATCACTGTTTTGTGGATCTTCCTTCATGCAGAGGGTAAATGTACTACCCCTGTCAACCCTGCTTTTTACCTTGATTTCTCCACCCAACATGGCAGCCAACTCTTTGGATATGGAGAGACCAAGACCGGTACCACCATAGTTGCGGGTGGTGGCACCATCTGCCTGTTGAAAAGCCTCAAAAATTAAAGATAGCTTTTCATCCGCAATACCGATACCGGTATCAGTAACAGTAACAGCCAAATTACATATCCCGGTGTGGGGATGAAAACGTATGCTTATCAACCCTCGCTCGGTAAATTTAACTGCGTTAGAAATAAGGTTTTTGACTATCTGACCAAACTTACCTTGATCTGTTTTTATATATTCTGGAGACTCATTGGCAACCTCAACTTTCCAAGCCAACCCCTTATCTTCAGCCATGTGACGAAAACGATGGTCTATATCATTGGCAAAAACTCTGATATCTACATCCTCGATATAGAGATCTGTTTTACCTGATTCAATCTTGGCTAAATCAAGTATATCGTTGATCAAGGAGAGAAGATCCTGACCACTTTTATAGACAATCCCAGCAGATTCCACCTGCTCATGTGTCAGGTTTCCTTCACTGTTGCTGGCCAACTGTTGAGAAATTATCATCAGACTATTTAGAGGGTTGCGTAGCTCATGGGACATGTTGGCTAGAAATTCAGATTTGTACCTGCTCGCCTCACCCAGTTCAATTGCTTTTTTCTCAATCTCACCTTGTGATACAACAAGCTCCTCTTTTTGGTTTTCCAGTTGTCGAGTTCGGTTTTCAAGCTCTTGATTTGTTGTTTGCAGCTCCTCTTGCTGTAAAAGCAGCTCCTCTTCAGAAGCCGAAACCACAAGATTTTTCTCTTTTAGTTTGATATTGGATTTATGCAGCTCTTCTTGTTGTGCTTGCAACTCCTCTGCTAGTGTTGCCATCTCATTGGCCTGAATCTGGGTCTCTTCGAGAAGCTCTTCTGTACGTTGTGATCTGCTCTGATTTTCCAGACCGATACCCAGTATAGGAGATAGCTCTTCCAGGAGGGTTTCATGGTTTTTGGAAAACTGTTTAAAAGATGCTATCTCGATGACGGCAATAACATTGCCTTTATAAAGTAACGGCAACATAAGAGAGTTAAGAGGAGATGCCGCACCCAAGCCTGAGTTTATTTTTATATAATCACCAGGAACATCTGTTTGAATTATCTGTTTTTTCTCCATGGCACACTGACCCAAAAGCCCGTCGCCAACCATAAACTCTTTTGTGATCTGATACTCTTCATTTACCCCGTAACTACCCATCAGATGGTATTTATCTGTTTTTTTATTATGTATATAGATGGCTCCATAACCACCATTCAATATGGGGGTTAAATTGCTTATTATCTCTTGGGCTAGTATTGGTAGATTTTTGGTTTTTTGTATTATCTCAGAAAAAAAAGTCACGTTGGACTTTTGCCAATCCTGCTCCTCCAAAGATTGTGCCATAAAGTTAAAATCACGGGCCAGTTGCCACACCTCATCCTTGCCTTCAATTTGAGTACGAAATGATTTATTACCTGTTGTGATCTCTCTAAAAGCATCCATCAAGCGGTTTATCGGGACTGTAAAACGCATAGCAAAAAACCAAGCAATAATTATAGCCAATAAAATACTGGGCAAAGATACCGCTATAATTTGATTGCGAAGATCGGTAGCACGAAACAGCGCCCAATCTTTTGATTGGTGAAATTTCAAAAGCCAGTTGTTCCCTGCAAAATCCATATAACCTGGCTCTACGACATACAGGGTCATGCTATCTTCATTATCTTCCCAATGGTATATCTCCTCAGACTGCTGCTCTTGGGAGGCGTGCTCATAGTCATGGAAGGGCATTCGTGATTTTAAGATACCAGCTTGGTTGTAATTGGAGTAAAGCAGCAGACCATCCTGGGTAGCCAGATCAATTTTCTGCTTTCCTACAATCTCATTTTGAATCACTTCTCCAAATATTGTATGCAGCCTTGAGAGTGCCATCTGCCCAACAATCAAACCACGGGGAGTATCCTCTTTTTCACAGCTTACTTTAGCAGAAAAAAAGACCATATTTTTACCCAGTAACGAAGAATAACCAACCCCAAGGGCGGCCCCTTTTTGTATTGATGTTTGCCAAAATTTTTCTGGAAACTGTTCAGCTGTTCTCTTTTGTCCCAGGCTCATGCTGGATGTATCCAGCCCAATTACCCCTGCCATATCAAAAAATGTGATATTTTGAAAAACTTTAAAATTATTTCTATATGTCAGTAGACGTTTTGCCGCAAAAGAGCTATTGGCTTCAAAATCATCATGGCAAAAAACCGGGTCTGTTGTGACAAGTTTTATATCACTTAGCTGTGTGTAAAGTTGTTTGTCAAGATTTGATAAAATAGAGGATGCTCTAAGCTCTGTTTGCTGCATTACTTCTCTTTTCAAAGCTTTGGCTGTTATGGTGTAGGCAAAGGTTGCAATACCAATACCTGTAAGTGTTACAAGCCCGCTACATAATAAAATCAACTTCAAAGAGAGTTTCATTTTAAAATCACTTTTACAAAAAAAGGTGACCGACAACTTTTTTCAGCTATCAGTTTTTAGCTATTTGTTCATAATATAAATAGCTGTTCCTACCATCTTGTTTTACCGAATACATGGCGACATCAGCCTTTTTAAGAAGATCTTCAGGGCTTTTGCCATCCCCAGGGTACATACTAATACCTATACTTGATCCGATGTTACACTCATGCCCGTTAAGTAAAAAAGGTCTTGTTAGCTCAGATATAATTTTTTTTGCCACAACCCCGGCATCTTCACTCAGGGTGATAGAAGGCAGGGTAACGGTAAATTCGTCACCACCTAGTCTGGCAACAATATCAGATTCACGCAAACAACTTATTATCCTGGTTGAAACCTCAATTAACAACAGGTCGCCAATATCATGGCCCAGGGTGTCGTTTACCTGTTTAAAACGGTCTAGATCAATCAACAAAACAGCCAGATGACTTTTATCCCGACGGGCGCGAGCTATCTGGGTTGTTAGATGTTCCATATACAAAAATCGGTTGGGAAGATCGGTTAAAGTGTCGTGGTGGGCCAGATGTTCCAGTTGTTGTTCCACCTTTTTTCTCTCAATAAGCCCAGCCATGGTATTGGCGATTGCTTCTAGTACCTCAATATCATTTTGTTTCTTCTCATAACCATGGGGTATATAGCAGTTGATCACCCCTAACATTTTTTTATGATAGATAACAGGAACACAGTAGTGTCCATGGGGTTCCATACCATCAAACATGGTATCATGTTTTTTATCAATACCTGGAGAGTACACCGTTTTAAACTCTTTGGCAGCAGTGCCACAGTGGCAATAGCCGACCATGATTCTGGCACATGCCTTTTGCAGAAAAGGGTCCAACCCTTTTTGTGCTGTTAATACCAGTTCCTTTGATTTTTCATCAAAAAGAAAAATAGAGCCTTTTGCTTTAGAGGAGAGCCATGGCAGGGATATTATGATGCGCAACGCTTTATCAAGCTGCTCTTTTAGAGATATTGGCTCTAAAGCAATTTTTAATAGTGCCAAGAGAATCTCTTGATTTTCCAGGCTGCGTTTCATATCAGCGTTGAGTCGGCGAACCCGGTTTTCAGCCTCCTTGAGCTTTAAACGGTTTTTTATCCGTGCTTTAACCAACGAAGGGCTTATTGGTTTAGTGATGTAGTCGTCTGCCCCCAACTCCAACCCGGCCTTTTCATCTTCCGGGTCGTTCATTGCAGTTATAAAAAACAGGGGAATATTGATAAGACTGTCATCAAGTTTTAGCTGACGACAGACTTCGTACCCATCCATACCCGGCATCATGATATCAAGGAGAATCAAGTCCGGCTTTTCCCGGTTTGCGATCTGTATACACTGAGCACCATTTGTGGCAAACAGTACCCGGAATTCATCTTGCAAGGTTTCGTTGAGCAGCTCTATGTTACCAAGTTCATCATCTACAATTAGAACCAACTTTTCTTCTTCATTAGTATCCACGTTACCCATTGGTATCCTAACAATTTATATTGGGTTAAATGCTAATATCGACAATAGTGATATCATCTTCACAAATAGTACTTTCACGAAACTGATTTAAAATATCTTTTAAATTATCCAGCTCCTGTTTTTGCATAATCATCTCACTTAATGTGGAGATCAAACGCTCTTCACCAAACATTTTATTTTCAGGGCTTATGGCCTCTACAATACCATCAGAATAGGCAAAAATACGATCACCTGTTTGCAGTTCCAACTTTTTATTATTACAGGCAATTCCATTATTTTTGGTAATACCTAACGCCATCTCATGGGATTTAATGGTGTCGAGTAGTTTACCACCACGGAAAATCAAAATAGACGGCATACCACAATTCCAAAGCAAGCACTCTTTATTATCGCTGTTTAGCTCCACCCCACAAGCTGCCAAAAAAGTACCGCTTGGCAGTATTTCCAGCAATTTAACATTTATCTCCCCCATTATATCTGCCATACCTGCGCCTTGGGCGGTTCTGCTGGTAAACAGGTCATATACCACAGGTCCCCCAACAGCAGATTGCAAACCATGTCCGGTAAAATCACCTACCAAAATATTTTGTACTCCATCGGCCCTTTTTTTAGAAAAAAGAAAATCCCCTGTTGTTGTCTCTACAGACTCCATCAGATAGCTTAGATTATCCGTATCTATATTTTCTACCCTACGTATGTTGACCAAAATCTCTTCAATAAAATGTCGTTCTTGCAGAAGCCTGGTATGGTGGTATTCCAACTCTTTTTGAGCTGTGCGTAGCTGTTGGTTCTGTTTAACCAGCTCTCTTTTTAAATCATATATTGTCAAATGGGTTTTTATTCGCGCCTGAACCTCAGGTACTTCAAAAGGTTTGGTAATATAGTCAACACCACCTGCATCAAACCCTCTTACTTTATCCTCTGCCTTTTCCAGTGCACTTATAAATATTATCGGAACCTCTGTTGTAAGTTGATCTTTTTTTAGACTTTTACACACCTCATATCCAGTCATATCAGGCATTATAATATCCAACAAAATCAGGTCTGGTTTATAATTTTTACAAAGATTAATTGCATCCGGCCCGTTAAAAGCAAATAAAATACGATAGTCATCCTGCAATATCTCATTTAAAATTGAAATATTGTTTGCCTCATCATCTACAATCAATATTGTCTGTAAATAAGGCTCCTCAGTTAAAGCATTATCCATCAGGCATCCTTTTTATTGATATTTTTTAAAACTTCGTGGGCTTGGCATATCAACCAATATCTATAGATATGTTTAACTTACCAGCAACTGCTGCCAATGAATTTGTGGCCTTGATATAATTTAGCCCTTTAATATCTTTTTTCAACTCCTCTAGCTCCTCTCCAAATTCATGACCCATCAGCTGTTCCTCCAGAGACTGTAGATGCCTTACCGCCCGCATATCATTCATTTTAAGAGCATTGTGCAATTGTACAATCGTCTGTGTTACCTCTGAGACATCAATTTCTCCCACATCTTGTTGACCATACTCTATGGAGTCTCCCTCCCCCTCCTCAAGTTTTCTGGCAGACTCCAAAACAGGGTAGAGGTTTCTTTTAAACTGTCGCAAGGCAACATGTAGATAGTGTTGGCTGCCATCTTTGATTGTCTGCTCAAGATCCTTGGCAGAATTTGATAGCCCCCAAGCTCCGATATTACCAGAGCTACCTTTGATAGTGTGGACAAGACGCAGTGCCAACTCTCGATTATTTTCACTCAGAGCTTGTATAACCTTGTTGGCTGTTTCAGCCTCCCGCTGTTTAAAAGTAATTAATAAATCTCTAAACAACCTTTTGTTGCCCCTTACCCGTCCCAAAGCATCATCAACATCTATACCGGGAAGATTATCAGGGAGCAGCAGATCATCCTCTTTATCCCTTTCTTTATCAATTACAATTGTCTCGGGATCTACTGTGCGTGGTTCAAGCCATTTAGTAAGACATTCATAGAGCTGTTCTAGCTCTATGGGTTTTGCCACATGATCATTCATGCCTGCTCTTAAACATTTCTCTTTATCACCAACCATGGCGTGGGAGGTCATGGCGATAATTGGAATTTTTTTGGTCAAGCTGTTAGTTCGTAGCTGTTTTGTCGCCTCATAACCGTCCATCTCCGGCATCTGGAGGTCCATAAAAACCAACTCATATTTATCGATGTTCTGTGTTAGTGTATCAACAGCTTTTTGACCATTATCAACCACATCAACATGTAGACCAAGATCCTCAATAATCTCTTTGGCTACCTGTTGGTTTATACTGTTATCTTCTGCCAACAGTATTTTGGCTCCTGCTAGAGTTTCCCGTATTTTTATCTCATGTTGACTGTTTAGTTCATGGTTGGAAGTAATCTGGTTGGGTTGTGTATCAAAATGCAGAGATATTGCATCCAAAAGTGTTGATGGACTAACTGGCTTGGCGAGAAAACCATCCAACCCTGCTTTTTCTGCCCGTTGTGCCACCTCATCTTGGGAGTGTGAAGTCACCATTATTATGGTGGGAATATCCGCAAAAAATGTCTGTTCTTTTATCAACTTGGAAGTATCAATACCGTCCAGATCCGGCATTTGCAGATCCATTAAAATCAGATCATAGGGATTCTCAGTTGTTTTGTTAACCCTTTTAAGCTCATTTAGGGCTGCCATGCCAGAATCCAACGGGGTAACATCATAAGAGAAAGAGGTTAAAAGCTCCTGTAGAATATCCAGAGACGAGGCATTATCATCAACAACCATAATTCGCAACTTGCCATGCTCAACAAGTTTTTCCTGGGGTTTTTTGGTAACTTTATCCTGTATTCTAAAAGATGCGGTAAACGAAAAAGAGCTACCCTTACCAAACTCACTGTCAATTGTGATCTTTCCACCCATCATCCCAACCAACCGTTCACAGATTGACAGCCCAAGTCCCGTACCACCATATTTTCTGGTTGTGGAGGTGTCGGCCTGACTAAATGCCTGGAAGAGATTTTTTGTCTGCTCATAGGTTAGTCCAATACCTGTATCCTGCACGGTAAATTTCATCCAGACAAAACTAGGTGTTTGGTGTTGTGGTTCAACAGAGATGATAATTTCACCTTTTTCAGTGAATTTTACCGCGTTGTTGGCGAGGTTGACCAATACCTGCCCCAACCGTGTAGGATCACCAATTAGATGGTATGGGGTATCGGGACTGCAATAGTTTAAAAACTCAATCCCCTTTGCCTCAGCTTTGCTAACCACCAGATCAGAAACATAGTTGAGGGTATCTTCTAAGTTGAACTCCACCTCTTCTAAATGGAGCTTATTGGCCTCTATCTTGGAAAAATCCAGAATATCATTTAAAATTCCCAAAAGAGAACGGGCGGCCCCTTGAATTTTATTTAGATAATCACCCTGTTTTGGTGTAAGTTTTGTTTTTGAAAGTAGATGCCCCATTCCCATGATGGCATTCATTGGTGTACGAATTTCATGGCTCATATTTGCCAAAAATTCACTCTTGGATCTGTTAGCCAGATCAGCGGCCTCTCTTGCCTTGTTTAATGCCGTTGTCCGTTGTGCAACCACGGCAAACATTCTCTCCAACTCTTTATTGGAAGATGATAGACTCTCAATCTTTTTTATATCCCGGTAGGAACGCAACGCAGAGGTAACTGAGGAGGTTAGTTTGGTTGCTGTTAGATCTGTTTTCTCTCGATAATCGTTGATATCATAGTTTTTTATAACTTCATTTTCTGGAGCCTGTCCAGATTGGCCTGTGCGTAAAATAATTCGCACGTAGATATTTTTCAGCTCCTCTCTAACATAGCGCACAACATCAAGGCCAGCGTAATCTGTCTCCATCACTACATCTAACAGCAATACCGCAATATCAGGGTTGGAGCGCATAATCTCGATGCTCTCTTTACCAGAAAATGCCGATAGCATCTCCAAGGGGGAGTCTTCAAAAACCATATCCCTTAGAACCATGGCAGTTAGTTTGTGGATATCTCTATCATCATCAACAACTAAAATTTTCCATGACTGTTGCACAGAAGCGGCTAAATTTGATTTTTCGCCCTTTTCTTCATAAAATTGAAATTCATCAACTATCAATGACATAATTTCACTGCCAACAATGAGGTTAATCTAGTGTTCATTTAGGTTTAATTAGGTATTTATACAATATTTTCAAAATTTTATACCACTCAGACCCATATAAAAAAACTACAAATAACCATATCTCAGCGACACCATTCTACAACAGTTACAGTTTTGATGTTGAAAAATCTGCTTCTGTTATAGAATAAGTGAGTATACATGCTGTTTTAGCAACATAATATGGACTGTTTGCTATGTTTGTACAGGTTAGTAGTTTCTCTAAGGAGAGATCAGAATGGTCAACAGAGTATATATGTTTTTACTGCCAATTTTATCTGGTTGCCTCGGCCCATCATACTATTATCAAACCATAAATGGCCATTTAGACCTATTAAACAGAAGAGTTTCCATTCAACAGTTGATAAAAGACGAAAAAACACCGATAAAGTTAAAAAAACAGCTTGAAAAAACAGCACAATATCGTGAATTTGCAGCAAAAACCCTACATTTACCCACCAAGGGCAGTTATACCACATACGCCGATCTTAAGCGGCACAAAGCCACCTGGGTTGTGTTTGCTGCTCAACCATTTGCCTTAACTCCTAAAAAATGGTGCTTTCCCGTTACTGGTTGTCTGGAATATCTGGGTTATTTTAGCAAAGCTGATGCCCATAAATATGGAGAAAAACTAGAAATACAGGGTTTTGATGTTTTTGTAGACGGCTCTCCTGCATATTCAACACTGGGCTGGTTTGATGATCCGTTATTAAACACATTTATCCATTTTGCAGATGAAAAATTAATTGCTTTGATATTTCATGAACTGGCCCATCAAAAGCTATATGTAGCAGACGACCCAACATTTAATGAGTCATATGCTGTGGCGGTGAGTCAAATTGGTTTACTTTTATGGTACAAGAAACATGGCAACAGCCAGGATTTGCAAAAAATAAAACGGCAACTAGATGAAAAACAAGAGTTTATCAAAAATGTCCAGACCATGACCAAGCAGATGGAAACTCTCTATGGATCTAGTTTGAACCAAAGCCAGAAACAGAAGCAAAAAGATCAGATAATAGCAGATGGCATACAAAAGTATGGCAATATGTGGCCCAAAGGTTGGTTTTCTAGAGATTTAAACAATGCCAAGCTCAACTCAGCAAACACCTACGGTCGCCTTGTTGGGCAATTTATGGATATTTTTATAAAAGTTGGTAGAGATATGGCAAAATTCCACAAAACCGTGGATAAAATTGCCAAAGCAGAGCCAGCAAAAAGAGAGAAGATGATAAACACCCTTGCAAGTATATCTGATGAACAGCTCTATTAACAAAACAGTTGTCATGGTGCATGGTCTATGGATGACAGGTCTGGAACTTGGCTGGATGGCTAAAAAGTTTAAAAAGTTTGGCTATGGGGTGGAGTTTTTCCGTTATCCAACGGTAAAAGTTGAACTAACCCAAAATATTGATAATTTTGCTAACTTTCTCAATAATATAGAGAAACCATATTATCTTTTTTGTCATAGCCTTGGTGGGGTGCTGGCTCTCCACACTTTGCATCGACACACCGATATCAACAACCTGCGCATGGTAGCTGTAGGCACACCTTTTCTGGGATCTCACACAGCCAGAAAAATAGCTGAAATTCCATGGCTTGGGCCAACTATACTTGGTGGATCAATGGATAATGCTCTTTTGAACGGTGGCCCTAAAACCCTGCCTGACAATATTGAGGTTGGCATTATTGCCGGAAACAATGCTGTGGGAATTTCACGGCTACTCTTTGCTCCCCCCCTACCAAACGATGGTACTGTAGCTGTTGCAGAGACAAAAATTGCCAATGCTCAACACATCGAAGTAAACAACAACCATATGGGCCTGGTTTTCTCCAATGAAGTCGCTGCGTTATCCCATAAATATTTTTCACACGGCAGATTTATATAGTTGCTATTTATTTTCAAATACCATGCTCTTGCAGAAATTTTGGCAGTTTGTCACAGATCTCCTTTAGCTCTTCTTCTCTTATTCGTTCTATGGCTTGGGGAAGTCCCAACCAAATTCTATCACGGAAATCCTCTTCCCACTGCTCCAATACCTGGGTAACCTCCATGACATAGACCTCTGCCTTACAGATTCCACCCCACTTTACATAGCTATAATTACCTATTGCTTTAGGGTGGGTATTGCCTTTAATCCCCCCCTCCTCCAGTGCCTCTTTAGCCGCAGAATCTGGGGCCGAAAGATGTGGTTCAACAATCCCTTTGGGGATGATCCAACGTTTTTTCTTGCGGGATGTGATCATTAATATTTGTAGATCATCTCCATTTCTGCGAAATGGTATAACTGCCGATTGTTTATAATAATAACTTGGTTTTTCCTCCATCAAAAACTCCCCTTTAATCTTCCTTTAACCTAGAAACGGCGGTTGGCGGTGCGTGCTGACAACTGCTGTTTCTAGGTTTAACCAATAAACCTTCTTGATTGTAGCATTAAAATATCTTTGTTAAAAACCATATTATTTATCCCACCGATGGTTTTCATTAAATAATCGTAAATTTCACTTTTTTACTTTTGCTCAATTATGAATCATCCGATAAATATCTTAAAGGAGGCTTGATAACAAAGCCTAAATATCTACACTTAATAGAAGAGGATGGGAAAAATGTTAAACTCAATTCAAACCAATAACTATGTACCTCACCTCAATGGTGTGGTAGATAAGTACAACAGTGCAAAATTTGATACTCCGCCCCAGAGCAGCTCCCCGGTGCTAGATGATGATGATGGACCAGGGTTTAGTGGCGATGCTTCCAAAGAAGCGATAGAGCATAAAGTATCAGAGCTATTTAGCCGTTACCCAAATGGGGGAGTGGAACGAAAATCCCACCCACTTGGCTTGGATATCTCCACCTGATGTCTACCATAAGAGAGGAAACAGGGTAGAGGTTTGTCACAATTATTTTGTGGCAAACCTAATTGATAATACCTTTATGGTTAAGGGTATCTTTTACATTTCCAAAACCAGATCATGACCACCTGGTATATCTTGAAAGAATTTTTTTAGTTTTTTAAGAGCTGCCCCTTCAATCTGCCGTACCCGCTCCCTGCTTATGGACAGTTTAGCAGAAAGAGTCTCCAAGGTTTCACTCTGGCTTTGCAAAAATCTACTAGAAATAATCAACTGCTCACGAGGGTTCAACTGCTCAATTCCCCGTTTGAGAAACCCATGTATTTTATCCTTTTGATCATTTGCAATAACCGAAGCCTCTTGGTTTGGTCTTTGATCTTCAATCAGGTTGATCATCTCACCACTACCATCCAGCAGAGGTTGGTTTAAAGAGGTATCCGATCCACTCATACGGCTATCAACTTCAAGGATGGTCTGGGTATCGGTAGCAAATTTTTTTGATAGCTCCTCAGCCTCAACCACTGTTAGCAGTGCAGATGACTCTTTTGCTTGGCGCAGTTTAAAAAACAGCTGCCTTTTTAGCTGGGTAGTAGCAATTTTAACCATACGCCAGGAGCGTAGAATATAGTCATGGATAGCAGCCCTGATCCACCAAATGGCATAACTAGCCAAACGGTTACCCCTTGTGGGATCAAATTTTTTTACCGCTTGCATCAAGCCCAACGTACCCTCTTGAACCATATCCGAAAGACTCAAATTGTAGTTGCGATACTCTCTGGCAACCTTTACCACATAACGCAGATAGGAGTTGATCAAAAGATGGGCTGCTTCAAGGTCATTTTTCTCACGCAACCTTGTTGCATACTCATACTCTTGGGCCTGACTGAGCATTGGAGCTTGATAAGCCTCTTTAAGAAACTTTTGAAATCCTGAATCACCTGTGGATAGTGATGAATTAGCAGATTCATAAGTTGTTAAATAACTTTCTGACATTTAAAGATCTCCAAAATCAACTTTTTCTTTATATAGTAGTTTACTTTCATAAAACAGGCAGTTGCGTCCTGCTTACTACTATAGATGGCAACGGCTATATTAAGTTTCAAGGGCAGAGATGAAATATTTTTTCACTTTTTTTAGAACCGTAACATTTTTTTTAAATTTATTTTGTATTTTGGTTGCAAATTCCATGCAAAATCAATCTTCTTTACCACTGCAAATTGAAATTCAAACATAAAATTTCAAAAATAATCATATACCCCCCTTGTAATCAAAAACCATGTCCCTATCTAGTCAGCAACGTGGTCGTAAACTTAACAGATCACAACAACAGATTTTCAATAAAAATACTTTTTAGGAGAAATACAATGTCTAGAGTTATTACATACGATCCTTTTCGCAATTTTCGCACAATTCAAGGGGAGATCAACCGCCTTTTTGAACGGGATTTACACAACTGTTCTTCCGATCAAATGGCAGAACTGCCGGTAAATGTAGATATTCGTGAAGATGAAAACCAGATTGTCATCAAAGCTGATGTACCCGGTATGGAGCAGAAGGATATCAACATCAATGTTGATAACAATCTTTTGACCATATCCGGTGAACGTAAATTTGCTGATAAAGAGCACCAAGACAAATACCACCGTGTTGAGAGAGCATATGGTCGCTTTAGCCGTACTTTTCAGCTAAACAACTCTACTGAAGTAAAAAATATCACTGCCACCTATAACAGTGGTGTTTTGGAGGTAGCACTACCAAA
Organism: Magnetococcales bacterium; assembly: GCA_015232405.1. Classification (GTDB taxonomy): domain Bacteria; phylum Pseudomonadota; class Magnetococcia; order Magnetococcales; family JADFYX01. The sequence continues at coordinate 6,616 of JADFZS010000053.1, read as the reverse complement.
ACTGGAGGAGGCCAAACCCCGCTCAATCCAGGTGCAGGTCAACTAGAATATTCGTACATACGCAAAAAATACGAAAAGCATTCCACGATGCTGTTGATTCGCAACTTTTTAGTAAATCAGTAGATAGGCAAATTTGACCATTTTGATTTTATTTAAAAGCAGGATGGTCAGAGCCTAACAAACAAAAAGCCCCTTTTGCCATAAGGGGCTTTTTGTTTTTCTAGCCATCAATATGGATATATCCCACCTGTTTTTTTAGTGTTTAGCAACATAACAGACTAGATATATTGCATAAAATTACCGTTTAATGAAATAATCAGTTGAAAAAATGGTTTTAATCGTTGTAAAAAGATAATCAGATTATGCCAACAGATAATAGAGTCATTTGTAATGTTCATCTGGTTTGATTTATGACAGAGTCTATTAAAATTGAGAGGTTCTTCAAGAACTTTGGTCTCTTTGCCTTCTCCACCGTTGTACTACTGGTTGTTATAGAGCTGTTCTCTGTTATCTTCTTGTATTTTAAAGGTGTTGACCCGAAAAAATATGAATATAACCAGATTCTCTCTGGCTACCATGTATTTAAAAATACCCCAGGTGCTCCCCTCTGGAATGAGGTCAAAGAGCACCCCAACGATCCACCATCATTTGTAGATGGATTTGGTTTTATCTCCGACCACCCCATATACGAGCAGAAACAAGATGGTGTTATCCGCATATTTGTTATGGGTGGCTCGGCTGTTTTTGGCGTTGGGCAGTTTCCACCTTTTGCCACCGTTCACCCCTACCACCTTGGTAACTTATCTTACTCTTTGGGTATTGCTGGTCAGTTGCAGCGATATTTACAAACCAAGCGTCCTGATTTAAGATTTGAAGTTATAAACGCTGCAGCCACAGATCGTATGCTCCACCAATCTATGCTCTATTATCTGGAGACAATATCCCGTTTCTCCCCTGATATAATCATCAACTTAGACGGTTATAACGACCTGCATTATGGAATAATGTCCGGCAGGCCATATGCAGAGATGGAGGGCAGGATTCCTAACTATCTTAATTTATTAGATGGGGTCCGTTCATACCAACCAAATTTCATGACTTTGCTCAACATAATATATAAAAAATATCTCCGTGATATGGTTGGTGAAAAATTAAAAGAGAAATATCTGTTAAAAGATGATATGGAGCAGAAAAAATACTCTTTTGGCGAATATAAAAAGGTTGAAGACTCTTTTATAGCCACATCCCAGCGGTTTTTACAGATTTTAGACCAATATATGGCGGTTTTACACTCTGATAAGGTTGATTTTATATTTGCCATACAGCCAATGCTCTATCGACAGGTCAATAAAGAGCTGTCTAAAATTGAAAACCGCATGCGAAATGAGGTGTTTGGAGTAGGCCCCAACCTTACCCCCGATGTTATTGATAAATTTGTTCTTATGAGTAAATATTTTTTTGATGAACACCTCTCAGAAGCGAGCCGCAAAAAAGTGGAGAAAAGTGGATATAGATTTTTGGATATCAATAAAGAGATTAGCCATTTAAAATCTGACTTTGAACTTTACATAGACTACTGCCACTTTACCGTTGAAGGCAGCAGGGCAGTTGCCCAAATTGTCGGTAAAGAGGTGTTAAAACGTTTTTGACATTAAACTTAATAATATAATAAAATCGTTTTACATTTAGATTGTTGTATTTTTATCAAGCTGGATCTACATTATTAATAGATTTAGTTTTTATTTAGGTTCCAATAATTTTTTAAGTAACAAAACAACATCAATTGAGTGGAGTAAGATGCATGAAAGTTTTGGTGTGTGATGACTGCAACGGAACAGGTGAAGTGACTTGTATGCATTGCAATGGATCCGGCCTAGTAGATGAGACTAACTGCCCAAACTGTGCTGGAGACAAGGTTGAATCTTGTAACACCTGCTGGGGATCTGGAGATTTGGAACCATCTTATGATGAAGAGGAGAATGAGCGCAAACCTCGCAGAAAAGATGGTTGGTCATAACTGTCTTTGCACCTAATTTGTTGTATCTTATTCGTTTAGCCAGATACAATGCCCACAACTGCGCCTGTCATACAGGTAGCCAGAGTGCCAGCAACTATTGAGCGCGGCCCCAACTCCATGATCTCTCTTCGGCGTTCTGGCACTATTCCCCCTATACCACCAATCATTATACCGAGACTTCCCAAATTGGCAAAACCACACATAGCGTAGATCATGATCAAGCGGCTTTTATCACTAAGCTCACTTCCAGGTATTTTAACCAGATCCAAATAGGCAATAAACTCGTTTAATATGGTTTTTGTTCCCATAAGGCTGCCTGCAATATGGGCTTCAGACCATGGAACCCCAATAAGCCAGACAATGGGAGCCATTATCCAACCCAACACCCTTTGCAGGGTAAAAGCCGAGCCATTAAATGTTGGTAGTAGAGACAGAATTTGGTTTACCAACTCCACCAGAGCTATCAATACCACCATCATAGCCATAACCTGGATTAAAAGCTGAACACCATCTGAGGTACCTTTATGGATGGCATCCATTGTCCCAGTTGCTGATGATGGTGGCAGACTTTCACCAGCAGTTTGACCGCCTTTATCTTCTGGTATCATCAACAGCGATAGTGCCAAAGCAGCAGGAGCACTGATTATAGAGGCCGTGAGAAGATGGCCCAGTGCATCGGGAAAAACCGGACCTAAAATTGCAGCGTAAAGAACCATGACAGTACCAGCAATTGTTGCCATGCCGCAGGTCATAACAGCAAACATCTCGCTACGGGTCATATTGTTTAAATAGGGGCGAATGGTGACAGGGGCTTCAATCATACCCACAAATATATTCATGGCAACACCAAAGCCCAATGCGCCCCCAATTCCGATACTTTTTTGTAGTAAAACAGAGAACCAACGTACGACAACTGGCAATATTTTCCAATAATAGAGCAGAGCAGATAAAGCACTCATGAGCAAGATGAGTGGCAGTGCCTGAAAAGCAAAGAGAAAGCTAGCACCGGGAAAAGTCTCAACAAAGGGAAGAGTCCCACCACCTAAATAACCAAATACCATACTTGTACCAGCTTTACTCGCCTCTTGTAAGGAGAGGACCATACTGTTTAAAAGTAGAAAAAGCTCTTTGAATAGGGAGAATTTCAACAACAGATAAGCAAGAACAAACTGTAAAACAATGGCGATAGAAATAGACCGCCAATTTACGAGCTTTTTATTTTCACTCATTGCAAAAGCTAATAGAGTCAATACAGATATCCCAAACAAACCCTGCACCATAGCTTGCCCCATTTTTTGACTATTTTATTTTCAAGGTTTTGATATTTTAAACAGTATCTATTACCAACACATCCCAAGATGATATTTAAATGTGGCATTTAGCCACCCCCAAACACATCTCTATATCCTTTTAGCACATTATAACCATTAGGGGCGAGTAGGCTTGCTCTTATATTTTATATTTTTGCTTGATAAACCGGATTAAATGAGGAGATAAATGGCAAAAAAAAAGCCATGAGGCGACTGTTGCAACAAAAACTAATTGCAACTAAACAAACATTGCCAGCCTTGTTCAACATATCTTGCACCTTGATAAGCTGCTTTTTCTCCTCACTATTCAACCTAGATTCAAGGCAAAAACAGCATTTAGCAGATCATCAGCAACCTTGATATTGTTTATAGATTGCAAGATATATTGATGGTCGGGCTTTAAAATATTATAGCTCATGGGTCTGCCACTATTTTAAATCAGCTACATGTCTAACACCTGCCATGGGAACATAATCTTTTTTCTGCTTTAGCATTTTATAGTGATGTTTTTTGTGGTTTCCAGCAGATTCAACTGGTAGTTCACCATCTAAAAAGTGCAAGACAGCCACTTCAGGATCAGTCTCTCCAGTTACAATTCCTGTAATACCAATCTCCATTAATTTTTGCTCCATGGACCGCTTCATACCAGCGGAGATAATTACCCTTACACCATCTAGTGGATGGTCTTCATGTTTCAGATCAAACTGTCCTAGAGTCTCCATATCTAGCAGAGTCAATTTATGTCTATTGTGAATCTCACCATCGACAATTTCATAGACCATATAATTGTGGCAGGTCTCCACAGGAGATGAGATCATTTCACCATCTTCAATTGTAATTGCAATGTTCATGGCTAACCCTCCTTTTGGTTTGCATTTTTTACATTACAGAACAAAAAAATGGGCCAAACAAAAAGACTTTACAAAAAATTTTGTCTCCTTATATGGCCCATTTCTCTTGTCACCATCCGGTAATCTATAACTGTTGTGCCGACTACGAAATTTATATACACAATCAATCACTCCACATAAACAGGCTCTCCCATCTCAGCAAATGAAAAACGCGCAAAAACAGTGTGACCATCAACATCAACCACCCTTAAATCCTTATCAGAAGCCAACCTGTTTACCGCTGCTGTAAATCGCATTCCATAATGCTCTTCAGCCTTTTCTTGGGATACCTCATAAGCGATAAACTTTTTTATGCCTTTATTTGCCAGGTGCTGCGTTGCATCTTCACCCTGCATTCCCGTATCCAACTTTGTCACTAAAAGAATTGGACCTGTACCAGTAAAAACAACATACGCCCTGACCATAACCGTTTCCCTCCTCTTTAAAATTCAAAGAAAAAATCAACCGACAAAACGTTATATATTTTTACTAGATGATTAAGAAGGAGCACTCTGGCGACAGTGTACGGCAATGATCCTGATATAATCTCAGGTACGTCACTTAGGGGACGAACTCCTGCGGCACTCGTCATCATGCTCCTTGTACTTTTTAGACAATAAAGTTGCCACAATGTTCATTAATAATTTGTTTATTATCATAATGAAGCAAAAAAACTACCCATGCTCAACTTATGCCAACTTTTTGGAAACTTAAGCAAAATAATTATTGTCAAAAAGTATAAAGGGAAAAAATATTGCTAAAGAAAAAAAAGCTAAAAGGAGGTTTTTTAAAAATACTCTTAAAAAGGCAGGGTCATGATAAATTATTTACAAACCATAGCCGCTTTTGGATTGCTGACCGGACTACAACGAGCGGCGGCAAAAAAAGATAAAACTTTTGCAATTCAAACAGATAACAATAAAACAATTGCAGCAGGAGGTATTACATCATTAAAACAGGTTGAGATTTCCACAGCCTTGGATGAAGATAGATTACAAGAGAGAAAGCATGGAATCAGAACACCAAAAAGTGAAGAAAAATATTTGATGGCTACCCACCTTCGCAACATGTTATTACCACCACTCAAGACAAAAAATATCACCTGGTTTCAAACTACCCCACAACTTTCAGGGCTGATTATTGACATTATTATCTAACAATACTACGCAACAAATTCTGCCAGAGTTTCACTGACAATTTTTCCACAAATTATATTTGCACCAGCTAAAAGAGCAGCATCATTTTTAACTGCCTGTTTATAGCCATTGTTGGCAAGTTTTAGTACATAGGGAAAAGTGGCATTTGTTAAAGCCTGGGTGGAGGTAACAGGCACAATACCTGGCATGTTGGTTACACAATAATGGAGCACTCCATCAACCACATAGACAGGATCTTCATGGGTTGTGGGTCTTGATGTTGCCATGGAGCCACCTTGATCAATAGCTACATCAACAATAACAGAACCATTTTTCATTTCACCAACCATATCTCTAGTTACCAAACATGGAGCTTGGGAGCCGGGAACCAAAACTCCACTTACCACCAGATCAGCACTGGGTAACAGTTTTTTTATATTAAACGGATTTGACATTACAGTTGTGACATTGGCAGGCATGGTTTCGCTTAGATAACGCAGTCGCTCCAAAGAAATATCAACAACTGTGACATTGGCCCCCATACCAGCAGCAATAATTGCAGCGTGGGTTCCCACAACCCCACCACCAAGCACCACAACATTGGCAGGTGCAACACCAGGAACACCGCCCATTAATATACCCTGACCACCATTTGTTTTTTCCATATATTTTGCCCCCTGCTGCACTGCTAAACGTCCAGCCACTTCACTCATGGGAGTCAACAGTGGCAACCTTCCATCTGGCAAGGTAACTGTCTCATAAGCGATTGCCACACAACCTGAATTTTGAACAGCCAAAGTAAGCTCTTTACTGGCGGCAAAGTGGAAAAAGGTAAATAGAATCTGTCCAGTTTGCAGTTGCATGATTTCATGGGGTTGTGGCTCTTTTACCTTTACTATCATCTCAGCTTTATGAAAAATGGTCTCGGGTTGTGAGATTATTTCTGCCCCGGCTTTTTGATAATCATCATCAGAAAAACCGCTCCCTACCCCGGCTCCAAATTCCAGCAAAACTTGATGCCCATTTGCCCTTAGAGTCTCCACTCCTCCAGGAGTTACGGAGACACGATACTCACAGTTTTTCACCTCTTTGGGTACTCCAACAATCATATTGATCTCCTCCCTTACATTATTGTGATGACAGTTATGTAAAATTTATTATCTTGGCAATATTTTCAATAGCTTCCAAAATAGCTAAAATCTATTATTTTGTGTCAAGCAAGTAGACATTAGAGGGCATTCAATGCAAAATGGTTTCTTTGCC
>JADFZS010000052.1 GCA_015232405.1 Magnetococcales bacterium | reverse complement strand
TTTGTACTTTCAACAGTGAAGGTCTCCCATTTTGATCTATCATCTAGGTTACCGCCTTTAATCCGGTTGGCTCCAGATCAAGCAACACCAGATCGATTCGGCCTTGGGTGAAGTGTCTGTGGAACCCTTTGGCATCTTCTGCAAGAATGATGTGGAAACCAGCCTCTTCAAGATAGGCGGCAATCACCTCTCGCAAGGTTAAATCATCTTCAACTATCAGCAGTCTCTGCTTTTTCTTCATTTCCAGCCCATTTTTCTTTGTTTGAAACAATCCAGCAACAAGTTGGAAAAACTCCAGAAGCTTTTCTTGTGTATTAGTACTAAAGACGCTGAGAAACGTCTGTACTAAGACGTTTATAGCGGCAGTTTGCACTATCGGCAAGTCAATGGAAACAGGTGATGGATAATTTCCGACTCAATAATAAAGAATCATCAGCTTCGGTTAAGGAGGAGAATAGCCGTATAGTCGACTGGTTCGTCAATATGACTGGTTTCAAGATGACTCCCAATCGCATGGAGATGATGGAAATGATTATCAATCATCTCTCAATCCGGGAAAAACTCTCTCCTGAGAAATATAAACAATCCTTACTTGATGGATCTATTTCTGGCCAGACATTTATAGATAGCCTTCTTCCATCTCATTCAAAATTTTTTCAGGACAGGTCACAAATTGACTTGGTTGTTTTACGTCTGCTACCAACGTTATTGGCTAAAAGGCCGGGAAGCCCCGTGCGTATTTTAAGTATCGGCTGCATCCAGGGTGAAGAGCCTTATTCACTGGCTTTGCTTATTCATGAAGCGGGGATTTTTCCATCCCTTGTGGAAATTCAAGGTATCGGTTTTTCCAAATCTTCCATTAACAGGGGGAAGAGCGGAGTTTTCCAGGCAGGAGCCATTGATATGGTTTCACAGGAAATTCGGCAGCAATTTTTTACTCCTATCTCGTCAGATCAACATCAACTTAACTCGACAATTCGCAATCAAGTTACACTGACATGGTCTTCAATAGTTGAGGAAGAGAGTTCAATTACAAAGCATCCTTTTGATATTGTTTTTTGTCGTCACCTACTTCCCCAATTAACCCCTGAAGCCAGAAATCGGCTGCTGCTGACTCTTTATGACACACTGTCCGAAGATGGGGTTCTGATGTTGGACGCCAATTCCGGTTTTCTTGGACTTGCTCATTTCCAGCCATTTCAGTTAGAAGGCAGTTGGATATACCGAAAAAAGGCGGAAACGCTCTCAACAAACATCTCAGCAGAAAAAAACAGCATGTCAGCTGAAAAAAACAGGTCTCAATTACTCATGCACCGGGCGAAATCTTCTTTAAAAGGAGGAAACTTTGAACGAGCCATTCAACAGTATGACGGAATTCTTGCCCGTCATAGCCACAATGCCCCTCAGGCTCTTTTTGGTAAGTCACAAGCTTTGTTGAAGCTTGGAAAATACCGAGAAGCCTTGGATGCCTCTCAGGTGGCATTGGAAATCGACCAAGAAACGAACGCCTTGGATTCTGGGAGACGTTCAGCTCTCAAATCGTTGATAAAAAACCTGGTCAAAAAGAAGGTAACAAATCGGAACTCTCTATTAACTGGTGTTTCCCCATTTACGAAAAATCTCAGGTGGCGAAAACATTTACGCAATTCAGGAACATTTTTTCCTACGTATATCTGAAATCCTCCCAGGAGAAAACCAAGATGAAAAAAACATATTTTATGATGGTTATCAGTATGTTTCTAACCACAAATCTTTATGCCGAACCGTCATTGAAATTAATGTCAAAAGCGGAAGTTGACTGCCGAACATGGGCAGAAGAGGACGGAATTTCTCCCAGTGATATGAAGGAATTTATTATCTCATGCCTTAAAGAGACTAAAGGAGAGATAGGAAACAAAACTGATTCTCAAATAATACAAACTAACTCTGAGACCACGGTTGATTCTCAGCATAACAAATTTGGAGAAAAATAATGATTAAGAAAACCGTATTGATTCTGCTATCCAGCTTTATTTTGTCATCTTCTGCTTTGGCAAAATCTGAACAATCGGACTTGGATGCCACGAACGAGCAAGAGTGTAGAAGGTGGGCCAAAGAAGATGGAGTGCCAAAGAAAGAGTTGCAGGATTATGTGTATCAATGCATCGAAACATTAAGGGAAACCAAAGATAGTACTATGGCAAATAGTCTGGAGGAGAGTGAAGATATTCCAGAATGGCAAAATAATGAAATAATTACTGAAGAATCCTACTACCCAGATGAAGACTCCTTAGATGATGTAAATGTGCCCAATCCGACATACAAGAATACCGTACCGTTAAAAAAAACTGGCTCCAATAATAACTAATGAATAAGGAATTTCAGAGTCAGTGTAATGCTGATACTGATACTGATGATGATTCATGGGAAATGAATTTTTCGGGTACTTACCACTACCTTGGTGTTTCAAAAAAGGAGATGGACCTGTGATCGCTACAGCTATCCATAACGGTAATTTCATACCTTTTGCGCAAGAATACGGTCTGGCATTGAGTCAGATGGATCGAATGCGGGAAGAAGACCCTTTTACAGAATGGTGGACAGAGATAGCCCCAACCCAAGTTGTGGTAAACCTATCACGATTCTGGGTAGATCTGAATCGCCCTAGAGATAAAGCGGCCTATCTGCTTCCTGAAGACGCATGGGGTATGAAAGTATGGAATAAAGATCAAGATCCCCAAACGATTGAATCAAGGCTCTCTTACCACGACCGTTTTTTTGCAAGCCTGTTTGAGTTGCTAGAAGAGAAACAACGGCTCTACAGCCATTTTATAGTTCTGGATTTGCATACATACAATCACCGTAGAGGTGGCCCAGACTCTGTAATTGACGACCCAACCAAGAATCCTGAAATCAATATTGGGACAGGGACCATGGGTAACAGGTGGCTATGGGAAAGGATAATAGATCGATTCATCAATGATCTGAAAGAATTTGATTATCAAGGTCGGACTTTAGATGTAAGGGAGAATATTAAATTTCAAGGTGGTTACCTTCCTGAATGGGTACATAGGAACTTTCCTGGATCTGGTTGCGTACTGTCCATTGAAGTGAAGAAAATTTTTATGGATGAGTGGACTGGCGTAGTTGATCTGAACCAACTCAACCTATTGGGAATGGCTCTCTCATCAACCATTCAAGGTTTGTTGGAAGAGCTTGAGGAAGTTAAACGTCAATTGTTCAACCTAGAAACGGCGGTTGGTGGTGCGTACATGGCGTAACATATTGGTTTAGCTGGTGTAACAGAGCAAATTGAAGTCGCCTTATTGGTGATGAGACTTTGCTCTGTTATGCCAGATTAATCAATAGGTTGCGTCAGTTGCGTGCTGACAACTGCTGTTTCTAGGTTCAATGAAGGGGGGGAGCAAAAGAAAGAAATTGACTCTCATTTAGATATAGCATCATGGCAAAAATATTGATCATGGATACTGACATAACACAGAGCACCATCCTGCGTAGCTTTTTGGAAATTGATGGTCACAGTGTCTTTTCAACAAACAATGGTAGAAAAGGTCTTGATATCATCGACTCGGAGGTACTCGACCTGCTTTTTCTGGATATTAATTTGCCAGGCCATGAAGGGTTCAAATTTCTTGAAAGAATACCTGATGATCTGAGGAACAATACCATTATTACCTCACACCAGGCAAGTATAGCACCCATTGGATTCTTAAAACAGCTAGCACGCTGTAATGGTGCATTTGGAGCTTTAAATAAGCCCTTTGAAAAAAAGTCTATTGCAAAGCTTGTTAATAGGTTGTTGAGACACTGAATTTTAATTCACAAGTATTATTTTGATGGAAGTTAAAAGAATGAAAACACAAAACAAACCAATTCTGACCCCGAATCAGATCACACTGAGTCGCTTGGTATTAACAGTAATTCTATTCATTCTGTGGTTTGCTACGTCTGACTTGACGATACGCTATATCATCTGTGCTGGTTTTGCTGCCATTTTTGTTGCTGATGCATGGGATGGCTTGGTTGCCCGTAAATACAATCTCTCCTCTCTTATGGGTATCTACCTGGATCCGGTTGTTGATGTTATCAGCTACTCTGCACTTTGTCTCATACTTATAGATACGGGCTTAGTACCGTTGTGGTTTTTCTTTGTTTACTTTCTAGCAACCTCTTTGGCTGGGTTTGTCAAACAGTATGCAGCTGCAAAAAACAGGATTGTTTCGGCCTCAATTCTGGCAAAAGTCAAGGCAGATCTGGTATCCGTTCCTTTAGCCGGATGGTTTGTCATCCAGAATATCGCCGCCACCTATCAACCATGGGTTATTGTTGGGGTTGCAGTCTACCTTTTCGGGTTTAAATTTCTATTTGATCCGGATGAGAAACATACATTTGCCATAAGAACCTTTCTATTGCTTTCGGTTCTGCTATTTATTGCCAAACCTGAGCATATTTCATTGCCAAACTACTACGGTGAGATTTATCTGATTATTGCCACTATCATGCATGTCAGTTCATCAGCTTTTTATTTTTGGGATAATCGAAGCCTTTTCATGCCAGAAGATCAGTCGGACCAAATGAATAGAGTAGAAGTGATGAGCAATCTTATACATCAACCCGAAGGTAGTTCCATTGAGTAGCAACATTTAAAAAAGTCGATCTTTTATCTCCATTAGAATAGATCAGTTCATTTTACAACCATCATTATTTAGGAGTCCATTATGGCCAAAGAGTCGAAGAAGCAAAAAAAGAATAAGAATAAGGTCAAGGAGAATGAATCCGAAGAGAAACCTGCTTTGGATGAACAAATAAAACCGGAAGAAAAAGATATACCTACAAAAAAGAAGAAGAAAAAGAATAACAAAAAGAAGAACAAAGTTGATAACGTTGAACAAGTAAAACCAAGTGAAGAAACTCAAACTGTAGAAGAGTCGAAAGTTGCTGTGACAAGCAATAATTGAATAATTTCCTGTTCCATGGAGTAGTTCAATGAAAATCATAGTGTGTGATAACTGTGAAGGAACCGGCGTTGAGGCATGTGAATACTGTTCTGGGTCGGGTTTCAACGGGAATGATAACTGCCCCGTTTGTGACGGATCCAAAAAAGAGGTATGCAAATCTTGTTGGGGATCCGGAGATTTGGAACTTGTCTATGACGACGAAGAAGACCGCCCGCGAGGGCCTGGGGGTGAATACAGATGGCGATAACCATGATCTTTGAGCAATGGCTTGAAATAGTTTGAACTTTCGGAAGCTAGAAACATGATACCTGAAGGACTGGTTGAGACTCTACAATGTGGGCAGAGAGTCCGCAGTGTGTTGCCCGGTGGAGGTCTTGTACAAATCGACCGGGCATTGCCGTTTCTCTGCCTTCATCGTCAACGACCGGACTTGTCCGATTCCGGAACGGAAAAATTGATTACTGGTGAATCATCTTTTCTGATTGCCAATGGAGAGAAGCGGCTGCACAAACAGTTACAAGGCTTAATAGGCTCAATTATCAATGTATTGCAACCGCAGTTTGGAGCTTTTTTACTTTTGGAAGTTTGGTCTGAAGAGTGGATAGATAATGACCTTGAAACTCCTGTTAGCAATCAAGCTCCAGGTTTTAAGATTATCGCTCCACAACTACCCATATTGACATCAACAGTCCGTACACTTGAATCAGCTTTACGTTCTTGTCGAGTGCAAAGAAAAAGAGCCGAAGTAACAGTCGAGTTCCGGAGTAAAGGGTTTTTCCCCCCTGGATTGAACCCGATATGGACCAAACGAGCTTTTCAATCGATAGATGTACAGTATATAGGATTGATGGTCAGGCCACTCTTTCGTGATAGGGGTGTAGATGGTGGAGTATGTGATATTTTCCCCACCATCTTAAGAGGGCTACGACGTGGGATGAGCCGTGCGATACGTCGTGGAGTTTTTGAGTTTACCAGACAGACTGTTCATCGTCCTCCACACTTTCAGGCTCTTGGTCCCAGATCAGTTACCAAAAGCGTATTTGAAGTGGACCGCAGATTATCCGGTGTATGTGAAAATTTTGAATATCTACTTCAGGTAACTCCTGTAAATAGCCATGATGCTTGGCTGCATTTTAAACGCAGTGGTTTTGAAAAAGAGCCACGATTCAACTATAAACCGCTGCCTTTTGATTCTGGATCACTAAAACGCAAACTATACCAGGCACCCTTGGAACAGGTCGAAGATCCTGTTTTGGTAGAAATTTTTCGTGAGAAACAGGATGAATTGGATCGCATGATCACATCAATGGGGGATTGTGGTACTAAACGCTTTCTCCCTGGCTCCTTACAGATTTTTGGAGGAGTAGAGCCATATTTGCGAAAATTGGCTGATGAAATCCTTTTTGGAACTCCTTTGCGAACTCGAGATAAAGGAAGATCAACCATACTGGTGGAAAAGCAGATTATTGAGGAGATCAATAAGGAGATTCAACACTATCAAAAGGCATATCCCTCTTTCAAAGCTGGTGTCGAAGTTTGTGCAGATATACCACCAGGGCTAATGATCAGTAGAGGAGATGTTTTGATCGGTCAGCATTCCAGAATACCATCAAAACGCCTTTACGCACTGTTGAGCCATGAGATCGGTGTGCATCTGGCTACGCATTTCAATGGCTTTTCGCAACCACTTAAGTTACTAGGCCACGGTTTGGCTGGCTATGAGGAGTTGCAGGAAGGGTTGGCAGTTTTTGCGGAGTATATGGTTGGTGGATTGAACCGTCAACGACTTAGGGTCTTGGCTGCCAGAGTAGTCGCTGTGGACTCTTTAATTCAAGGAGCCAGTTTTGTTGAAACATTTCGGACTCTTACACGTAATTTTGGTTTTCCCCAAAGGGTTGGGTTTTTGATCGCCATGCGTGTTTACCGTGGTGGCGGCCTTACTAAAGACGCAATTTATCTGCGTGGGTTCAAAAGGGTGTTGGATTATGTAGCTGGGGGAGGAGATTTGGAGACGTTATGGATTGGAAAGATTGCCTTAGAGCACCTGTCGATAATCAAGGAGTTAAAATGGCGTGCTGTTTTGCACAATCCGATAATTATTCCTCGATATTTGATAAAAGCAACAGCGGATGAAAAAACGCTTCCAGTTAAACAATGTAAAAACATAATTGACCTTGTGGAATAATGTAAGGATGTAAAGGAGGCCAACAATGAAAATAGGAATCGTAATTAATAAGGTCAGTACAGAGGAAGCAGAATATACTACAACCCGTATTGCTATGACGGCGGTTAATAGAGGACATGAAGTTTGGTATGTGGGAGCGGCTGACTTTACCTATGCTTCTGATGAAAAGGTATACGCTCAGGTAACGGGCATTTCCAAAACCAAATATTCTTCCTTGAAAACATTCTTAAATGAACTGAAAGGTCCAAAGGCTCGTAAAGAAAGAATCTGTATCAGTGAGCTGGATATTTTATTGTTGAGAAATGATCCTGCTGGAGAGGAGGGAGATGGTCGTTCATGGGCGCAATCTGCTGGTATGCAGTTTGGACGTGTTGCTACACAAAATGGTGTCATTGTACTCAATGATCCCCGATCTCTGGGGCGGGCCAGAAATAAAATGTATTTAGAAAGTTTTCCTGAAGAAGTTCGCCCCAAAACTCTCGTGTCCAGAGATAAAGCCGAAATCCGCTCTTTTGCCAAAGAGCTTGGTGGAAACGTTGTTCTAAAGCCACTACAAGGCTCTGGTGGGCAGGGAGTCTTTTTGGTACGACAAAATGAGATGCGCAATCTCAACCAGATGGTAGAAGCCATTAGTCGGGATGGTTATGTCATTGCCCAAGAGTACCTACCAAAAGCTGCCGAAGGTGATACTCGTCTGTTTATGCTCAACGGCTACCCACTTAAATACAAAGGTAAATTTGCTGCTTTCCGTCGAATTAGCGGAAGCGATGATATACGCTCGAACATCCATGCCGGCGGTCAAAAAATCCAAGCAGAAGTGGACAAGGTCATGCTCCATGTTGCTGAAATCGTCCGTCCTCGACTCGTACAGGACGGCATGTTTCTTGTCGGTTTGGATATAGTTGGAGACAAACTAATGGAGATCAATGTCTTTAGTCCAGGAGGATTGGGCAGTGCCCAAAAGTTTGAAAAGGTCAACTTCGCAGTTCCAGTCATCGAAGCCTTGGAAAGAAAAGTCGAGTACATGGGCTTTTATAGAAGAAATTTTGATAATACTGAAATGGCAACATTGTGAGAAACGCTTGTAACAACTCCATTTTAATTATCAAATGAAGATTTTATTGAGTGGTTTTATTATGGCAAAATATTTTTGCAATGAATGCAACTCTTCATTTGAGAGCAAATCCTGCAAGTGTCCCAACTGCTGGTCACATTGTAGAAAAGAGGAAACGGACTCTGTAATCTTTATTTTTACAACTTCAATATTAACGTTGGCCGCAATTGTGTTCTTAATGTTTATATATATTTAGTTAATTGCTATATAGTATACTTTCCTTTGCTGATGGCTGTATTTGTTCACCCTTTTCCAACAATCATTTGGACTTTTGGTTTGTTCCAGGTTCACACATAAAGGTTGAGTTTTCCTCCATCACCACTTTGCCTCAGATTTTATCAATCCTGATATAGTTGGGTGAACTGCTAGATGAATAATAATATATATATAGCCAAAACCCATAAACTGTAAATTCTAAAGAGACTTCTCCTAATATTATTTTTTCAAACAGTTTTTAGCTACTTTACAAACAGCAAGCTTGTCATTTGAGTTTGAAATATTTACCAAACCTTCAACAGCTAAAAACTAAGTAAAAGCCAAAAACAGAGTTGACACTTAATCTAAAAAAGAGGATTTTAGTCCTATGTCTAAAAAATTAAGTGATCGTATTTTACAGGCACGTCAAAATGCTGAACTAACTCAAAGAGAGTTAGCACGTAGGGTTGGGATAAGTTTGACAACTGTTTACAACCTTGAACATGGCAAAGCCTTATATTCTCGTCGTTTGGTAACCATCGCAATTGTTTGTGGTGTCCAACCTGCTTGGCTGGAAAGTGGACGCGGTGAGATGTTGCTTTCTGCTGTAAACAGTGTTTTCAATACTAAATCATGTCGTGATATCTCTCCAATTTTTGCACAGATACCAATGATTTCGTTGGGGATAATCAATGTTCTAAATAGTTGGAATGATCATGATCAAATCATGACCATGTGTGATGAGTTGCTCCCTGTTCTACCACGAAATAAAGGGCAACATTATGGGCTACGGGTTCCTGATGACTCCATGGAGCCTGATTTTTATGAAGGTGAAATAATTGTTGTAGATTCTGAGTTAGCCGCAACAAACAATCATTTTGTTATTGCTAGACTAGGTGATGAGTCACACACCACATTTAAACAACTTGTTATCATTGGTGATAAGAAATATTTGAGACCCTCAAATCCAAGATATCCCATAATCGAAGTTGAGGGTGAGCTTGAAGTGTTTGGAGTTGTGGTTTGTAAATATAAAGAGTATTTGTATTTTGGGCAGTAAAGTGTTAAAAATATTGTAGAAATATGCTTTTATGTTTATAAGTCTCCCTTAAAAATATTTGGGGTAAGGTGATAGGATCTACCGTTACTTTTAACATGGCAAAACCATCATGATCTACCGAATCATGGCAGATATTGTCATAGTTTTTCACTGCTTTTTTGTACTGTTTGTATTTCTTGGGGGTTTATTTGTTTTAAGGCAGCCTAAATTGGCCTGGGTACATTTTCCAGCAGCTATTTGGGGGGCAGGCATAGGGCTTGGTTTCTGGTTTTGTCCGCTAACAACCCTGGAGAATAGCTTGCGTAACATTGGAGTTGCTCAAGGCTATCCTTCCAGCTTCGTCGATCAATTCATTCTACCCCTTATCTACCCTGAGTTGTGGTTTTCCAGTGGGTTTCCCGGTTGGGGTTTTACAGCTATCGGTCTGTTTATACTGTTTTCAAACGCTGCTATCTATCGTTTGGTTTGGCAAAAATATAAAGCTAGCAATAGATAGATTGCAGTATTTCTATTTGTTTAATGTTTTGTAAAGGGCGCAAATATCTTCATCTCCCAACCCTTGGTTTTCAGCACTGTTTAAAATATCTCCCAACTGTAAACCAACTGGTAAATTGGCGTTACATTGTGCTGCTTCTTGCAATACCAACCTGATATCTTTGTTTAAATGGCGTAGTGGGAAGTGGGGGGAAAAATCATTTGCGGCAATTGCATCCCCCTTTAATTTCACCATGGGTGCAGCCATGGCTCCACTGGCAGCAACTTTAACTAGATTTTCAGCTGTAAGACCCATTTTTTGAGCAAATAGGACAGTTTCCGCCAAACCTTGCATAAAACTGGCAAGAAGAAGGTTTATCGCCAATTTCATCTTGGAGCCTGTGCCTACCTCTCCGCAGTGAACAAGCTTGCTACCCATGGCTTCAAATACATCACGGCATCTCTCCATAACCTCTTTATGACCACCAACCAGAAAAACCAAGCTTGCGTTTATAGCAGGACCCTTGGAACCAGATACTGGCGCATCTAAGAACTCGCCATCAACTTGGTTGATAAGCTTGTTTGCGGTGATAGATGCTTCTGGGGAGACTGTGCTAACATTAATAATTGTTTTATCTTTTAAAGAGGTTGCGCATAAGGCATTGACTATTTCCAAAAGATCTTCTGGTCCTGATACCATTATGACAACCGAATCAACACGTTTGGCTAAACTTTCAACATCTTTACATAGATAGGCCCCTTCATCGCATAGATCTTTGGCTTTTTTCGCTGTCCGGTTCCAAACTGAAAGATTAAAACCTGCTTTAACCAAGTTGCGTGCCATGGGTTCACCCATTATACCCAAGCCAATCATACCAATATTTTTCATCTTAACCTCTTTACTGTTTTATAAGGGATATCACCCCAGCAGTTTTTGCCAAAATAGTGCACTACCATGGTCGGGGTTTAGTTCGTAACTATTAAAGCCAAACTTCATGTACGCAGCCTTTGCTGCACTGTTGTTGCTTAGTACTTCAAGAGTTATTTTGCAACATCCCCTTTTTATTGCGACATGTTCAATTTTCTCCAATAGTTTTTGACTGAATCCTAGCCCTCTACAGCTATTTATTATCATAAAATCATGAATATTGATAATGGGCTTGCAGTTAAAGGTGGAAAAACCCTGAAAGCAGTTAGCCAAAGCTACGGCTTTATCATTTTTATAGGCAAGGATTGAAAATGCGTGGGGGATTTTAGATAGCTCTGTAACAATATTTTTTTTAACTTCACTTACAAGGGGTTTTCCACCACCCATTGGATCGGTAGCATAAATATCCAACAACTCTCTTATATCTTCTGCATGTTTTTGTTTTTGGTAGTCAGCAATAACTGTATCTATCTCCATCAACTTATCCTTAAGACGCAAACAAAAGAGCTGAATAGTATTTTTTTTGTTTAATAAAAGCTAGAACATTTTCGTAAAACAGGTTACTATATTAGCACTGATATTTATCAGGTTTAAATATTAGGTTTCGTTAATGTATCATTCAGCTCTGTTTTTGTGAGATGAAGGTGGTAAATAAATCTACAAACCGACCCGGAAGAAAGCCTGTTGATGGTCTGTCTGCAACCCTTGAAAAAAGCTTGGGGGTTATCAGCAATTTTATTGCAAAAGAGGGGGTTGCCCCTTCTGTGCAGGAGTTGGCAGCAATACTTGGAATTTCTGGGGCAAGTGCACATGAGCAGATCCGCAGCCTGGAAAAAAAAGGCTATATCAAACGGACAAAAGGCAGGTCACGATCCATAACAATACTCAAAGGGCCACACAAGGTTTCTCCATTAATTTCCATTCCCATAATCGGCAAGGTGGCTGCGGGAGTACCGATTATGGCGGTTGAAAATATAATTGGGGAAATTTCAGTCCCGGCAGCTGATGCCAGAGGTGTCTGTTTTGCTCTTGAGGTTGTGGGAGACAGCATGATAGATGCAGGTATTGATGAAGGTGATTTTCTTGTGGTACGCCAGCAACCCATAGCTGAAAATGGGGATATTGTTGTTGCTATCATTGCCGAAGAAGCAACAGTTAAAAGGCTGTTTATAGCAGAAGATAGGGTGGAACTTAGAGCGGCAAATGTTAACTATAAACCAATCTTTGTCGAACCGGACGATCATTTACGAATTGTCGGTAAGGTTATGGCTGTTAGTGGGCAGAATGGAGATGGTTAACTATAAACTAAATTGTTTATTAATGGGTTTGCTATGTCACAGTTGCTTTGGGGGTGCTGTTTGAACAGTACTTTTGATAGTAACTTTTTGGAATATATCTATGATCGCCAATAGAAAAATTGTTCATATAGATATGGATGCTTTTTACGCATCGGTTGAACAGAGGGATTTTCCTGAATATCGTGGTAACCCATTGGTTGTCGGTGGTAAGAGCGACAGAAGTGTTGTTGCAGCAGCTAGCTATGAAGCGCGGAAGTTTGGCATAAGATCCGCCATGGCTATGAAAAAAGCTCTACAAAGATGTCCTGACATTATAGTTGCGCAACCCCGTATGGGTGTTTATAAAGAGGTTTCCCAGCAGATAAGGGAAATTTTCCATCAATATACAGATTTGGTGGAACCTCTCTCATTGGATGAGGCTTTTCTTGATGTAACCCATAATAAAAAAGGGATTAAATCTGCCTCTGTTGTAGCTGAAGAGATCCGCTCAAAAATCAAGGAGCGAACCTCTCTTACAGCATCTGCTGGGGTATCTATAAACAAATTTCTTGCTAAAGTGGCTTCAGACATAAATAAACCAGACGGCTTAACCCTTATCGCCCCGGATCAGGCCGACGCATTTATAGCACAACTCCCCATTGAAAAATTTTTTGGTGTTGGCAAGGTAACTGCTGGCAAAATGCACCGTCTTGGCATTAAAACCGGGGCGGATCTTCTACAGTGGGAGCGAGAAAACCTTATAGCAAAATTTGGTAAGGTTGGCAGTTTTTATTATTCAATAGTGCGAAATGAAGATGATAGAGATGTTAATCCCAACCGTGAGCGGCATTCGGTGGGAACAGAAGATACTTTTTTAACTGATTTACATGATAGAAAAGAGTTGCAACTTAAACTTTCTGAAATTGCCAACAGGGTGATGCAACGTATTGAAAAAAGCCAGTTTAGTGGTACAACGGTCACTCTAAAGGTGAAATTTGCCAATTTCAGACAGATAACACGGAGCAGAACTCTCGATCATTGCGTGCAAAATGTTGCTGAGATAATCAAGTGGGGCAACTATCTGTTTGCACCAGTAAACATTCCTCCCCAAGGTGTACGTCTGTTGGGGTTGACTGTATCCAACTCCCAAGGAGATGGGGCTAAAGGGTGGCGGCAACTGACACTACCTTATTTTGTTGAAGATAAAGAAGAAAATATTTAAAAACAAATGGATTGGCGGTTGGTTATATAAGGTTTTATCAGGATATGAGTCAGCAAAACCAGAAAATAGAAAAAGAAAAAAGCTCCAAGGGATCAGTTCCAGGTTTGGTTCGCTATATTCAGAGCAAATATAAAAAACGCATAACTGGTGATCTGTTACTGCCTGCAAAAGAGGGTGATTATAGAGATTTTCCCGGAGATTTAGATGCAAAAATAGCCAAAGCTCTAAAATCTAGATCCATTGACAGACTATATAGCCATCAGGAGGCAGCCTGGAGATCCATTCAACAAAAACAGGATACTGTTGTTGTTACCCCAACAGCATCGGGTAAAACCCTATGTTACAACCTGCCAGTTTTACAGGCAATTATACAAGATCGCGCCAAAGCTCTCTATCTTTTTCCCACCAAAGCACTTTCTCAAGATCAAGTGGCGGAGATATTAGAGCTTAACAAAGCTGGTGAGTTGGGGGTCAAGGCCTATACCTTTGATGGTGATACACCGGGAGATGCCAGAAAAGCAGTAAGAACTAGAGGAGATATAGTTGTATCCAACCCTGATATGCTCCATCAGGGTATTTTACCTCACCATACCAAATGGGCGCAGTTTTTTGAAAATCTCCATTATATTGTTATCGATGAGCTACACATCTATCGTGGTGTATTTGGTTCTCACATGGCTAATGTACTGCGTCGTTTACGGCGTATATGTCAGTTTTATGGGGTTAAGCCGGTTTTTATATTCTGTTCGGCAACCATCGCCAATCCTGGAGAGTTGGCAGAAAAACTTATCGGCTCTCCTGTCACTACCATTGATAAAAACGGCTCTCCCCACGGAGAAAAACGGCTTTTTTTATGGAATCCCCCTGAGGTAAATCCAGATTTGGGAATACGGGCCTCTTCTCGTTCCCAATCCACAAGAATAGCTAAGTTGGCGGTTGATAGGGGTTTAAAAAGCATTGTCTTTGCCAGGTCCCGGATTATGGTTGAGGTTATTACCAAATATTTAAAAGATACCTTTGATAAAGACCCAAGAAAACCCAAACGGGTCTCATCATATCGTGGTGGTTATCTACCTACTGATCGCCGGGATACAGAAAAGAGATTACGAGGGGGGCAGGTGGATTGTGTTGTAGCAACCTCGGCTCTTGAGCTAGGGGTTGATATTGGCTCTTTGGATGTCTGTATATTAAATGGCTATCCCGGTACGGTTGCAGGAACATGGCAACGATTGGGTCGGGCAGGACGACGTAACAGGCCAGCGTTGGGGGTTTTGGTTGCATCAAGCACTCCACTCGATCAATTCATTGTGCGCAATCCAGAATTTTTTCTTGGAGCATCGCCAGAAAGTGCGCGGATATCCCCTGATCAACTTTTAATTTTGGTGGATCATGTACGGTGCGCTGCGTTTGAGTTGCCTTTTTGTGATAGTGACGAGTTTGGCAATGAAAACCTAACAGAAATTTTGCAGCTGTTAGAAGAGGAGGGGGTGGTACACCACGAGGATAGCCAATGGCACTGGACGGCAGATAGCTACCCGGCAAACAGTGTTTCATTACGTTCAGTAGCAGAAGGCAACTTTGTGGTAATTGATACCACTGCCGATAGCAAAAAAGTAATTGCCGAGGTTGATTATTCCTCAGCCCCAATGACATTGTATGAAGGGGCTATATATATGATCCAAGCAGCTGAATATCAGGTTGATAAGTTGGATTGGGATGGACGTAAGGCGTTTGTAAAAAAAACCATGGCAGATTATTATACCGATGCCATTGACTATACCAGGCTGAAAATTCTGGACGACTTTGACAAAGCACAAAAAACAAACTCAGAGTGCGCCCATGGAGAGGTACATCTTATTCGTAGGGTTGCTGGGTATAAAAAAATACGCTATCACACCCATGAAAATGTGGGGTTTGGTAAAATCAACCTACCTGATCAAGAGATGCACACCACATCGGTATGGTGGTCTATCAAACCAGACGAGCTGGAAAACGCCTTTAGCAATCGTGCTCAGGCACTGGACGGTTTTTTGGGTGCTGCATATGCACTGCACACTGTCGCAGCGGTATTCAGCATGTCAGAACCCCAAGATATTGGTCGGGCAGTGGGAGATGGCAACGCAAAATGGTTTGCCACCACGGGGCCAAATGGCAGGGGGAGTCTTCGTAATCTGGAGGGAGAGTCAACAGTTTTAGAAGATGAAAGCATTAAATTCAGGCCCACGGTATTTCTATATGATAACTATCCTGGGGGTGTAGGTTTGTCAGCACCTTTTTTTGATTCCCAAGCAATATTGGTGGAACGGGCCTACTCTTTGGTTAAAATTTGTGACTGTAACAGTGGTTGCCCAGCCTGTATTGGTCCTATCTTGGCATCGGATGAAGAGAGGGGCTTCTCGCCAAAAAAAGCAGCTCTAACAGTCCTCAGCTTGCTAAACGGTGGGTTGTAGATCCATGTCTGGCTTGGCCGACAAATTAAAGCTGTTGCGTAAACAGAGCGGCATTAAAAGCAACCATGTAGAGCCAACTCCTGAAACAAAAACAACCCTGTCAGAACGGTTCCATCGCTCCAGACCCAAATCAACATTTCAAGTACCTACAAAAAAAACCACCAAACCCAGTGATGGGCAAATCGCCGAACTTTTAAATGGTGAGGTGTTGGAGGAGGGGCTGATAGAGATAAAAAGAGTTTTTCCACCTACCTACAAACAGGGCCGTTTTGAGCTTGGTGGCGGGTTGGTGGGTGAACTTCCGACCCCAATCAGAGGAGAGTTGAATTTTAAAGCCAGCCAAGCGGTTTTTTTAGATCTAGAGACAACAGGACTTGCCGGAGGTACAGGTACTTTAGCCTTTTTGACGGGCTTGGGATTTTTTCAAGGTGACAGTTTTCATGTTGTATTATATCTAATAACTTCATTTGCTGCCGAAAAAAAAATGCTAAATGCTGTAGCAAAACAGATAGAAAACAAAAAAACAGTGGTTTCATTCAACGGCAAAAGCTTTGATGGCCCACTGCTATCAACAAGATACAGACTAGCAGGGATGAGTGATCCCCTAGCCAACTTGAACCATCTTGATCTACTCCACCCAGCAAGAAGAGCATTCCGCAACGTCTGGCCCGATTGTCGTTTGCAAAGCGTAGAAAAAAAGCTAATGGCTTTCCACCGCAAAAACGACCTACCAGGATCAGAAGCTCCAGAGGTGTGGCTTAATTTGGTAAGATATGGGCAGACAGAAAAATTAAGAGCAGTAGTAAAACACAACGGCCTAGACATACTATCCCTAGCCGCCATGCTCCCAGCCCTAGCCCTAACCTACAATACCCCAGAAAAAGTAGGGGCAAGCATAGTAGATATCGCAAAAGCCTACCAAAAAAACAACAACCAAAAAACAGCCTTCACCCTACTAGAAAAACACCAAAACCAACTAGAAGATGATGGCCTAAAAGAGCTAGCAAAACAGTACAGAAGACAAAAAAACTGGCAAAAAGCCAAAGAGATATGGACAACCCTAGCAAAAAAAGAAGATCAAGAAGCAATACTATCCCTAGCAAAATATGAAGAACACATAACCAAAGACTACAACGCAGCAAGCAACCAAATAAACAAACTAATAAAACTATCAGGCCCAAAACCAGAACATATCTACAGAAGGGATAGGGTGCTGGGGAAGGTGGGGTAGTTATCGTAGAGTTTTGCCAAGTTAGCCTCCCGTAAAAAATCTTTTAACTTAGCAGTTAGTGAACTATAGGGTTCACAGCATAGAATAACTTCACCATCCCAAATCCAAATTGAAGGAGGATATGGTGGACAAAAAGAGCAGCTTTCCAGCTAATTTAACTTATTGCTAGTTTCTTAATCGCAATACAGACTATACCTTATTGAACACCAAAATAGTTTAGCTCTTTAATATTATATTAAATGGTCCAGAGGTTTTTTTACACAGGCAATCAGCCACCTTTCTTCAGTTTCCAATCTCATGGGCCTTATGTTGTTGTTTAAAGACCATGTTGCAATAGCTAATTATAAATGATTGCACGGTTAAATTTTCAAATACAAAAAGTATATAACATACCAACACCTTGTTTAATGAATCCAATGACAAGTACTCTGAATTTAACTTACACTGGATAATACAACATCTAATACTTTAACAATACAATAATACAGGTGAAACATAGAATACTCATCAAAATTGTGGTTTATAGAATAAATAATCATAATTTGAATTTACTTAGAAACCCTACCCCCTTATTTACAGATGGACTATTTTTGATCACATCCTTCATGAACAATTTAAATGGCTTATCACCGATAATTAAGTGGGATACTATCTGAATAGGTGTAATATTAACTTGTATACTTTTGTTGTTTTCTGCATTCTCTTTGAAAACTAGATATTGTGACCATCCAGAAAGGTTTTTGAGGTTAAAATACTTAGGATCGTCACTAAACTGTTTAAGGTAATTAATAAAATCAATTTGGAAGGCCCACTTCCAATTGTGAAAAGGAGTAGAAAGATTATTCCCATCACTATGCAATTCTCCTTCCTGGAACAGCTTTTTCCACTGAACCATGATTTCATCCCTTTTTATTGTGGCATAGCTTTCATCTGCATTCCAATAGATCATTTTGGCAATAATCCAAGTTAAAGCAACTTGATGGTTCTCATTTTCAACTTCACATGGCAGAATTTTTAGCTTACCTTGAGGTATGGTAAGACCACTTTCATAGGCTAAACGTATAGTCTCTGTAACAATCAAATAGGCATCACGTAAGGGGGATTTAGTAGGGAATCCCTGAAAAAACTCATAAATCCAGGCTGCCAAACAGAATTGTTCCGCTTTCCCGTCTAGGAAGTTGTGATAATGTAGAATAGTCCCATTTTCCTGAGGAATAACAAAACCTGATTCCTCATCCTGGTTGAAATACTGCTCATTTAAACATTTAATGGTTATAAAAGGCCCTTCTACTCCAAGAACAATGGCATTAAGTACCTTGAGATTTTTCTCCCCTGGAAATGAAATAAAGTCATCAACAGCTATATCTGGTAAACATCTCACTGGTGTGATTGACATCACCTCCATTATAGCTGTTTCCCCACCCTCAATGATTTCAAAGGATCGATATCTCAAATCATGGTATGGAGAGTAGAGAAAAGGATGGCTGAAGCGGTCAAGAGGAGAAAGAGTATGGTTCTCCAATGGTTTGGCCTCTTTTATAGCTTTCAAACCTTGTAATAGGAACTCGCTGCTAATTAGTCGGGAAATATCAGGGATAGTATATTTACCTGATACATAAAGATCTTCAGGCCCTATCCTGGCTATAGGATCTCTTTTGTCCGCTTTACCATCTAACATTTCTCTGATAAGTCCAATAGTGGCGAACTCCCCAAGGTTTCTAGATTCTTTATACTCGTTAGAGGTGGTTTCTGATGGTAGAGCATAACATTGATGTTTAATAAGGGAGAGAAGATCTTTGATTTGACCACCTGATTGTCCTTCAGCCTTCTTGTGACGAAAGAACATGGTTTCCAACCGGATATCTTGCTGGTCTCCACTCTGATAGCTTTTCTTTAAGGTGCTAAGATCTTTTCTTAAGGCTCGTATGGCTTTGGCTGGATCTGGTTGATTATGAAGGTTGTCATAGCAATAGGCACCTGGGTCTTGTTGAAAGAAGCAACGAAAAACAACTTCAATAAGATCTGATGGGATCGGTTTTCCATTGACTTCCATTTTGCCGTATAACTCTCCAAATGTCTTCAGAACAGCTGTAGTAGTTTCTTGGTGATAGCGATCAACTAAAGAAACTATACTCATTTTCTCACCTCTTACTCCTTCACGGAAATATGGGGCTAACAAGTCATAAATGAACTCACCTGATTGCTCCCCACATGTGAGCAAATCTAGAAAAACGCAACCCAATGAAAATATATCTGAATTGATACCAATATTTTTGTAAACAAAAACCTGAATATTTTTTACTTCCTGGTTGATAGGTAGCTTTGTTGCTGGTTTGGTATAAAAAATTGGCTTGCCATTTTTGTCATATATCACACTGTCTATTTGTAGTGGATCATGAGTATTGAGATCTTTTTCAAAAACTAGGAAGTCACCAGATCTAATCGGGTGAACCCATTTGTATTTAGAATCTTGATTTTCAACAGATAGGCAGTTGCCTTTAATAATTTTTACATTAGCATAAAACCTATAATTGGTGTCTCGTTGTTCAGGAGAGCGGAAATGACGGGTGCCTATAGGTGCAAAATTTGGATTAGAAATCTCATATCTAGCTCTAGTTTGTGGTAGACCAGAATTACTACTACAAAAACCATAATCACCAATTTTCATGGTAATATTAGCTTGTTCATTATCTCTACCCTGAATACCTAGAAACACGTTTGAAGGTTTGATATCCCGATGGGAAACTCCTTCTCCATGCATTGGTAATAGACAATCAACAACTCGGCTGAAAGTATCCACTACGATGGAGTGTCGTATTTTAGACTCTAACCCCTTCAAATAATCATAACCGCATTTGCTCCAGTTACGGTATCCATCGTCTCGCCTAGAAGTAAGGACATCCTCAAGAGTCTCTGGAAATAGTTCCATCACATAGGCAATTCCAGAGAGAGCATAGCCTTTCGTTTTACACCAGTTAACAAACCTAATATTTTCTTGACTATCCAACCCTAGAGAAAATGCCTCGATACCGAAAATGCCATGCTCTAAGCCCCTGATATCCCCACTTTTCTTGTTCTTTTCGTTAAAGCTATCCCGGATCTGTGGATAGAGCAGAATCTCTTGTAAAAAATTCCTTAGGGGTGGATGGGTAATTTCATGTATCAAACTACCCAAATTCCTTAAAAAATCACTTTGACTAACACAATCACCATTTTGTGAGCAATTTTTGTAGAAATCTGTTAATTGTTTATATGGTGGTATTTTTTGATTGTTAAGGGTTTCATTTTTTTTCCCCTTTTTATGGCTAGCAAGCTGGTTTTCTTCAATTTGGCTAACATCTTGATGCCCAAGTTGAGGTAAGTGTTTTTCATAAAGAATTTTGATTGCATAAGGAGTATTCCCACGATAGATTCGGAAAACAGCAGCAAAAGTGCCATCACCAAGACGTAAAGGTTCTTCTTTGCCTTGCTCGCCCCAAAATGAAAAAGTTACTGGTGAACCGTCCAGATCTAGAAGAGTGATATTGTCGTTTGTCATGATAAATTAATCCTTATTATTTCTTATTTACTGGATGATAATTACAGCTTCACCAATTATCTCTTCGGGGCGTTCGTAGCGTAACAGAAAAGCCCGCTTAAAAGCTGCCTTTCTGTCTAAAACTATTAGATGTTGTAAAGATATAGAGTAGGCCAGATATGGTAGAGTTGTCTCTTCGATTTGGCGAAATGGGATCATGTTCAAAGAGTAGTCTCCAGCTTCTTGAGTAGTCATAATCCGATACTTATTTTTCATATTTTTGATAGTTACTGGATCCTGATTCCATACTTGACGATATTTAGCAGTTATCTTTTTCCCAGTCCACTCAAGGGTAAAGGTAGGTTTATGATTACTATACCATATATCACAGTTCCAAGGAGATTTTGAGTCACAACAAATGATAAGTAAGTTGTCAATCTGGACCATAACTTGGGGTATTGCAAATGGTTGAATACGTAAGTGATTATCGTATTCGATCAGTCTCCCAGATTGTGGTAAGTTATTTGGAGAGTTTTTATCGTGCAATACCGCTTTCTTTTCCAATTTTCTTGAGATAATGTCTGCATGAGTCTGTATTTCTTGTAACTTTCCTAGCTCAAATGGAGGTAATTCTGGAATATCTACAGTATTAAGGAGTGGATTTAGTCGACTTAAATTGGTTTGGACTTCTCTCAATAAACGTTCCCTAAGTGTTGTTGCAAATTTTTCATCCTGAATCAATGTTTGTCTCAGTTGTTCCTTGGTTCCATGCATTAATGAAGGTGTCGGTAAGTTGATAAAAGTTGAATTGTGGTGGGACAGATCAACCTCAATTTTAACTAGCGAATCAAGTAATCCAAAATTTAAGGAGAGTAACTCTAAAATTTGATTAAACATTCACTCATTCCTTCTCCGCTTTCAGTTTTTATAATATTTAAATTATGCAAAAGACAATATCCTAACAGTTATTTTAATTAAAAGTGTTTAGGTTGTAAAAATCCAGAGTTATAATGCAATCAATTATAATTAAATCTATTATAGATCGTCATAAAAGTTAAATTTGACATAACTAATGATTGCAGTTAAAGTTTGGGTGTATTTTTAAAGTTAAGTGAATGTGTTATGTATCTGATTAATCTATAAAAACTCCATTATAAATTAAATTCGAAAACTTAATAGAGTAACTATTTTGAATTAGTAATGTTTCTATTAGCTTTCGAATTATACTAGATTTTTGTTTTACTTCTTTTCTTTTGCATAGTAAGGCTGCTAATGAAATAGAAGAACAAATATAGAAAAAGAATTTTTCTTTCTTAATAAATTTTTTCATAAAATTAATTTAAATATATTCATTCATTACTCCATTATATTTTGTTAAGCACATATAAGTCTTTGTGTAAAAGTTAGTAATCAAGCTCGGATTCCATTGGTTAGATTAAAGATAATTACAATGATATATTCTTCAGTTGAGAACACTGTATCCACATAGAATCATAAATATACTATTACATCGAAATAATATATCGGTTAACTTATAACATAAAAACTATACAAAATACAATACACAAACAACCTATAATAATCAACAAAGGAGTTAAATATGTGTGGGCGGTTTGCTCAGCTTAATGGGTTTTCTGAGGTTGTTATGACTGCTGGGGCTAGGATTCCTTTGGGGTTTTTGCCTCGGTTTAATATTGCTCCTTCTCAGGTGGTTTCGGTTATTCGTCGGGTTGGTGGTGGGGGTGATGGTCTGGAGGTTGCCTCGCTTGGGTGGGGGTTGGTTCCTGCTTGGGCTGAATCTGCTGATATTGGGGGGCGGCTTATTAATGCACGGGCGGAAACTGCTGCTCAAAAGCCTTCTTTTCGCTCTGCATTTAAATCTCGCCGTTGCTTGATTCCTACCGATGGGTTTTATGAGTGGAAACGTAAAGGAGGAAGAGGAGGAGGGGGTAAGCAGCCCTATTTCATCCGAATGGCTTTTGAGCGACCTTTTGCTTTTGGGGGGCTTTGGGAAAGCTGGAAGGGTGAGGGGGATGATGGAGCTTTGGTTGAGACTTTTACTGTGTTAACTACCGAGCCTAATGATGTTATGCGTCCTATACACAACCGCATGCCGTTGATAATCAAACCTGACGATTTTGCCCTTTGGTTGGATGGCGACCAACATGATTATGAAGCTATAAACAGGCTTTTAATCCCTTATCAAGCAAATGATATGTATGCTACTGCTGTTAGCTCTTTTGTTAATAGTACCCGTAATGAGGGGCCTGGGTGTATTTTGCCACCTGAGGAGGATAAGCAGCTTTCGCTTTTTTGATTTTTATTTCTGCTTATTTCTTGGAAGGGGTTTATTGCACTTTACTTTTTATTTGATTTTACTTTCTATAATCTTGGAGGCTCTGCCTCCAATCTTTCGTTGGGGATCATAATGGTCCCCAAGCCCCTGTAATAGTTAACAAAATATTTTATTGTTTTTTGTTGCTGTTTGACCTGGTTATTGTCCATAGTTGTGGGCCTATCTGATCTAGCCAGATTACATAATCGGCCTCTACTGCCTCTAAAGCTGCTTTTGGCATAGCATCAGCCTCGGCAAAGGCTGGGTCTTGCACCATTACCTTGCCTCCTTTTTTCTTTATCTCCACAACCCCCTTGGCTCCATCTTTGTTGGCTCCCGTCAATACTACAGCCAAAAGTGATGATCCATATAGTTTTGCTGCTGATTTAAATAGTGGATCTATCGCAGGTCGAGAAAAATTTATCGCTTTATCTGCCGAAAGTTTTAATTTGCCACTTTTACTCACCAAAAGATGACGATCCGGGGGGGCAATATAGACGTTGCCCGGAGCTGGTATATCCCTATCTTCGGCAAATTGTATCTTTAATTGAGACTCCTGATTTAATACCCTTATTAGATAATCGTCCGATTGTGCTGAATGGTGGCGAACCACTAGGATAGGAATCGGAAAATCGGCTGGTAGTGGGCTTAGTATAGTTCTCAAAGCATTAAAACCACCAAGTGATGTACCTACAACTATTAGCTTTATTGGTTTTTGTTGTTGCTTCATTTACAAAATCACCCCAAACCGTGATATATCCTTTGCTTAACCATCCAAGGTCTTACGCTGTTCAATTTTTTCGCTAAATATCATGAACTAACACCAAAGTGTAACACAAATACTTGGTTTTGGTTATAAATTGTATCTCTAACCTACTGGTAAAACATCAATCAAAAGCTTTAAAAAGAAGATCCATATTCATCAGCCCAACAAAAAGCCCATTTATTGATAAAGCCATACTCGCATCATGGAAAACAGCTTTTCAGTGTTAACAGGTTTGGTTAGATAGTCGTTTGTGCCAGCCTCTATACATAAAGCCCGATCTCCCTTCATGGCTTTGGCGGTCAGAGCTATTATCGGTAGGTTGGCAAAACGGCCCTGATCTCTTATTCTTCTTGTGGCCTCATAACCATCCATCTCCGGCATCATGATATCCATCAATACAATAGCCACATCAGGCTGGGCATCCAAAACCTCAAGCGCCTTTACACCATTATCCGCCGTTAAAACCTCCATCTTTTTTTCTTGAAGTGCTGCCGAAAGTGAAAAGGTGTTACGCATATCATCATCAACCAACAAAACCTTACGCCCGGTAAATGTCAGTTCTGGATTATGTAACATTCTTATTGTTCGCTGTTGCGCAGGAGGCAGGTCAGACTCAACACGATGTAAAAATAGGGCGGTGTCATCTAACAGACGTTCCGGTGATCTAGCATCTTTTATGATAATGCTATTGGCATAACTATCCAGTGCCATTCTCTCCTGTGGCTCCAAATCCTTACCAGTATAAACTACTATGGGTATTGAATAATCATCTTCATTGTTTCTTAGGCTCTCCAGTAACTCAATTCCACTCATGTCCGGCAGACTCATATCCAACACAATGCAATCATAGTCACCTTTACTCATAAGAGACTGAGCTTCAACTCCGGTTTTGGCTACAACCGTCTCCACATCGCCATTGCCTATCAACTCTTGCAAACTTTTTATCTGTATGGGGTCGTCCTCTACCAACAACAGACGTTTTACAGATCTATCGATGATACTCTCAATACGACTAAAGGCTGATTCGATGGAATCCATATTAACTGGTTTGGTCAAAAAACCCACCGCACCCTTACGCATGGCATCCATTGAGCCATCGTTGGCTGAGATAAAGTGGATGGGTATATGGCGGGTTTTAGGATCATCTTTTAAATGTTCCATCACTTTCAAACCATCTATCCCCGGCAAACCTATATCTAATATAATTCCTGAAGGTTGATATAAATCAGCATAATGCAGCCCGGTTTCACCATCTGCCGCCACCAAAACAGCAAAGCCACGCTCCTGGGCAACATCAGCGATAATTTTGGCAAATTTACCGTCATCTTCAATAATAAGAATAGAACGATCACCAACTTTTACATCTATTGTATCTTCAACTATAGATGTAGCAGGCTTTTTGGCAGTGTAAGCTGGTTTTACTGTGTTTTTATCGTTTAGTTTATCAACCACACCTTTGCTGGCTTTTTCAGGTTTGGGTTCTGGGGCTGGTGTTTCACTCATTTTTGCTTGCTGGTTTTCCAACTCTTTGGGGATATAGAGTGTAAATTCACTACCTTTGCCAACTTCACTGGTAACAACAATCTCACCACCCAATAACCTGCTTAACTCTTTGGAAATAGATAACCCAAGCCCAGTACCGCCATACTTACGGCTTGTAGAACCATCTGCCTGTTGAAATGCCTCAAAAATAGTATTGAGTTTATCGTCAGCTATACCAATACCACTATCTATAACACTAAATGCCACAGTATTTTCAAAGGTCAAACCTTGTGTATTAAACTTGATGTCCCTTGGAGCAGGGCCAACACGGAGTGATACCTTACCTTGATTGGTAAACTTGATAGCATTAGAGAGGAAGTTTTTAACTATCTGACCTAGTTTTTGCCCATCACTACGCAGTTTGTCTGGGGCTTGGCTTTTGTCTATTGTAAAAATAATTTCTCCATCAGCAGCAAGGGGAGAAAATTTACTCTGCAATCCTGCAATAAAATCATCAAGATGGATGGTTTCTATATGAATTTCCACCATACCGGATTCTATTTTTGAAAGATCAAGAATATTATTTATCAGTGTCAAAAGCTCACTGCCGGAATCATGTATGGTACGAGAAAACTCTATCTGTTTGGTGGTTAAGTTACCCTCTTTATTGTCTGCTAATAAACTTGATAAAATCAGCATACTGTTGAGGGGAGTGCGGAGTTCATGTGACATATTTGCTAGAAATTCCGATTTATATTTACCAGAGATAACCAACTCATCTGCTCTACGCTCCAACTCAATCTTGATATCTTCTAAATCTTGGTTTTTATCCTCCAGCTGGTTACGTGAACGGTCCAAATCCTGGGCTTTTTGCTCCAACTCAACATTAGTAACTCGCAACTCCTCCTGTTGAACTTGCAACTGCTCATTTCTCTCTTCAAGTTCTGTCTGGCTCTTTTGTAAATCTAGTGCTTGCCTTTCAAGCTGGGTGTTGTTGTCTCTCAACTCCTCCTCACGTACCTGTAACTCTTCTGCTTGAGTCTGGGTTTTTTCCAGAAGCTCCAAGGTTTGATCACGGGATAATGCTGTCTGAATTGCTGTTGCTATCGCGGTAGAAACCATGGCAATGAGACGTTCATGGAGGTTGGAAAAATTTTTGGTAGAGCCAAATTCCAGCAAACCTATAACCTCATTGTTCCATAACAGTGGGGTTACTAAAATAACGTTTGGGGCAGTATCACCAATGCCAGAACCTATTGCCATGTAGTCATCTGGTACATGGGTTAACAAAAAAGGCTTTTTTTCCAGAGCAGCCTGACCAACCATTCCTTCGCCAAATAAAAATTCATTTTTAAAACCCTTACGAGCATGAAAAGCATAACTGCCAACTAAAAAAATTTTATTATCTTTCACACAATAAAAAGCACCAATATTTGCTTCTATATAACCACTCAAAAAGCTAACCACCTTTTGCGAAAGTTCGGTTATTGAAAGATCACCCTGTATTTCATCGTTGAGAATTTTTGCTCCCTCCAATAACCAGTTGTTGGTTGTTGTCTCCCTATCTGAAATTTGGAGTTTATCTATCATTCCATTAAAACCATCTGCAAGTTTGCTTATTTCGTGTTGCCCGTAGATATCTATCCTTTGGTCAAGGTTGCCTTCTCCCACCATAGTCAGAGCACCTGATAATTTAACAATGGGGCCTGCAATACTACGTGTCACTCTTATGGCAAAAAAAACGGCAGCCAAAATACTCAATGCCGATAAACAGATATATAAAATAAGAGTGTATAGAGCCTCTTTTTCCAATTTTATAGCTAGTTGTGCCAGATCCCTGTTTAAGAGATCTTCTAGCTTTTGTAGCAGGCCAATTTTTCTGGTAACGGTGGAAAACCAATAATTGGAATCGATACCAAACTCTTTAATTTCTCCATTATTACCCAAGGAGCCTTTATCAAGAGCAATTTGTCGCATTCTTTGAACTTCAACCACATCACGGGATTTCATTATCTCATCATAATAGGCGACATGTTTAGCTGATCCTCTGTTGCGAAACTCCTTAAAAAAGATATCTTGCTCTGTTATCTTGATTATAAAATTACGGTACATACCAGCTGTAAAACTCTGTTTGGCAAAGGTATTGGTGATAATGGCTCTCTCAATGCCAACCCTCTCTTTACCTTGAAGAAAATTGATATATGCGTTACTAGAGTTGGCAATTGTAGCGTTGTTGGCAAGTTTACCGATATATCCCAAACTATCTAACAGAGCCGTATTAACCTGGGTGTAGTAAGCTATGGCATCAGGCCCGGATATAGTGTGGCTGTCCACTCTCTGGCGTACAACATCCAGTTGCCCAAGTAGGGTGGTGGCAAAAGATCTTCTTGTGAAAAAATCATCACCAAAATCTGCAATATCAAAGGTAACCATAAATTTTTTTAACTCAGCCAACTTTGCATCGGTTGCAATCTTTCTATGGTTTGGAAGCTCTATTGAGAATTTTTGGCCAATACTACCCAAATAACCTGCGGTCATTCCTCTTTCTATCTGGACTTCATGAACCAATGCACTGGATAAAACGGCAAATTGCACCAACTTTTGTGTAACCAACGCCTGTTTTGCCAGTTGGTTTTTTTCCAATATCCCCGTTATGGAAAAAAAGAGCATTCCCATTACTGGAAATAGCAGCATCAAGATAAACTTGTTATGTAGCCGCAAGTTATCCAAAAAGAAAAACCCAGTAGAGCTTGGTTTTTCTGGTGGTTT
Organism: Magnetococcales bacterium; assembly: GCA_015232405.1. Classification (GTDB taxonomy): domain Bacteria; phylum Pseudomonadota; class Magnetococcia; order Magnetococcales; family JADFYX01. The sequence continues at coordinate 9,556 of JADFZS010000052.1, read as the reverse complement.
ATTTATTTTTGATATTGTTGGTGGCATTATTAACCCTATTACAGATTGAAAAATAACATCAGACTAAGAGATGTTCAGTTCTGTAACTGTTTTTTTATCTGGTGACTCTTGTGTAAACAAAATATTTGTGCACTTATCAACAGGTAGAGGTTTAAAAAAATAATAACCTTGAACTTTGCAACAGCGGTTCTGTTCCAAGAAAATCAGCTGGTCTTTAGTTTCTACCCCTTCAGCTACAACAGCCAAATCCAATTTCTTTGCCATGGTAATAATCGCAGCGACAGTTGCTGCGTTATCAGGGTCGTTGTTAACACCATTTATGAATGAGGTATCAATTTTTAATTTCTCAATTGGTAGTTTTCTAAGTAAACCAATAGAGGAGTATCCTGTACCAAAATCATCCAACGATATTTTAACCCCTAACTCCTTTAGTTTATCACAAGTTTCAATACCATTGTTCAATTTCTCCATCATACTGTTTTCTGTTATCTCAAGTTCCAGACTTTCAGCAGCAAGTCCTGACTCAAACAGAGCATTTTTAATACTTTCAATAAATTCATCATTATCGTCCAGCTGTCTATTGGAGATATTTATACTTAGCCTTAAAGGAGCCAAGCCCATATCAAACCATTTTTTGGCTTGCTGGGTGGCTTTTTTCAACACCCATTTTCCCAACGGAACAATTAAGCCACTCTCCTCCATAAGAGGAATAAACTCTTTTGGTGTTTTTAGCTTACCCCCCGGATGTTGCCATCTTACCAAGGCTTCAACTCCTTCAACTCTTCTTGATGATATATCAATTATTGGCTGGTAATGTATGACGAACTCCTCAAGTTCAAGTGCAGCTTGCAACTGTACATCAAAGGCCATTCTTTTATGGGCACTATGATTCATTTCAGAGGTAAAAAAGTGAAAACCATTACGCCCAGACTCTTTGGTTTTATACATTGCTGTGTCAGCATTTTTTAATAATTCATCAAAATCCAATGAGTCGTGGGGGAAAATAGTAATACCAATACTGCCGGATATTTGTACCTCCTCAACCCCCAATTTAAATGGTTTTATAAGTTCAGCATTGATCTTTTTTGCGATTAGTTCAGCTAGGGATTCGTGATGTATGTTTTGGATGATCACGGTAAATTCGTCGCCACCAAATCTAGCAACAGTATCTGCCTTACGGACACAGCTGACCAACCTTTTAGCAGCTTGAACCAAAAGTTGATCGCCATAATCGTGGCCCATGTTGTCATTTATATATTTAAAACGATCCAGATCGATAAACATCAGTGCCCCTTGGGTTTTTGTTCTTTCGACCATCAACAGGGCTTGTTTTAGTCTATCATGAAATAGTGCACGATTTGGTAATCCGGTCAGGGTGTCAAATTCAGCCTGCTGCTTTAGTTTTGCCTCCAGTTTACTCTTTTGCTCAAGTACCTCTAGCAGTTGCTGTTTTTTTGTCCAAAGCTCCAGGAAAACCCTCACTTTTCCACATAATATTTTGGACTCTATGGGTTTGAATAGATAATCTACAGCTCCTGAATCATATCCTTTAAAAACATAATGTTGTTCTTTGCTTATAGCTGTAACGAAAATAATGGGGATCTGTCTTGTTTTATCATTGCCTCGCATTAGTTCCGCCATTTCAAAGCCATCCATTTCCGGCATTTGAACATCCAGTAGAACCAATGCAAAATCTTCATTTAACAAAAGACTTAAGGCTTCATTGCCGGAAGAGGCTTTATGAATATCAGCACCACACCCCTCCAATAACCCTTCAAGAGCTAAAAGGTTCTCTTTTCTATCATCAACGATCAGAATGCTGGGTTTAATTGCCATTTATAGCGTTACACACACCTATTTTACGGTTAGTAAGCAAGTTGCACGTTAAACTAGTTGGAGTGATTTAAATTGGGAATGTTCCAATATTACCCAGATTTATCGTAATACCTGATGTGATAAGATAGATGTTTCCACATTAAATATAGTGCAATATGAGGATAAAATAGTTTGTAGTTATAATTTTTGTAGCTTGAGCATTGTAATAACAGATGCAAAAACTGGCTTTTAGATACAGTTTAACGGCTGAAATTGGCAGTTGGTAGTGGACTTTATCGACGATTCAATACAGTATAGTGCATAACATTGGGGTATTTTTCAGGTTTTGGCAGTTAGAGAACAGGTATCAATAGAGGGAGATCAATGTAAATGAAGTTGGCTTTAATAAACACCCCATATCAGCATGTTTATGTGAAGATGAGTTCAGGCAAAAACAGTAACTTCCCCTTGGGTCTAGGGTATATAGCCTCCTATGTTCGCCAGTTTGGTCATAAGGTTCAGCTATTTGACCCAGAGGCTGCAGGTTATTCCTTTGAAAGTTTATACGATAAGCTCGATAAGTTTAAGCCCGATCTAATTGGTATCCACTCTGTATCCATGAACTATCCGCTGGTTAAACAGATTGCAAATGGAATACGTGACAACGGTTATAAGGGGGTGGTGATCTATGGTGGAGTTCACGCCTCTGCCATGCCAAAGGTTATTCTAGATGAGGTCCAAGCCATTGATGTAGTTGCAGTGGGAGAGGGTGAGTTTACCACCCGTGAACTACTTGATGCCCTGGCTGATAAAAGTGAAGATTGGTCGGCAATTAATGGAATATACTATCGTCGTGGTGATGAGATTTTACGCACACCTCGTCGTTCCTTTGAAGATGATGTAGATCAATTTCCTTTTCCTGCCCGTGATTTGGTAAATCTCGATAACTATCGTCTCCATGCCCATTATAGCCGGGGCTTGAAATCAGTAACCATGCTTTCAAGTAGAGGGTGTCCATCTGCCTGTACTTTTTGCGCTAATTTGTTAACCATGGGGCGACGTTTTCGGGTTCACAGTATTGACTATTTTATCAAAGAGATAAAACATCTAAAAGAGCAGTATAATATTGAGGTCTTTCAATTTGTAGATGATCTGTTTATGGCTGACATCGACCGCTGCAAAGCCATTTGCCGTCGTATGATTGCCGAAAAACTTAACATACGCTGGTTGATTTTCGGTCGAGTAGATAGCCTGGATTATGAATCCATTAAGTTGATGAAGGAGGCAGGCTGCTATTTTATACTCTTTGGTATGGAGTCTGGGAACAATGAAATTTTAAAGAAAATAGGTAAAAACACAACCAAAGATCAAGCTCGTAAAGCTATTGCCATATGTAATGAGGTGGGTATTCAAAGTTTTAACAGCTTTATTATTGGCAACACTGGTGAAACCCACGAAACAGCAATGGATACTGTAAACTTTGCCAGAGAGCTTCCATCAACTTTTGCCAGCTTCAATATTATGGTTCCCTTTGTTGGAACACCGCTATTTAAACACTTCTACAGTGATTCCATGGGTAAAATTGATAACTGGCAGAACTGGGGCTTAATGTCAGAAGATTTTTCTGTACAGCCTCTACATACAGAATTGAGCAATAAAGAGCTACGGCAATATATAGTTAAAGGTTATCGGAAATTCTATTTTCGTCCATCACAGATCTGGCGAGTTATTAAAAGTATAGAGTCATTTGCCCACTTTATGGTTTTTCTCAAAGGTTTTGTCGGTATGTTACAACAGGTGTTTCTATGGTCAGGAAAGAAGGAGAACTAAAAAAAAGCGACTGATTAATGGGTTTTTTATGAAATGGTACGGATGAGAAGGTTTGGAATTTAAAAACAATACTTTGTAAAATCAACCATTTCCAATTGTTACAAATTGATTCTACCGCAAAACGCTGACTACCTGAATTGATCCACACACCAAACAAACTCCTTAAAACCGGAGTTCTGCACAAGAACCGACTCATCTCATACTTTTTTCTGCCCTACAGTTATCAACAATTGATTTGCTCTATCCACAAAATAATTCTCAATTATTGGATTGCTTCTGGGATGCAATAACTATTTTTGAGAATGTTTAGCCATTTATTATCGGGCAATCCCTCCCTTATACCGTTGAGTAACATACTAATATTGCACGACTCTTTTATAATATACTGAATTATATTCTCTGGGTTTGGAGTTAGGCATTGATATTGCTGATTATATTCGGTGTTAGTAGTGTCTACACCAATTAGGAAAGCCTCAACTCAATATGGAGGGCTGTCATGAGAAAGCGGTTAATTAAAGCAAAGAGGAGTATAAATCAGGATATAGACATTCTCATGTCTGTCCAAAGAAAGTCATGTCTATATTCTGCAAAAGGAATAGGCTCCACCTCTTTTTTCAACATCTCTCTTATCTCCATTAACCGTGCAAGACCAATCTTGGCCTCTCTTGAAGTTTTGCAAGATGAAATGGTTATTTTAAAATTTCAAGGCTATGAGCAGTTTGCGCAAATGGTTCAGGCTGGCAGCAGCTTATTTGTACTGGCCCATTTAGTTGTTGCAAATGGAAATATCATTCCAGTTAAATCTGTAGGTAATCCATCCCTGCAAAAAGATGATAATAGCGCCAGTTATATTTTAAGTTTCCAACCAAATTTAATTTACAATGGATTGTTAGGTAACATTTTTGATCAAACAAACCGCGTACAAGAGACTATTTCAATTCGTAATAATCTCATAAAGTTTCATATAAAAGAAGAGGTCAATATAGTTTATGGTAAGCTACCCTACAAAGGGATTGGTACTGTGGTAGAATCCATCATTGGTCATAGTTCTGCCAAACTTGGTGCCGATTGTAAAAAAGCTAGAAAAAAATTTTCAAGAAATAGAAATTTTTCGGATAATGCAGAAAATGCTGCATTATCAACCAAACAATATTCCGATGAACTTTTACAACTGATTAATCAAGAACCAACCAGATGCAGGAATTGTAAATTATCGGCAAGAGAGGTTATGCGTGGTATCTACAAAAATGAAACCTATGTTGAAGATAACCAAGCAGATGTTGAAGATGCAGTAGAAGATGAGATTGAACAAAAACAAAATATTGTAGACAAGCTCAATCCTACATATATGAAAACAGTAAAACTGATTAATAGTGATTTTGATGGTTATGAAATTCTAGTCAGAAATCATGCTAATGAAAGAGCTAACATAATAATTCAGCAAGCAAGCACCTTAGATTGGCCTCAACAAGCAATACAGCATATAATGACGGGAGAGACCTGCCTGGAACAATCAAGGAATAGCACAAGTGATGCCGAGGCCAACAAAAGAAATAGTTTCAGGGTATATTTTAAGGATTTTCCAATAATTGTACGAAAAAATGGAGTTAGCAGTTTTGCTCAGTTATTGAACATTTCAGAAACAGGTAACTCAATTTTTTTAACTTCTAAAATAGGTTCAGATAATTTTGCCTTTGAACAAGGCGATGATCTTGAGCTTAGTATTCCACAGGTGGGACAAGCTTTCCAATCAATCACATGTATAATTGTTAGCCGCAAGATGAAAGAGATAAAAGATGACACTATGGGTTATTGGTATGGGATGTCTTTTCCCTGGGTTGAAAATGACATTCCTCCACCTGCAGACTTAAGTCAGGCGATATTACACACAAGCCGTTTTATGTTGGCAACAAGAAAAGCGATAGAATCTCAAAAGTAAGGGTGATTGTAAAAGACTATCGAAATACTTAAAGTGGGCTACCAACTTGAACAGGTTATGTTAGAAATGGTGCGGATGAGAAGATTTGAACTTCCACGGGGTCGCCCCCACTGGCACCTGAAGCCAGCGTGTCTACCATTCCACCACATCCGCACAGACCGGGGACAATATCAGCACTCTTTATTACCGTCAAGGGTGGCTGGTAACTCTCATCCAAAACCATGCTTATGAATTTATCAATTGTGTAGTAGGGGTCAGATAACCCGTTAAAATGTAGGCATTTTTGTTGTTTGATCTCCTTTTGTAGTTATATTTCATATCCTACAAAAATATCATGCCTTTTGAACATGAAATGCGTTGAGAAGTAAATCCATACCTACCATCTGTGTCCCATGGGCTATGGCTTCAAAAATATCTGCCTCTTTCCATCCAAGCTTTAATAGAGATTGCATGTCATCCTGGGTTAGACTATTAGAGTCACGTATCACCTTTATAATGACCATGAGCATAGTGTGCTCTTTGGGTTCCAGAGGGGCTGTTTGGGGATCTTTTATTACTTGTTGTATCTGCTCCAATGAAAATTTGTAGCGTTCCATTAGGAGCCATTGATTAAAATCAACACAGTAATCACAGTCAGTATTCCCTGCGATTAACAGCCGTGCCCATGCAAGCAGGGAACTTTTTGCAAATTGTGGATGTGCCATGAGACGGGTAAGATTAGCAACGGTGGCTTGTAAAAAACCTGGGCTGACAGCATAGAGTTTTTGCGCCTCTGGAACATGACCAAGATAAGCTTCCATCTGCTTGAAAATTTCAGCAACTTCCCCAGTAGCTTCTTCCGGTTGAACAATTTTGATCAATGCCATGTTATATCCTCTTAATAAATAATGGCTCCATCACTCTACCTTAATATGGTGATAGAGCTAATATTGGTTAAATATATTATATTTAACTGCTGATATTGTGTAACGCTATTTTTTAAAACTATTAAGTGAGATGCGGAGTAGTGATATCCTGACATACGGTCAACGGATTTGGTTTTGTTGTTAAACCAGGTTGAATAGTCTTAATTGCTAAGGTGTGAACCGCCACCATCGACCAGTTGTGCAGGGTCAATACCCATAGCCCACAGAGCAGCAGTCCATCTGCCTTCAGATGGAAGATCAAACAGAACTCTACGGTCAAAGTTACCAATTAGCCAAGCGTTATCCCTAATCTCCCTTTCTAACTGGCCTTTTGCCCAACCGGAATAACCCAATGCAAAAAAGAACTGGCTTGCGGTCTCTTTCTCTACCAAAGTACGAAGAATATCAGGGTCAGTCCCCAAAAATAGGCTGTCACCAACCTTAAGATGGGTTGGGTCTTCGGTCTCTTGTTCAAAAAGCACAAAACCACGTTCAAGGGATACCGGCCCACCTTGATATACTATTTTTGGTCTTTCATCACGTCGCCATTCAAGATTAAGCTGACCTATCACTTCATCCATAGGTGCAGGGTGGGGTTGATTTATAACCAATCCCAAAGCCCCTTCACTATCATGGCTGCAGACAAAGAGAACCGTTCTCTCGAAGTTGTTATCCTCCAGGGTTGGCATTGCTACTAAAAATTTACCCGCCAGACTGTTCTCTTGTTTCATATATAAGGGTTCCTACTCGATTAATTGAGCCTCTATCTTAGCATGAATCCCATCAAATCCGCCATTGCTCATAATTACTACTTGATCCCAAGGTTGCCATTGATTTGTTAACAGGTCCACAGCTTCTGCTGCATCGGCTACTACATATGCACTATCGCCTTTTGGGCTGTTTTTTTCAATATTTAAATTTTTTACGATTACATCTACATCTAATAGCTCCTCTTTTGTCAGTCCACGAGGAGCAGGTCTAGCCAATATTATCTTATCTGCTGGGGATAGCGCATCACCTAAACGATCTTGGTGAATTCGTCTGCGCATGGTATTTGATCTTGGCTCTAAAACCACCCAGACACGGCCTCTTGTTCCTGCAACAGCCTTAAGACCTTGCAATGTAGTTTTTATCGCAGTTGGGTGGTGGGCAAAATCATCATAAATAGTTATATCTTTTAATTCACAACGTTTTTGTAGACGACGAGCTACACCTTTAAAACTCTGTAGCCCCACTTTTACCTGTTCGGGTTCCATGCCATGGACCAGAGCGACAGCCGCCGCTGCCATACCGTTTATGACATTGTGCCTACCAATGAGGTTCCAATCCACTGTTAACAGAGTTTGCTCATTACTGCATACCTGCCAACGTCGACAATCTTTTTGCAATAACTTAGCGTAATAGTTGTTCTCTTTGCTAAACCCATAAGTAACCAACTTACTAAAAGCATAAGGCAGTAGAGCTTTTATTTCCGGGTCATCTCCATTGGCAATAACATGACCAGAAGCAGGGACTGAGCGCAATAAAAGACGAAACTGTTTTCTTATAGCCTCAAGGTCAGGATAGATATCTGCATGGTCAAACTCTAGATTATGAAGAATTAATGTGCGTGGTCGGTAGTGGAGAAACTTGGGTCGTTTATCAAAAAATGCCGTATCATACTCGTCACCTTCAACTACCACCCATTTACTTTTGGGAAAACGCACCCCTTGACCAAAATCTTGGGGTATTCCACCTATAAAAAAGCCAGGCTGCCATCCTCCACTGTCTAATACTTTTGCAATCAAGCTTGTTGTGGATGTTTTTCCATGGGTTCCTGTAACCACTACAGGATGACGCTCTGACAAAACATTTTCAAAAAGCCATTGGGCACCAGAACAGTATTGTAGCCCCATATCCATAAGAGCCTCAAGTTCAGGGTTGCCCCTTGAAATTGCATTACCTACAAGTATTTGATCAGGGGTGGGGTTTAGATTATCAGCACTGAAACCTTCATACATTTTAATATCTTGCTGCTCCAGAAATGTACTCATGGGAGGATAGATACCAGCATCGGAGCCTGTCACTTGCCAACCTTTGTCTTTTGCCAAAGCTGCTAGCCCTGCCATGGCTGTACCACAAATTCCAATTATATGTAGGTGTTTTGCCATTAGATTGCTTTACCTTTTTTTAATCCCAAACTATAGGCCACTCTAACGTAGCTTTTGCTGTGCTGAGTATCTTATAAAAATGTTGCCAATCAAAGCCTGGGCCGGGGTCCCACTTGCGGTTTGGTGCGATATCTTTGTGCCCGACAATATTTTTGTCGGTAATGGTGGGATAACGTCCTTGCAAGGTACGAGTTAAAGTTGCTAACTGCTGATACTGAACTATCTCAAAAGCTGTATTCTCATCACCTTCCAACTCAACACCAATGGAAAAATCGTTGCATTTGTTGCGACCTTGCCATTGGCTGACTCCAGCATGCCAAGCCATTTGCGCCGCCGGTACATACTGGGTAAGAGTACCGTCACGTTTTATGAGAAAATGTGCAGAAACTTTAAGATTGGCTATCTCCCGGTAAAACGGGTGAGCATCACCATCCAGACAACCTAAAAAAAGGTCGTCCACTCCACAGCCACCAAACTCTCCTGGAGGCAGGCTGATTGCGTGGACAACCAATAGATCTATCTGAACTCCATCTGGGCGTAACCCACAGTGGGTTGATGGAAGATAACGAAATGTTGTTTTGCAGGGTGTCAGTCTACTCGCTCCACAGATGCTACTTCAGGAATCTTCTCTTTCAAGGCTCTCTCAATACCACCTTTTAGAGTCATCAAAGCACCGGGACATGAACCACAAGCACCTTTAAGCCTAACATTGACAATATTATCTGCTGTAACTTCAACCAACTCTACATCACCACCATCACGTTGTAGAAAAGGGCGGATCTCTTCAATTACTTTTGCCACACGTTCAAACATAACTTCTCCTAAATATCTTTGATAAAAAAATACCCACCCCAACTACAAAATCATTTTAACCCCAATTGATTCAATAAAAAAGCCATTTTAAGGAAAAAGTGATA
>JADFZS010000051.1 GCA_015232405.1 Magnetococcales bacterium | reverse complement strand
AAAAGGTGGTGGTGAGGGTAAGACAGGTATTTGGGAAGATTTCTCTACCACACTGGCTAAACAGATCAAAGAGACCGACCGCCTGCAAAAAGAGGCTAAAGATATGGGTCGTAGGGCGTTGTTGGGTAACGCCGGAGTAACGATTCATGAGGCTCAGGTTGCTTCATCCCAGGCTGAACTGCATCTACGTTTGTTGTTGCAGGTCAGAAACAAGGCCGTTGAGGTCTACCGTGAAGTTATGAGTATGCAGGCATAGTTTTAAACTTGGAAAATCCGTTTATTAAATAAAAAAATGACGGAATGAAAAAAATGAAAAAAAGGAATGACCATGGCTGAATCAACATCTGCCGCTGCATTGGGAACCACCCAAGAAGCACCTATGGAAGGGTTTACCAGTTTTTTGGAATCGTTACCTTTGGGTGGTCGCAATGGATTGATAATCGCAATCATTGCAACCATTCTAGCCCTGACTACGGTGATCTGGTACACAACTAGACCCACCTATAAGGTGCTCTTCTCTGGTCTACCAGAACAGGAGACAGGTCGGGTTATCGAGGAGCTGACCAAAAGCAATATACCTTATCAGGTGAGCTTAGGTGGCAGCACCATCGAAATTCCCACCGATCAGGTCTACGATGTTCGTCTGCAACTAGCCACAATGGGTCTGCCAAAACAGAACAGTGGCGTTGGTTATGAAATTTTTGACCAGGGCAGTCTCATCGGTATGACCGATTTTATGCAGCGGATGAACTTCCAGCGTGCTTTACAGGGTGAGTTGAGCCGAACCATTGAGAGTATTAGCTCTGTAAGTAGTGCCAGGGTCCATCTGGTACTACCTAAAAAATCTCTTTTTGTTTCAGAAGAGCAAGCTGCAACGGCATCGGTTGTTATGGAGCTTTCCCGTCCTTTGAGTTCAGTACAGAGTGAGGGTATCGTCCATTTGGTGGCCTCCGCTGTTGAGGGTTTGGATCAAAACAACGTCACGTTGATCGACCATAAGGGTAATCTGATCGCTGGTGGTGAGGGTGGTGTTGATGATGGTCGAATAAATGCTGATAAATCAATGGCTATGCAACGACAGGTGGAGAAATCTTTAGAAGAGCGTGCCCAGGCCATGCTTGATAAGATTGTCGGTATAAGTGCCAGTGGTATTTCCAAAAGTATTGTACGTGTTACTGCCGAGCTGGATTTAGCTAGAATTGAACAACAAAAAGAGATGTTCAACCCCGATGGTCAGGTAGCCAGAAGTGAACAGTTTGTCACCGAGGCCTCCCGTGGAACCTTTGGGGTAAGTGGTATCCCTGGTGTTAGACCAAATGATGCCAATGATAATACAGGAAGTGGTGCTAGTGGTTCAAACCAGTCACGGGATGTGGAACGTGAGACAATCAACTATGAGATATCCAAAACAGTTGAAACAACTCTTCTTCCTGTTGGTACTATTAAACATCTCTCCATTGCGGTTTTGGTTGATACCAAATATGCCATGGGCGAGGATGGCGAAACTCTGGTAAGTGAAAAACGTACCGAAGAGGATATGGCAAATCTGCGTAAGATTGTAGAAAGAGCTATCGGTTATAAGCCAGATCGGGATACAATAGAGGTAACTCAGGTTCCATTTGAACCTCTGGTCATGGGTGATGCTGAAGGGCCTAAGTTCTGGGAAGATCCTGATTTTTACTTCAAGTTAGCAGTGGTATTGGCAGTATTCCTACTTCTGATGGTGGTGCTCAAACCGATGGTAGATAAGTTCTTGAACCCAGAGAAATTTGGCGACACAAGCGGTATTCCTGCCACAATCGCCGCCTTGGAAGAGCAGCTGTTGGCGGAGGGTATTGGAACCTTGCCTACTGAACAGCCAATGCGTACCAGAGTTCCAGATCGCAACATCAAGCTAACTTCGCAGATGATTGCCGAACATGAAGATGAAGCAAGAGAGATTATCCGCTCTTGGATGATACAAGACACTTGATTAAGTAACTAAATCCTAAAAGCAGCTTAGTTTTAAAAGGCTGCTTTTAGGATATTGAATAAATAAAAAAAATTTAGCTTAGAAGAGATTTAGGAGAGTTGCAATGGCAGAAGCACAAGTATGGGAAGGAGCCAAAGAAGCACCCCCACCTCCTGTAAAAAAGAAAAAATCCCGCCTCACTGGTAAAGAAAAGGCGGCTATATTTTTGCTTTCTGTTCCTGATGAAGATTCAAAACGGATCATGTCAGGTATGCAAGAGGATGAAATTAAAGAGATATCTCGGGTAATTTCCCGTATGGGCGTTATGTCTCAGGATGTAGTTAAAGAGATTAGACAAGAGTTTTTAGACAAATTTGAATACCAGCAGTTTGATGTTCGTGGTGGCATGACCAAGGTTAAAGATCTGGTTCTTAGAGCTTTGGGTAAAGAGAAAGGTCGCAGTCTATTAAAAGAGCTGCAAACCGGACCTAAAAATACACCATGGGAGATTCTTAATGCCATGGAGCCATCGTTGGTGGCAACATTTGTTTCCAATGAGCATCCCCAAAGTGTAGCTATGATTCTCTCCCAGCTACAATTGGAACAGGCCTCATTTGTTATTGATTTTCTTTCACAGGATATTCAACAAGAGGTTATCTACCGTATGGCGAAGCTAGGCAGCTTGCCACCGGGAGCCATGGAGGATATTGAAGAGTCTCTATTGACTGAACTGGATGCCTTGGGTGCAACCAGTGGTACTTTTGCCCAAGAGGGTGGAGGTGGTGTTATCAAGGTTGCTGAACTACTCAACATGATGAGTCGGGAAGTCTCTGATAATCTTCTCTCCTTTTTGGATGAAGAGGACAATCCGTTGGCAGAAAAAGTTAGAAAAGAGATGTTCCTCTTCGAGGATCTCCTGCTTATGGATGATAAGAGCTTTCAAACCTTGCTGCGTGAGGTTAACAACGATGAACTACTTGCTGCTCTTAAAGGTGCCGACGAACGTCTCAAAGAGAAGTTCTTCCAAAACATGTCTGAGCGTGCAGCCGAGATGTTACGTGAAGATTTAGAGATGATGGGTCCGGTGAAGGTAGCAGATGTGGAAGCAGCACAACAAATTATCCTCAAAGCCGCTCGCCGTCTGGAGGCAGAAGGTTCCATTGTTATTATGGGCAAAGGCTCAGACGACGTAGTCTTGTAGAGAGGGAGATTGGACAATGGTTGCAGCTTCTGGAATGGAACTCATTAAAGGTTCCAACATTAAAGATACTCCTGAAAGCCCTGGGTATACGAGGATTCTTACCAAACAGCAGCAGGAGGAGAGTGGCGAGGGGGATCAGTTTGTCCGCTTTATGCCCGATGGTTCTCTATCTATTTTTAAAAAAGAGAAGGTAGAGGTAGTTCCTGAAATTGATATTGAAGAGGTCAACAGACGTCGTTTAGAGCAGCTGGAACGCGAGGTCTACCAAAAAGCTTTTGAAGAGGGAGAAAAAACCGGTATTGAGATTGGTCAGGAGAAGATGGAGCAGGAGATCCATCGTATTATTCCCCAGCTAGAGAGTGTTTTAAGAGAGCTGGACAACCTCCCCCACCGGGTGTTTACCGCTTCTGAAAATTTTTTGATTGAGTCCCTACTCTCCTTTAACCGGGAGTTGCTGGCCCATGAGTTGTCCGTCAACCCAGAGGGTGTTGCCGATAGGGTAAGGCGTATTTTAGACCATGCTGTTGGTCGAAAGGATATAGTTATCAGGGTATCACCATCCAATGCGCAGATTTTAGAGCGTATGGGGCAGTTTGATAAGCTTAAGATAGTCAGTGATCCAGGGGTTGCTTCTGGTTCTGTGGTTATGGAGAGCGACTTTGGTGGTATGGAAGATAATATTGAGGCCCGTCTGCGAGAGGTAGAGACAGCTTTAAGACAACAGCTGCAAGAGAGGCTGGATAAGAGCGGTATAGTTGATATTGCCGATGCTGCTCGCAATAAAGCAGATATGGAAAAAAATGCTGAATTGGAGCCACTCATAGAGGATAATTTTAAACCAGAAGCCGAAGAGCAACAGGCCGATGAAAAAGATGGTTTAAATGAAGAAGAGGGTAAAGAAGATAAAGAGGCTTTAGCAGCTGAAGAGGGTGAAGAAAAAGATGCTTTAGCTGATGAAGAATCATTACCTTCTGAAGATATTTTAGCTAATGATGATGCTTTAGCTGCTGCTGAAGATTTGACTAATGATGATATTTTAGCCACTGATGATGTTTTAGCAGATAATGATGGTAATCTGGATGACTTTTTAGATGATGTTGCCGAATCCCAGGGTCATGATGATCAGCTAGATTCACAAAGTGATGATATAATTGATGATCTACTGGATAGCAGCCCTGCAGCACCTAGCCATGAAGAGGCCCAGAGTCCGTTGGAAAATATCTTGGATGATGACTATGCCAACCAAGATAATGATGAAGACCAAAGTTCATTGGACAGTCTATTGGATAGTGATGGTGATATAACCGACCATGACTTTTTAGCCGATGATGGTGATGATGGATTTTTAGATAGCGGGTCGGATTTTGTTGAACAAGATACAGATATGGATAGTAGCGAACCTGCCCCACCAGCTCAAGATGATGATGAGTGGTTGGCTTTAGCTGAGGGTGAAGATGATGGCGATGCTACAGATTCCTTTTTTGAACAAGATGAATTATTAACACCAACTGACGAAGACCAGAAAGAATAATGTTATCTATTGATATACCATGGAGCCAGTATAATCAGGCAGCCCATGAACATATGGGGCTGAGTAGAACTGGTACAGTAACCCAGGTTGTAGGTTTGATGATCGAAGGGTCTGGTCCTTCAGTATCAATTGGTGATCTGTGTGAAGTATACCCTGATGATGGGGGTAAACCCATAAAAGCTGAGGTGGTTGGCTTTCGCCAGGATGTTTTGTTGTTGATGCCACTTGGCACTATAAAAGGTATACACCCGGGAAGTCTGATTGTCTCAAAAGGTCGCTCCGAGATGGTTGATGTGGGTGATGAGCTGCTGGGGCGGATTTTAGGACCCATGGGTGAACCTCTTGATAACGGCCCTATGGTCAGGACCCAAGAAACCACTCCTCTCTATGCCGATCCCATCAACCCTATGTTAAGACGGCGGATTGATGAAAAATTGGATATTGGTGTTCGTTCCATCAACTCTTTGTTGACCATTGGTCGTGGTCAGCGTGTGGGTGTTTTTGCCGGCTCCGGTGTTGGTAAAAGTACATTGATGGGTATGATGGCCCGTTATACAGATGCCGATATCAACGTCATAGCCATGGTTGGTGAGCGTGGTCGTGAGGTTGTGGAGTTTTTGGAAAAAGATCTTGGACCCGAAGGTTTAGCCCGTTCAATTGTGGTTGTGGCTACCTCTGATCAACCTCCTCTTATGCGTCTTAGAGCAGCCTTTATGGCGACGGCTATTGCTGAATATTTCCGCTCTAAAGAGAAACATGTTTTGTTGTTGATGGACTCTGTTACCCGTTTTGCCATGGCACAACGTGAAGTTGGTCTGGCCCGTGGCGAGCCACCAACCTCCAAGGGTTATCCCCCTTCTACATTTATGATTCTACCCAGACTACTAGAACGAGCTGGACGTGATCAGGGAGAGGGAAGTGTTACCGCTCTCTATACGGTTTTGATGGAGGGTGATGATCTACAAGATCCCATAGTTGACGCGGTAAGGGGTATTTTAGATGGTCACTTTGTTCTATCCCGTGAATTGGCTGTGGCAAACCAGTATCCGGCTATTGATGTTTTGCAATCTCTCTCCCGTTTGATGGAGGATCTAGCAAGCGAAGAGCATAAGGTTTTTGCTGGGAAAATACGTGAAAATTTGGCGGTTTATAAAAAAGCTGAGGATATGATCAACATTGGTGCTTACTCTGCTGGTAGCAATCCCCAGATTGATCAATCCATCAAGCTATATGAACCCATAAAAACCTTCTTGACCCAAGCCATTACTGAAGGGTGCTCATTGGATGATAGCATCCAACATATGATGGCAATCATAGAGGCAAACCCACCTGATCAAGCCCCTGATTTTACATAAATAATCAGTGTGAGTTGAGGACTTATCATAACAAATAATCGAGGTTTTCCCAACTTACGAAAGCAGGTGTTGCATAATCAAAAAACATTTCAATCAATCCCAGCATGGCACTCCGCCGTTCAAATTTTTGGCCCATTGCTGTTATGTTACGACCCAAAGCAGTACAGATTAATCTGTTATGCTGGAAATAGTGTTGATTATGAAATGACTCTGAAGTTTAAGAAGATATCAGCAAAATGGGTTGTAACCTCTCAACAGGACGACACACAGCTGATTGAACAGATCAGAAATGATAATATTGATATTATCTAATAGCTTTAACTCATCTTACAAAAGCCCCTCTGCTGCCATACTCAAATTATGTCTGCCAGCGACAATTACATGGTCTAGTACTTTTATACCAATGGGTATCAGGGCTTGTACCAAAATTCTTGTGATATTTATATCGGCTCTTGAGGCTTTTATCTGTCCTGATGGATGGTTGTGGGCGAGAATAACCGATGCTGCTTTGTGGCGGAGAGCTGCCTCTACCACGTG
The DNA here is from genome assembly GCA_015232405.1 of Magnetococcales bacterium. Classification (GTDB taxonomy): domain Bacteria; phylum Pseudomonadota; class Magnetococcia; order Magnetococcales; family JADFYX01. The sequence continues at coordinate 30,987 of JADFZS010000051.1, read as the reverse complement.
TCTTGGGTGGATATTGGCTTCGTTTACGGTTCCTTTGCTTATCAGGGCGGGAAAAAGCAGCTGGCAGCTGCTGTTTAGGCAGAGGACGTAAAAAACCTCCTCTGTGCGACCTGCCATCAACGGGGTTAAATAGGCGTTGGTTTTTCTGGAATCGTCCAGGGTAGGTTTGTGGCGACTTACACTATCGGTGAGATAACGACGGGTCAAAGGGGGGATAAGAGAGACAAAAGCAACAGCAGACTCTCCCATACCAGCAATGGTGGCTAAATCTTTGGGGTCTGCTTCCAGAACTGCTGATAGTGAGCCAAACCGTTGTAATAAAAGATGGGCTATCTCGTTGGTATCACGACGGGGAACAGCATGAAAAAGCAGTAACTCCAAGACCTGATGGTCCTCAAACTGCTCCAAGCCCTCAAGATAAAAACGTTGTCTAAGCCGTTTTCTATGCCCATTATGGAGCTTGGATTTATCAGTCGATTTTTTCTTTGCTGTCATGATGCCTATGCCCTTGGCAAAAAACCGTGTTGAAATCCTAGCCGGGATCTATGTATAACATCCAAGCCAACCGGGATATTACATGAATTTCCGGTTACCCCTTGTGATAAAAATTACATGAGGTTTTAATACAGCATGAACGATATCCCAGCCAATGACCAGGAACCACCTCTACAAGAGCCACCAGATCGGGAAGAGCCGGAGATGGAAGAGTATCCCGATATTGCTGACTACCCCGATTATGGGGAAGAGCATACCCCTGACCCTTTCTCACAAGTAGCTAAGAAAAATCACAACTCCATAACCCGCCGTTCTGCATGGTCAAACGAAGCAGAACAGTCCATACTTGGAGCTATTTTATTAGATAATGATGTCATGGATCAAGTGGCAGATATTGTAACAGTGGATGATTTTTATATGGGGGCGCATCGGGTTATATATCAAGCCATGATCGCTGTGTTGGAGCGTGGAGATCCTGCTGACCCGATTATTATAAATCAGTATCTTGAAAAAAATGATGAGATAAATTCAGTTGGAGGCGGTGGATATCTCGCCCAACTACTGGAGACCGTACCCACCACAGCAAACGCCAAATCATACGCCAGGCTGGTACGGGACAAGGCAATTTTAAGGGAGTTGGCCCGGCAATCGACAAAAATTTCTGAAGCGGTTTTTGAGGGTGAAAGAACTGTGGATGAAATTATTGAGGAGGCCGAAAAGCAGATTTTTGAAGTTGGTGAAAACCGCTCTCAGAGACGTTCCAACTACTCTGACATGAAATCTGTCATCATGCCGGTTATATCCAAAATTGAAGAGTTGATGCAGCGCAAGGAGTCGGTAACCGGAGTTCCCACCGGATTTACCGACCTGGATAAAATGATGGCAGGGTTGCAGCCTTCGGATCTTATTATCCTGGCAGGTCGTCCAGCCATGGGTAAAACATCTTTTGCCATGAATGTTGTTGCCAATTCGGCAATTAAATTTGGTGCTCCGGTTGCTGTTTTCTCTCTTGAGATGTCCAAAGAGCAGCTGGTTGTCAGGATGCTCTCTTCCCTTGGTAGTATAGATGCCCAGGGTTTGCGTAACGGTCATCTTAAAACGGAAGCCTATGGGCAGTTGATTCAAGCCTCCGATACTCTTTCCAAAGCTCCAATATATGTGGATGACACCCCTGCCCTCTCCATTATGGCTGTACGTGCCAAAGCCCGGCGGCTTAAGCGGGAAAAAGATATCCAGCTTATTGTAATTGATTATCTGCAACTCATGCAGGGTGAAGGCAACAGCGATAACCGGGTACAGGAGATTTCAGAAATCAGCCGGGGTCTCAAAGCGTTGGCAAAGGAGCTTGATGTACCTGTCATTGCCCTCTCCCAGCTCTCCCGTAAAGTGGAAGAGAGACCCAACAAAACCCCGGTACTCTCTGATCTCAGGGAGTCAGGAGCCATTGAGCAGGACGCAGATATAGTAATGTTTGTTTTTCGTGAAGAGGTCTATAAAGAGAATGATCCAGCCTTGGAAGGAATGGCGGAAATTATCATCGCCAAACAGAGAAACGGCCCCATTGGTCGAGTTACCCTCACATTTTTAAAACAGTACACCCGTTTTGATAACTATGCCAACAACAGCTATGGTTGATAATTCTATACATGTTGCTCGCCTGACCTGGTTGGAGATCAACACCCAAGGGGTGGTTGACAATTTTTTATTGGCGAAAAAAATAGTCGGTGAAAATGTTAAGGTTTTCCCCGTAGTAAAAGCTGATGCTTATGGTTTGGGCGCACTACCTTTAAGCAGAACCCTGGAGGCTGCTGGTGCACCGGGTCTCTGTGTCGGTCTGGTGGAGGAGGCCGAAGAGTTACGCCTTGGTGGTGTAAAAATTCCCCTCATTCTTTTTGCCGGATTAACACCGGGTACTGAACAACATATTATCGATTTGGATTTAACCCCCTTTATTTTTAATTTAGATGCCGCCAAAGCCCTCAACCGTCTCGCTGTGGCTCTGAACAAAAAGGTAAATTGCTATGTAAAGGTAGATACTGGCATGGGCCGAATTGGTTTTTGTCGTAAAACCTTTCAAGCTGCCATAAAAGAGATAAATAAGATGCCAGGCTTGATCATATCTGGGGTTGTCTCCCATCTGGCATGTAGTGACGAAGGTGAAAATGGGGAAGTAACCAAGAGTCAGATTAAAAAAATGCACGAACTACTGGCTATACCTGAGCTGGCAAAGAGCAATCAAGGTTTTAACTCTCTGGCTAATAGTGGCGGTATTCTCTACCATCCCCAAAGCCATATGCAGTGGGTAAGGCCGGGTATAATGTTGTATGGAGCATCTCCGGCTTATCCTAGTCACACAAGCATGCAGGATGGAGTTGTTGGAGTGGTTAGATGGCTAAGTCGCATAATTCAAGTAGCCAAAGTCCCTTCTGGTACTCCCCTTGGTTATGGTCATAGCTATACAACCACAAAAGAGTCTAAAATTGCACAAATACCTGTTGGCTATGGTGACGGCTATTCACGCCGTTTAAGTAATAAGGGTTATGTGTTGATAGAGGGAACAAAGGCCCCCATTGTCGGGCGGGTCTGTATGGATATCACTGCTGTTGATGTTACCCACATACCTGATGCTGCTGTTGGCTCTCTAGTTACTATTTTAGGTAGTGACGGTAAAGAGCAAATCAGTATTGAAATGATGGCCGACTGGATTGGTGCTATACCCTATGAGGTTATCTGTGGCCTGGGCAAACGGCTTCCCCGTTATTATCCCATCAACAGCTAACAGCACTTTTTTTTAAAATCTTCTCTCCTCCACTCAATATTTTTGATTAAAAAATACCCATTTTGGGCAAAATGTTCCCATAATGGTCATTGATTGGGTACAACAAATTGAACAGTTTAACACCCCCATAACCACTCTTTATAACTCTTAAACCATCTGATATATCAAAGAAATTCCCCATTTTTTATTGTTGCTTTATGCCATATATGTGCATTTTGGTGTATAGGCAAGACATTTTTAACCATTATCGAAAAAATATCATATCATCTTGTATTTATTGTAATAATTTATTTTACGAAAGTATGGCATGAATATTGTTACTATTTAATCAGACTTAATATAAACAGTTACATAGATTTGTTGATTAAACTAGCCGATAACGGGAAAAAAAGATGGCAATTTATACTAAGACAACACATGGAACAACAACCATTAACTTTATTGGGGAGTTTACTTTCAAAGAGTACTCTCTTTTTCAAAGGGTACAGAAGCAGATTTATAAAAACCCCCCAACCAATGGGAGTTTTGTCTTCGATTTAGCCGATACGACAAAAATTGACGGTATTGCCATGGGAATGTTGGCAGAGATGGCAGAAGAGTTGGGGGAGGAGTGTAAACAGGTTATAATTATCAACACCCAACCCAAAGTTTTTGAATCCATGTACGATGTTGGATTTCATAAAGTGTTTAAAATTGTAGCAGATACCGAGCAAAACAGAACAGATTATCTACAATAGATATCCTGATTATCAATTCGGCAATTATAGATTAAAACCTAAAATTATTGTTATGGTAGTTGCTGTTACTGCTAAGCAACTACCTTAGAAAACATTGCTATTTTTTACAAATAATCCCCTCTTTGAACTTAAGTACTGATATTGCTTGGCACTAGATTTGCAGCTTCTTATATATTGTTACAATTTAAACAATTTTATTAGCAGTATAAGATCATGATGCCTACAACGTTAGATAAAGTAGATTTAAAAAAACTGGAAAAATTGGATACCAGCAACCTTGATTGGTCCGATGTGAAGTATGGCAACCAAAAAACTGTCATGTGGTGGCGTATATTTATCTGGACCCTGACTATTATTGCCATTTTTGGTATTGCTGCTGCTCTTTTTTGGTGGCAGATAAATAAGGGGGTTGGTCCAAGTTCTACCCTGTCTGATATTAAAATTGTTAAAAGATCATCGTTGGAGTTAAAAGATCTACAAATGGCTGCAACCAACCAAGCAGAGTTGGCTTTGGCAGACTTTCCCAAACCCCAATCTAGTGGACAATATATGGTTTTGGCTGGCTCTTTTATCAATAGAGATAATGCCGAGCGTATCTATAATAAACTGGCACAAGCTGGTATTCCGGTTCATTCCAAACAGGCCATGGTTAACGGGCAGCACCACACACATCTGTTGGTTGGCCCTTATGTAAAGCAAAACATAGCTGAGTTGGCGGTAAGTAAAATTCGCGAAAAAACCGATCTACCTGTGGATTACATCTCTTTGGCGGTGGAAGATGATGTTATTCAAACAAAAGAGCTGTCGGTTTTTGATAAACTGGCCAACAACTCGACCCTGCTACCTGATCAATTTGTTGTGCTTGCTGGTTCTTTTACCAATATAACCCTTGCCAAACATGTGCAAAAACGTCTGCAACAAAAGCAGATTGTGGCAAAGATAAAAAAAGCCCATGAGCAAGACCGGGTATTTTTCCATGTTATGGTTGGACCATACCGCTTGGCTATGCAGGCCAATAATATGGTGGAGACAATTAGGGAGGAGACAGGAATTTTGGCGGAATCTACCCAGATTCTTTGATAAACCGGGTTGTTTTGATTCTAAGAATCCTCATCCAATTGTAATTTTAGCCTGATGATAAAAAACTACCCTGGGGTTAATTGAGTCAAGACACCAATTACAAAAAACTAAGGCCGATTTTGTCTGAGGTTAAATACATAAGCCAAAATTTCGGCAACCGCTTTAAATAGATTTGGTGGTATGGATTGATCAAGCTCCACCTCTTTGTATATTGTTCTTGTAAGTGGTGGGTTTTGAACAATTATAACATCATGTTCCTTGGCAAGTTCGCGGATTTTTTTGGCGATTAAACCTTTTCCTTTTGCCACCAGTTTTGGAGCCTGCATCTCACCCTGTTTATATTGTAAAGCCACAGCATAGTGTGTCGGGTTGGTGATTACCACATCGGCTTTTGGTACCTCTTCCATCATACGACGTTGTGCCATCTCCCGTTGAATCTGCCTGATTCGGCCCTTGATTAACGGATCACCCTCCATCTGTTTCTGTTCATCCTTGACCTCCTGCTTGGTCATCTTTAAACCTTTGATATGCTCGTATTTTTGATAGAGAAAATCAAGAAAAGCCATGGCAACAAAGGCCAAAGTAACCAGCAGCATTACCTCCATGATATCCATAGCCATGGATTCGACAACATACTCCATATTGGTCGCCGCCAAGCCCATAATACGTTCCGAGCTATCTTTCAACGCATAATAGACCGCAAAAGATATTACGCTCATTTTAAGAATAGATTTAAACAGCTCAACCAAGGAACGCATGGAAAATAGCCGTTTAAGGCCGGAGATTGGGTTGAGCTTTGATAGTTTTGGCTTTAGGGGTTCTAAAGAGAGGATAAAACCGTGTTGTATGATGCCAGAGAATATGGCAAAGACCACAAATATAGCAAAAAATGGAGCTAAATCAAGCATATACTCCTTAACAAGCCCATCCATTAAAACACTAATACCCTTGGGTGTTATATCTCCTGAGATAGCCCCAGAGAGAAAAAAGCGCATTTTGGTCTGTAGGGAGGTCCACATAATCTCCCCTTGAAAATAAAAAAGTAGGGTTGCTGCAATAAAAAGCAGGGCTGTTCCTACCTCTTTAGAGGAGATAACCTGACCTTTATTTGCAGCGTCCAAAAGCCGTTTTTCCGTGGGGTCTTCGGTTTTGGAGTCTTGGTCGGTATCTTCTGCCATGGTCTATAACCCACCCATTTTGTAGCGAAAAAAAATAAACAAATACCTACTTTATAGGCCGAGAACCTTATTAGCCAACGAGAAAAATCCGTCAATCTCTCGCGCCATAACCTGAGAAAACAGTGTCATTGTAAGACCTAGAACAATAAAACCTATCAACTGTGCTATGGGCATAGCTAAAAAGAAAACCTGAATTTGCGGTGATGCTCGGTTGATCAAACCCATACCGAGATAGAGCAGTTTTGTTGCGGCGATAATGGGAGCTGAGATGATAATTGCCAGCTTGAAAAGTTGAATCAACCCGGCAATGCTAGCTTTTAGCATCCCCTCCCCTGCTGGTAATCCACCACCAAGGGGTACGGTTTTAAAGGAATTTGCTATGCCCTCAATTAATAAATGATGACCATCAAGATTAAGAAATATCATTAAAACAACCAGATACAAAAGGTTGCTCAACACACCTTCCTGCATACCGGATGTGGGGTCCATAACCATAGCCATGGATAGTCCCATCTGAAAGCCGATCAAACCACCTGCCACCTGTACCGCCACCAATACCCAGTGCACCAACATGCCAAAAATAGCACCGATAAGCACTTCTGTTACCCCTGCTCCTATCATCGATGTTACCGATGCCTTACCCTCCATAGGCCAAGGAGTAACCAGGGGAAACACCACCAATGATATACCCAGCAACAGAGCAGTTTTTATTCGCCTTGGACCTACAGCGCGGGAGAAAAATGGTGCAGAGAGAAACATGCCGGAAAAGCGTGAAACAATTAAAATAAAACGTTCAACCTGTCCGATGGATAGTCCCAAAAAATCCATCAATGCAAAAGGATCCATTGGGCTAGTTTATCATAGCGGGGATGGATTCAAAAAGATGGGTAAAATAGTCCATCAAGGTTTGAAGCATCCAAGGTAGGGAGATCATTAGAGCTAGAAAGGTGGCGAGAATTTTCGGGATGAATGTCAAGGTCATCTCTTGAATCTGGGTTACAGATTGAAAGAGTGAGATCATTATACCCACCACCAAAGCGGTCAAAAGCATGGGCGCAGAGATCATCATAGCGATTCTCAGCGCATCTACCACCATCTGAATTACAGTCTCTACTGGCATGATAGAAGCTCTTTAAAACAAAATTTATAGTAAGTTACACTCATGCTAACTGATTTTTCTGCATAATTCACGGTAATATTGAATTTACTATCTCTACTATCCCTTTCTTGCTCTTTATAAACGAAAAATTGACTTCTGAAATGAAAAATAAAATAAAAAAATTCATGATTGGATACCATTTGTCCGATCCATTATTTCAGGTGTGCATGGATTTTGAAGATAAATGGAGAGTTATAAGAGATGAAACATTCTATCCCCAGTTATTATAGAGCTACGGTTTTTACCATTCTTGTAGCGGTTTTTTGCATGTTAAGTCTACTACCACTGTCGGACGCTTTGGCGGTGGGAAATTGGTCTTATCCTAAATCTGAGGCTGAACGGCAAAAACGGGAAGATACCTTAGAGAAACAGCTGATAGAACAGGAAAAAAACTATCAACTCCAAGCTGAGGTTGTCGCTAAAAAGCAGAGTGAACTGACAGATCTTATTGAGAAAATCAAAGTTGCAAAAATAAACCTGAATTTCAAGAACAAACCATTGCAAGATGCCATTAAAAAATATCGTCAGGTCCAGAGCCTCTCTCTACTTGATCCCATGGTATCAACCGAGCCACAACGCATGGAGCTACTAGAGGTAAAACGTGAAACAGCTGCAATGGTAAATGCCCATAAAGAGAAGCTGAGAATTTTAACTGAGCAGCTACCAATAGCCAGAACAAGAGTTGAAAACGCCATCAAACGGCACAACTTCATCTTAAAAGAGATCGACAGCTTGATGCGCCACAGAGATAGTGTAAGAGAGCTGGTTTTTGTGAGTATTGTTGCTGATTGATTAAACAAGTAATTGTTATTGATATTGCTGTATTTTTCAATACAGCAATTAAAAAATATTTATAAAAACAGTAAATAAGCTATATAAAAGGAGTATTTTTTTAGTTTTTATAAATATTGAAAATTTCACTATAAGCCTCTTTTTTAAGCTGTGCCTGTTTGTGCCATAATCAAAAAAATACTCAACAGGTTTGCTGCCCTCTGCTCAAAAAAAATTAATAGCTCCATTGCATCTTGTAATAAGATTTATTAGTATATCTTCATACTCTAAGGGGAGTAGTCGCCTTTGGTTTTTATCGAAGGACATGTATCAACATAATCGGGTTTGTAGACTTGGCATTCAGAGCTTAGCTACCCTGTGGTACATGTGGACCTGACTTTTTGCTGGTTGCTTATGTAGCTTGCTAGAAGGGTTTGACGAGACTTTAGGTACAATACCTGGGCGATGGGGTCGACCAAGGTATAGTGCCTTTTGCTTTCGTTTTTCGACCCCTTATAGGTATATCTGATGACTAGCTCAATCCTTCCATCTGCATCTGTTCTCTTTGAAATTCCATCACTTGCACAATGGTTTTCCATATCTGGAACCACCATGTTGGTTATTTTTCTCGCTGAGTTGGGCGATAAATCCCAGCTGGTCTGTATGACCTTGGCTGCTCGCCATCGTCCCAAACCGGTTTTTTTCGGCTCTGTGCTTGCCTTTGTGTTTTTAAACCTATTGGCCGTGGTGTTTGGTTCTGCTTTATCCACCTGGATTCCCCATAACATAATGATATTTTTGGTAACTGGACTTTTTGCTCTATTTGGTATGCAGACTTTAATGGCAAACGAAGAGGAGGAAGATGATGAAGAGGTGGCTATTAAATCCGGTCGTGGTATTTTTTTAAGTGCCTTTCTGCTGATTTTTATTGCGGAATTTGGCGATAAAACTCAAATTGCCGTTGCTGGCATGGCTAGTGCCGCACCGCCTTTGACAATCTGGCTGGGGGCAACATTGGCCCTTGCTCTTTCTACCGCTATTGGGGTGATGGTCGGACAACGGTTTTTAAAACGTATACCGATGAAATTATTGCAAAAAATAACTGGTATATTCTTTTTGGCTTTGGCTGCTTTGGCTTTGACACAGCTACAATAGGTGGCTGGTTTTATTGGGGCGTTGCCCCAAACCCCACTGGGAAGGGACACGGCCCCTTCCCAGACCCATCCCATTAAATTTTTAAACTACTATGGGGGATTGGGGGAGATTATCTCCCCCAATGGGGGCATGGGGGCAAAGCCCCCATTGTAAATATAATATCTTTTATTTATTGGGGCGTTGCCCCAAACCCCACTGTGAAGGGACACGGCCCCTTCCCAGGCCCATCCCATTAAATTTTTATTTAAACTATTGCTTTAGGCCAATAACTACACGGTCCCTCTGACCATAATCTTTAACCACAGATACCTCTTTAAAACCAACCTGACTAAATAAATCAGAGACCGATTTTCCCTGATCAAAACCAATTTCTACAATCAACCTGCCAGATTTTTTTAATAGTTTATAACCCTGGGGAATAAGAGGACGATAAATAGCCAACCCATCTCCACCTCCATCTAATGCCAAACGTGGCTCTTTATCTTTTACCTCTGCTTGAAGGTTATCAAGCTCTTGAGTGACTATATAAGGGGGGTTGGAGACGATTAGATCATATTTGGTATTGGTGGATAGCGGTGATGTAAGATCGCCAGCAAAAAGAGATACACGCTCTTTTAAGCTGAACTTATCACGGTTTTTGGCTGCTACCTCCAAGGCATCTTTTGAGATATCAACCCCATCACCACTTGCGTTGGGAAATTCGTTTAAAAGCGAAAATAAAATAGCACCAGAACCAATACCTATATCCAGGATATTGAGTTTTGTATCCCGTTGGGAATAGAGAGATAGTACAGAGTCAATAAGAGTTTCAGTTTCAGGACGAGGAATTAATACCGAGCTATTAACATGAAAATCCTGTTTCCAAAATCCACGTACACCAACTATATAAGCTACCGGTTCCCGTTGGGATCTTCTTTTTATTCGGCTTTTAAACGCCCCCAACTCCTCCTGTATCAGAGGACGATCCATATCCAAGAAAAGATCCATACGGGTAAGTGCCAAAGCATCGGCAAGAAGCAGCTCAACATCTAAACGAGGGTTTTCTATATCGTGCTTACCGAGCCACTCACTCCCCCACTGAATTAACCGCCGTATGGTCCATGGCTGTTCACTGGGAGAGGAGGACACAAACTACCTGTTATTGGTAATGGATAGAGAGGCTACGTTAAGTGTGCCGATGTTTAGTCTTGCCAAGAGAGAGGCTGTTTTCAAACGGAAATCAGCCATATATTTTCTTGGAACTGGAGTTGCCGCTGGTAGTTGAATTCTTAGCGGATCAACCTGACGACCATTTACACGGATTTCATAATGTAGATGAGGTCCAGTAGCTGTTCCTGTCATACCAACCTGACCGATAACCTGACCCTGCTTTACCCGTGAGTTTTTCTTGATTTCTTTAGAAATACGACGCAGATGGGCATAAGCTGTTGTGTATTTACCGTTGTGACGAACCAATACCAAATTACCAAAGCTACCCTTACGACCTGCAAAAATAACCCGACCCTGACCAGAAGCACGTACTGGTGTTCCTGGTGATGCGGCAAAATCAGTTCCCTTATGCGCTCTTGTAAAACCTAAAACAGGGTGCTTACGGCGTTTGGCAAAATTAGATGAAATACGGCTGAAATCTACCGGAGCGCGAATAAACATCTTACGCATGCTTCGCCCTTTGGTATCAAAATAGCCAACTTTTCCTTCGGGATCGGTATACTGGACTGCTCGATATTTTTTACCTTGGTTGATAAATTCAGCAGCTATGATATCACCCTCACGAACCCGCTCGTTTTCATAATATTTTGCTTCGCGAATTACTGTAAAACGGTCCCCAGCTCTAATGTCACGGGCAAAGTCAACATCCCACTCAAACAGAGCAGCCAACTTAACCGCCATAACCTTTGTTAGTCCAGCATGTTTGCCAGCTAAAAATAGAGAACCATCACCACGTACCAAACCAGTTATTGTCTCTAAACGAATGTCGTACTCTTTCTTTTCGATCTGAGCTACAAACTTGTTTTTTGCGTTTTTTGTAACCCATAAAATATGCTCACTATCCAAGGGATAGCTCAAACCACTCAAAGCACCTTTGGAAGATAAAGCTAGCTTTAACTCATTACCCGGCTTGAGATAACGGGCAAGGTCAAATACAGGTTTTGTTACCTTGGCTAGACGAACCGCTGTCGCACGGGATATGTTTCTACGAGCTAGAACTCCAGTTAGATAATCACCACGGCGGATTTTAACCTTAACCAACTTTGCAGCATCCTTGAATACCTCTTTTACCGAATTGTCAAATGAGGACTCTGCATAATGGTTGGTAGTGGGTTGTAGATTATCAAGATTGTTATCTAATTGCGCGCTAAACTCACCATTGTTTTTCTTGATGACCGTCATAGTACGGCCTTTATCAATGGGATAGGCCAGCGCAATTAGTTTTTTATCGTTGTTGAATACCAGCTTTACCAGTTTGCCCCGCTGAAAATTTTTGCCAAGGTTGTAGACTGGTTTGGCTCCACGTGCCACAGCATATACTGTGGATAGAGGAACACGCTGTCTTTGCAAAAGAGTAGAAAGTGTATCTTTACTACCGACACGCTCAATAACAACCTTGTTGTTGAGCTTCGCCCATCTACGTTTTGCCTTAAGAGGACGATTTACCGGAACCTGTGAATCGCTTGACTCATGAACATTGAGTGATGCCAGCTTGACAGGTCTTTCAAATAAACGTTTGTTGGGGGTTGTAGTGGTTGGAACCTGGTTGCTTGAAAATTTAAGATCTGCATTTTTGTTATGCACAACCTGACGTACAGGCTTGGGAGTAGGTGCCTGAACAGGCCTTCCCTCATTTTGCAGAATCCAGCTTAGAAAACTAGTCGATTTCTCAACGCTACTCGAACCAGTGCTTGCATTCAAAGCACTGTTGATAGCGATAAAACCAACTGTCAAAATACCAAACAATATAATCGGGAATTGGCGTTTACTCGTCTGTTTGAGTACACAGGCAATTCTGGGATCTCTCCCAGGGTACGAAGACATTGTTAATGCCGGTTTTTTATGTTTTTTTATTGATCCAGCAAGCATACTTACTCTCGCCATAAGCTAAAGTTGAGACCTGACAAAACCATCCAACTGACAACTGTCACCGCTGGATGGAATGCAATTGCTGGTCCGTTTCTTTAAAATTGGCCCTAATAAATTTAAATACTAGTTAAAACAACGGAGTAAAACAAATCCCCCAACTTGTCCAAAAGGTTGAGCATTCTACTATGAAAGATATTCAACATACAATGAAAAAATGTTTCTAACCTCTATTGTTACTTACAATAATTCTATCCATTGAGATAAATTTTCTAATGCTCTTTGACTTAAAGCTGGTTTTCGTTGTTTTTTTGGCATCCGTTTTTCTAAGGAGGGAAACAGGCCAAAGTTAATATTCATTGGTTCAAAGGTGTTGTTTTCTTTAGATTGCGTAACATGGTTTAAAAGAGCACCGTGGGCCGTCTGGGCCGGAGGTAACGGTGGAGGCGGAAAATCGGCAGCAGCTCTGGCCATAAAAATTCCAGCCAGCAAACCACAAGCAGCAGACTCCACATAACCCTCAACTCCGGTGATTTGTCCGGCAAAATATATGTTAGGGTCCGTTTTTAGACGTAGGTAATTATCTAACAGTTTTGGTGAATCAATGAATGTATTGCGATGAATGGCACCTAAGCGTTCAAACTCCGCATTTTCCAAGCCGGGAATAGAGGAAAAAATTCTTTTTTGCTCTTCCCAAACAAGTTTTGTTTGAAAACCCACCATATTCCAAAGAGTTCCAAGTTTGTTATCCTGGCGTAGTTGGACAACTGCCCAGGGTTTTTCTTCAGGATTATGGGGATTGGTCAAACCCACTGGCTTCATTGGCCCATAACGCAGAGTCTCTTTGCCCCGTTCAGCCATTACCTCTATCGGCAGACAACCTTCAAAATATTCTGTTTTCTCGAAAGATTTGAATTCAACCTTTTTAGCTGCCAATAAATTGTCAATAAAAGTCTCGTACTGTTGGCGATTCATCGGGCAGTTTATATAGTCAGCACTCCCCTTGTCATAACGAGACTGCTTCCATACTTTGCTAAAATCGATGGAGTCGTTGGCTATTATGGGGGCTAAAGCATCAAAAAAAGCTAACCGCTCCGGGCCAATTTTTGTTTCCAGCCATTTGGTAAGAGCGGGAGATGTAAGGGGACCAGTCGCTATAAGGGTAAGCTCCCCTTGGGGTGGGGAGTGTACTTCACCATCAACACGGGTGATTCTATGGGCGGCATCCAGTAGCTGGGTTACCCTGTTGGAAAAACCCTCTCTATCAACAGCTAAAGCCCCACCAGCTGGAACTTTGTTACTATCTGCGGCCTCCATTATCAAGCTGCCCAACTGGCGCATCTCTTCATGGAGCAGACCCACAGCATTTCTCTCTTTATCATCAGACCGCAAAGAGTTGGAACAGACAAGTTCAGCACAGTTTGCTGTTTTATGGGCTGGTGTGGATACTTGGGGGCGCATCTCGTAGAGACGGACCGGAATCTCCTGTTTTGCCAACTGCCAGGCTGCTTCAGAGCCAGCAAGCCCTGCTCCAATTACATGAACGGTTTTAAATGGCACACTCATAATACTTGTTTGTTCTCTTTTGAAAGTTAATGCTTTAAACCGTTAGTAAATGAAGCTGTTTTTCAATCTAGTTTCAATTATTAAAAATCAAATGAGCTATTACAAACCGCCAAACCACCGTCTGAACTGGCATGACCACCACAAGAAGATGAGACACAGCCCGACAAAAATAGCAGAGATACTATTAATACCAACTTTATTGAGAAAAGACCTTTGATTTTCATGATATCACCTGTTTTGAAATATCTCGTAAAGAGTAACTGACATTTTTTAGGGTCAAAAAATATATCTATATCATTTTTAAGTGTATTTGCTAGGAGCAAACTTACACTACATGTGTGCTTGTTAACTTGGCAAGCAAGCTTGATCCTACATGTAACTTACTAGCTATATAAGAGATTAACATCTTTTTGTAAATCTATTAATCACATTTTCAATTAGCAAGTACTAACTGATTTTATTTATCCTGTTTTCAGCTGATTCTAAAGCTTTTTTAACCGTTGCAAAGGCGGTTCCCCCCAGAGAAACCCTGGCATTTACTGATGCCTGAACAGTCAATACCTGGGAGACATCTGCATCTATTCTACTATCTACCTCCTGCATGGCTGCAAGGGTAAGTTGGTCTAAAGATTTTCCACTATCGACACATATTTTTACAATACGTCCTGATATAGCATGGGCCTCGCGAAATGGGATATTTTTGCGCACCAAATAGTCAGCCAAATCTGTTGCTGTGGTATACCCCTCCCCTGCTGCTGCCAACATATTAGCTTTATTTACCGTAATACCGGGAATTAGATCTCGAAAAACCCGTAAAACACCACGAACTGTATCAATTGTGTCAAAAATTGGCTCTTTATCTTCCTGCATATCCCGGTTATAAGCCAGTGGCAGACCCTTCATTAAGGTTAACAGGGCCATCAAATTACCCACAACACGCCCTGTTTTACCCCGTACCAACTCAGGTATATCCGGGTTTTTCTTCTGGGGCATGATGCTAGAGCCGGTACAAAACGCATCCGATAACTCAACAAAACCGAACGAAGGAGATGACCATAAAATCAACTCTTCGGAAAAACGGGAAAAATGGGTCATAATCAGAGCTGAAGCACTGGCTAGCTCCACGGCAAAATCCCGGTCTGATACAGCATCCAGGGAGTTTTGACATATGCCAGTAAAACCCAACTGCTGGGCAACCCACTCCCGATCCACAGGAAAAGGAGTTCCAGCCAGGGCAGCAGAACCTAACGGTAGTTGATTTAACCGTTTGCGAAGATCAACCAACCTTGCAAAATCCCGGTCAAACATCTCAAAATAGGCCAAAAGGTGGTGAGCAAAACTAATGGGTTGGGCATTTTGTAGATGGGTAAAGCCGGGCAGAATGGTCTCAACATGCTCTTTGGCTAAATTTAGCAGGTTTTGCTGTATCTCCCTGATGGTCAACCCCATGGCATCTACCTCATCCCTGAGATAGAGGCGAATATCGGTTGCCACCTGATCGTTACGGGATCTTGCAGTGTGTAGCTTACCTGCAACCGGACCTATCAACTCTTTTAAACGACTCTCCACATGCATGTGGATATCTTCCAACGAGTCGTCAAAAGGTAGTTTGCCATCCTCCAGCTCTTTATGAACCAGATCCAGACCCCGGATAATCTCTTCCACCTCCTCTTGAGCTATAATTCCCTGACGACCCAACATTTGACAGTGGATTTTAGAGGCCAGGATATCATGGCGAAAAAGACGGGAATCATAGGCTATGGAGGAGGTAAAAGCCTCGACAAACACATCGGTAGACTGGCTGAACCTACCTCCCCACAATTTTTTTGGAGCCGAACTCATGAACCCTTCCGTAACATGGCATCAATACGAATGCGCAGAGCATTTAGTTTAATAAATCCGGTGGCATCCCCTTGATCATAGGCCCCTTTATCATCTTCAAAGGTGGCAATTTCTGGATCAAAAAGGCTTTTGTCGGACTTACGACCCACCACAATAACATTACCTTTATAGAGTTTTAGCCGTACCACACCGTTAACATTGGCCTGTGAGGCATCAATCATGGTCTGTAACATAGTCCGCTCTGGGCTAAACCAGTAACCGTTATATATGAGGGTGGCATATCTGGGAACCAACTCATCTTTTAAATGAGCCACCTCACGATCCAAGGTTAAAGACTCCATAGCTCTATGGGCCACACCCAGGATTGTGCCACCCGGTGTTTCATAGACACCACGGGACTTCATGCCAACATAGCGGTTTTCCACCAGATCCAAACGACCAATACCGTTAGAACCGCCCAGCTCATTTAAACGAGCCAGCATGTTGGCAGGAGATAGGGCTTGACCATCAATTGCTACCGGGTCACCTTTCTCAAAGCTTATTTCGATATATGTTGGTTTGTCCGGTGCATTCTCCGGGGAGACCGACAGCACAAACATATCTTCATCGGGTTCGGCAAAAGGGTCTTCTAGCACCTTGCCTTCAAAGGAGATGTGCAGAAGGTTTCTGTCCATGGAATAGGGAGACTCACCCCTTTTATCACGGGGAACCGGAATATTATGTTTATCGGCATAAGCCAGTAGTTTATCCCGTGAGTTTAAATCCCACTCACGCCAAGGAGCAATAACCTTGATATCAGGACGTTTAGCATAATAACCCAGCTCAAAGCGGACTTGATCGTTACCTTTACCAGTGGCACCATGGGAAACCGCTTGGGCCCCGGTTTCATTGGCAATTTCAATCTGCCGTTTGGCAATTAAAGGACGGGCGATGGAGGTGCCAAGATGGTAGACCCCTTCATAAAGAGCGTTGGCTCGATACATGGGAAAAACATAGTCTCGCACAAACTCCTCTTTGAGATCTTCGACATATATCTCTTTAATACCAAAATTTTCTGCCTTTACCCGTGCCTCTTCCAACTCTTTACCCTGGCCCAGATCAGCAGCAAATGCCACAACTTCACACTGGTATTCGTCCTGCAACCATTTAAGAATAATTGAGGTATCCAAACCACCAGAATATGCTAATACTACCTTTTTGATTTCATCCGACATAATGCTAACTCCTAGAAAAACTTATAAACCCGCCTCTTGTTTTATACCAATAACCATTCCAAAATTGCTTTTTGCACATGGAGACGGTTTTCCGCTTCGTCCCAAATAACCGACTGCTGACCGTCCATAACCTCGCTGGTGACCTCTTCACCCCTATGGGCTGGTAGACAGTGCATAAAAAGGGCATCTTCTTGTGCCAGTTTCATCATTGCATTGTCCACACAAAAACCTTCAAATGCCCGTAGACGACGCTCTCTCTCAGCCTCTTGACCCATGGATGTCCAGGTATCGGTAATAACCAGATCCGCACCGTTGGCAGCCTCCTTGGGATCTTTGGTTAACTGTATCGAGCCTTCTCCCTGCACTGCGATATCCTTGTGGGCCTTTTCTATCACCTTGGGGTCGGGATCATAACCAGCAGGACAGGCCAAAGAGAGCTGGCAGCCAACTTTTGATACAGCCATGATCCAAGAGTGGGCCATATTATTGCCATCACCTATCCAGGCTACTTTACGTCCCCGCAAAGAGCCACGTTTTTCTTGATAGGTGAAAATATCTGTGAGCACCTGACAGGGGTGAAAATCGTCTGATAGACCATTTATAACCGGAATTGTCGCGCATTTTGCCATGGTTTCAACATTTTTATGGGCAAATGTACGGATCATCAAACCGTCCAGATAGCGAGAAAAAACCTTGGCACTATCGGAAATATCTTCACCACGACCCAGCTGAATCTCTTTGGAGGAGAGAAAAAGAGCGTGTCCTCCTAACTGAAACATCCCCACCTCAAATGATACTCGGGTACGTGATGAGGGTTTTTCAAAAATCATCCCCAGGGTTCGCCCTTTTAAGGTGTGGGTTACTTTTCTTGCTTTTACCGCCCTTTTCAAGGTGGCAGCACGACTGAACAGCCGTTGAATTTCATCGGGTGTAAGGTCAGAAAGAGAGAGAAGATCCCGTTTTGTATCTTGGATTATAGCCATGGTCTGCACTTTTTAAAAAATTAAACCCGGACAGTAAAGGATATGTCCGGGTTAGGGCCATGAAAAAAAAAGATTTCCTAAAAAATATCCGCTATTGCTTGGTCGAGAATGGAAACAGCCTCGTCTATCTCTTCATAGCTAACGGTTAAAGGTGGCAGTATACGGATGATGGTTCCCATCTGGCAGCTAACCAAAAGACCTCTGGTCAACACAACACTGACCACAGCTTCAGCTGGTGAGTTAAGCTCCACTGCTGCCATTAAACCCCGTCCACGCACCGATTTGACCAGCTTATGCTGATTCATAAGTTCAGTTAATTTTTTGAGTAGATACTCACCTTTAGGAACAACTTCACCAATAACATCATCGTCAATGATAGTCTCTATTGTTGCCAGAGCAGCAGCAGAAACCAATGGACTACCACCAAAGGTAGAGCCGTGGGTTCCCGGTGAAAAAGCTTTAGCAGCCTCTTTGGTGGTCAAAAGAGCACCCATAGGTAGCCCGGAAGCCAACGCCTTGGCACTGGTCATAATGTCAGGAATAACATCACTCCATTGGTGACACCACATTTTACCTGTGCGTCCCATTCCTGTTTGCACCTCATCCAGTATCAAAAGCAGGCCCTCATCATCGGCTATTTTACGTAGGTCTGCTAAATAACCGTTATCAGGAATCTGTATACCTGCCTCACCCTGGATAGGTTCCACCATTATCGCAGCGGTATACGTGGTGATTGCACTTTTAACCGCATCTATATCGTTATAGGGTACATAGCGAAATCCCGGTACAAGTGGATCAAAGCCACGGTGGACCTTCTCCTGACCAGTAGCTGTTAATGTTGCAAGGGTTCGACCATGAAAGCTGTTAATCGCGGTAATAATCTCAAAACGGCTGGTTTTACCGTTATCACGCATACTTTTTCTTGCCATTTTAATGGCAGCTTCATTGGCCTCTGCACCGCTGTTGCAAAAAAATACCTGATCCGCAAAACAGCTCTCAGTTAGACGATCTGCCAATTTTTCCTGGTTGGGAATACCATATAAATTAGATGTATGGATCAAGCGTCCAACCTGATTGCGTACCGCATCCACCACCTTTGGGTGACAGTGACCCAAATTATTAACCCCGATACCAGAGAGAAAATCCAGATATCTCTTGCCATTCTCATCCCACAGAATGGTTCCTTCACCATGATCAAATGCGATGGGAAACCTGCCGTAGGTAGGCATAACAGATTGGTTGTTGCTCATAACTATCTCACTTGTACAGTCTTGTACGGTTTTTTGGACAGATAAAAAACCTTTAATTTAACAGCTTTAAATGGGTAATAGCAAGCAAGAATAAATTTAACTTAATTCTCAACTAAAAAAACCGGAGCCAAACTACCGGCTCCGGTTTTTTTTATTTTTATATCGGACATAAAAACCGGATAATCCGGTTTTGAACAACTAAATTTTAAATAAATAGCGAAATATCTGCCTCTTGGGCAACTTCAAAAAATCTTGCAGCACCAGCATATTCGATACCGTCAAGTAGGTCAGAATGTTTAAAATCAAAGAGGTCAACTGTCATTTGACAGGCGATCATCTGTACATCAGACTCAACAGCCATATCGTATAACTCTTCAATGCTAGCAACACCCTTACTAGCCATTTTTTGCTTCATCATAACTGTTGCCATGCTCTCCATTCCGGGCATAGCCTGAACTAGAACAGGCATGGGAACAGGCATGGGCATTCCGGGATTACCAAGTGGTGATATTTTTAAGTTGCGCTCTTTTTTAAGAACTTGCAGACCATAGAAGGTCCAGAAGATTGTAACTTCATAGTCAAGAGCAGCAGCGGTTGTAGCCAGAATAAGTGGCGGATAGGCAAAATCCAGTGTGCCTTTAGTCGCAATAAT
Organism: Magnetococcales bacterium; assembly: GCA_015232405.1. GTDB lineage: Bacteria > Pseudomonadota > Magnetococcia > Magnetococcales > JADFYX01. The sequence continues at coordinate 11,051 of JADFZS010000051.1, read as the reverse complement.
CGCTAGCTTTTTTTGATCAGCCATCTCTTAATCTCCTTAATCAAGTCTTGCGAATTTCAAAGTGATAGATATTGTTCTCTTCTGAGGATGAAACCAACTCGTTACCAGTTTGGTTACAAAAAGATTCAAAATCTTTGGCAGAACCGGGGTCTGTAGCTTCAACCGCTAAAACTTGACCAGCCTCCATAGATTTAAGAGCTTTTTTTGCACGAAGTATAGGAAGAGGACAGTTTAGTCCTTTTGCATCTAATGTTGTGTCAGCCATTTCTATCTCCTTGAAAATTTGACCCACTGAGAATAGACTCAATGGGCTTGGTATTTGTCTTGTTTGGTGTATATTAGAAAAACAGTATACTCTGAAATTGCTTACACTTTCCATGATAATTTGCAATTAATTGATAATTTTTTATTATGGGGAGATTAGTAGCTAGTTTTGCAGCTATAACTTTTAACAAGTATTGGGTTGAGTTTTAGCTATATTATTCAACAATAACCACTTTGTAATTTCATGGGAATGGTAACAAAATGTCAACCATGCTAATAGTCACAGGTTTTTTGGTGGTTCTTTTTTGGGGACTGCTAAGATTAAGGGAGATTCGGGAAAGTGCGGTTCAAGATATTGAAGAGCCGGATAAGACCGCAATATTGCTTGGTCTTTTCTATACTATAAGTGCAGCCTGTCTGCAATATTATCGGGATCGTGGCAACTATCCCGAGGCGGTTATTGGTGGCCCTGATGCTCTTATAGAGTTGGGTTATTTAAAAGGCACGACAATGGCGGATTTAACCCCAGCGGTTAAGTTGTTTTCTATTGTTGTATCGGACAAAGGTGGTGTTGGAGTATGTCTTGCCCATACTACAGCTAAAATGGCTAATGAGATTGTGGGTCGCGCCAAGGAGACCGATAGTTTAAATAAATTTGTCGATTATCAAACAGGTGAATTTGCCAAATTGGAGACGCCGGTTTCAACCATGACCGCCAACCTGACCATACCTCTACCCATTGTTCCCATAGGTACAACTATTGCTGGTTCTGACAGAATTGATGATGGTATGGTTACCAAGGAGGCAGCTGCTGCGGCTGCTGCTAATTCTTAGAAATTCAAAAAAGCAACAATCAATGGGTATGTGTTTTTACCCATTGATTGTTGCTTAATTCAAATCAAAAAAACAGAGTCAAAAGCAGAACCTTGGGTGGCTTTGCAGACTCACAAACCCCCACGCTTTTAAATGTAAAGGCTTAAAAACAAAGGCAAAACCTTGGGCTTTACCCAAACCCACAAGGGAGATAATCTCCCTTGACCCATATTAGTTTATTTTTATTCCTATATGTGCAATTTTGGTTTGAAATAACTGTAACTTAAGGCCGAACTATCTGGGCCTGTTTGCGTATGCTTTTGGCTATGCTTCGGGCTGCTGCTTCATCGTTTGGTTGATCCATCCAGGCGTTTATAGTTTTTTGTTGTTTTAAAACAACAACATCAACCTCGCCATAAGGATCGCGTCCTGTTATGTGGATATTTATGCGATAACGGGTGTTTTTGTTTGCAGGGTCTATTTTCCAGTCGGTAGCAATCAATCCTCCATCGCGGTTTGCTGCCATGATGGGCATTCCTAGAATTACCTTTAAGGCTCCGGCAAATAGCTTGTCTGCTCTGACTTTTTTATCATCATCGGAGCTACTTGCACTACCAAAAATTCCATCCTTACTAAATGAAAACAGCCCTTTTTCCCCTTTTACATAACCTGGAGGGGCATCTTCAGCTTCATTAATATCGTGCTGTACCTTGCCAAACCCGGCTAAGTCGGTGTTGTCATCTAGTTTTCCTTCGTTGGTAAACATTTTTTTAGAGCAGCCAGACAGAGCTATAAACATGGAAGCAAGAGCTAAAAGTAAAAATTTATTCTTCATTGTCTTAATCTACCTTTTTTAAACATTAGGGACCATTTGCATAAAAAATTTCATACCGTTTTCACGGCATATAAATATTAACGTAACTATACCCTGGATATAGCACAAATCACAGGAACTCTCTTTGCCTATATTTTAGACGTATTGCTTTATTATTGTGCTAGGGGGTCTAAAAAGTGTTCTTTGTTTATAAATAATAATTTTGTGAAAAGCTACATATTTCAGCAATATCCCATATATATCATATGTTTGCAATAATGGCATAATTATTCTGTAGGGTAATGGGTATAGGTTGTTTGGTTTTTTTATAAAAAATCAATTCAACTATTTCTCAGCCCCGAATAAAAGGAAAAAAAAATGTACGATAAAGCGAAGAAAATCGGCTTGGTTATAGCTCTTATGACCATTCCTACTACCTCACTAGCTGGTTCAGAAGTTGGTGGTTTTGATCTTTCTGCCAATGTTGCCATGACCACAGATTATGTCTGGCGTGGTGTATCTCAAACATCTGAGGGGCCAGCTGTTCAAGGTGGTTTTGATCTTTCCCATAAAAGCGGATTTTATCTTGGTACATGGGGATCAAATGTTGATTTTGGTGATTCGCAGATGGAGTTTGATCTTTATGGTGGATATGCCACGGAGGTAGCAGGTGGTTTGGGGTTGGATTTGGGGGTGATTCAATATTATTATCCCGGTGGTCCTGGTAGTAAAGAATATGATTTTACAGAGTTTTATTTAGGGCTTAGTTATAGTGTGGCAGATATTGGTTTAAGTACTAAATACTCCTATTCCTCTGATTTTGGAGCCTCTACATCCGATGATTCGGCACAATATATCGAGGTGGGTGTTGATTACACCATGGGTCCAGTAACCGCAGCGGCCCATTATGGTTATAGCTATGGTGATGCCTTTACAACCCCGGATAGTTATAGTGATTACAGTTTTGGTCTATCGACGGAGCTTAAGGGTTTAGGTCTTGATATCTCCTATTATGGTACAAACGATGATGGCGAGACTTTATTTAGTGATAATGCAGACGACCGGGTGGTTTTTACTGTCTCCAAAAGTATGTAATGAAAAACGGCTAAGGGTCTAATTAAAGTATCGCCTTTGGCTGTTGGGTTGGGGTTGTAAATTTAATGGGATGGGTCTGGGAAGGGGGCGTTGCCCCTTCCCAGTGGGGTTTGGGGCAACGCCCCAATATATAATAATAAATACATGGGGGCTTTGCCCCCATACCCCCATTGGGGGAGATAATCTCCCCCAATCCCCCATAATAGTTACAGCCCTACCCTTTTTTTTACCTCTTGAGGTGTAACTCCAGCCAACCGCAACTCCTGCAAGCTAGGTGATCGCTCTCTTTTGGCAAATTTTTGTCCCCTATCATCAAGCAAAAGACGATGATGGTGATATTGTGGTGTCTCCAGCCCCAACAAAGCTTGCAATAAACAGTGGATATGTGTGGCATGGAAAAGATCCAACCCCCGAATAACCTGGTTAACTCCCTGGATATGATCATCAACAGTAACCGCAAGATGATAACTTGTGGGTGTCTCTTTACGGGCTAGCACCACATCACCAAACATCTGTGGGGTTGCCACTATCAACCCTTTATTAAAATCTTGCCAGTGTAGCTCCCCTACTCTAGCCACAGCTTTTTGCATATCAAGGCGAAGGGCAAAGGGTTTTTTTGCGTTTATATATTGTTGTCTTTTATCAGGGTTTAATTCCCGGCAGCTACCGGGATATATAGGGCCGTCCGGTCCCATAGTATCAAAGTTCAGCCTTTCTCTTGCTTGTGCCATCTCTTTTCGGGTGCAAAAACAGGGGTAGAGCAGCCCTTCGCTATCTAAACGGTTTATGTATGTTGCATAATCCGCCATATGTTCAGATTGTCTGCGTATTGGTGTTTGCCATTTTATACCCAACCAGCCAAGATCCTCCTCGATGGCCTTTTCATATTCAACCCGGCAACGTCCGCTATCGATATCTTCAATACGCAGCAGAAACTCTCCTCCGTCTGTTATGGAGTTATAGACCAACAAGGCGGAATAGGCGTGACCAAGATGAAGCAGACCTGTGGGGCTTGGGGCAAAACGGGTGATAATCATTTTTCTGTGGCTTTTGCTTGCCATCTGCGTTTGGGATGGGGAACAATGGCAGGAACTGCCTGACAATATTGTTGGTAATCCTCACCATAGAGAGCTTTGAGTCTTTTATCTTCCCAGCTCATACCGATAAATAGATATAGGGTGGCAAATATGTTGGTGATAAACATGGCTTCGTTTTGTGGCCTAAACCAGAGCAGCAACAAAACACTGCTGTATATGGGATGACGAACAAAACAGTGTAGTTTGGAGATAACCAGGGGTTCCGGGGCTATTTTTTGTTTGGTTATTCCGGCATATATCTGGCGTAAACCAGCAAAACGCAATAGATCATAGGTAGATAAGCTCCAGATAAGCAGAACAAAACCCAGCCCTTGCAGCAACCAAAAAAGCCATTTTATAACTCCCTGGGGTTGAAATAGTGGCTCCATAGCCAGGTTTTCGTTGGCATAAGTAAAAACAGCAGCTATGGCAACCATTGAAATTCCATTATAAATCAACCTTTCGCAATATGCCAAAGGGCCAAGAAATCGCCGCCAGGGGGCTTTGAATTTTTCTGAGGCCATTATGGAGTGGGTCAGGCCGAACATGAGCCAAAACAGGCCGTAAGCGGTAATATCTACAATTGATGATTGCATGATAGCTACATGTCCCATAATATGAGTTGCTTGAATAATCCTAGAAATGGCGGTTGGCGGTGCGTGCTGACAACTGCTGTTTCTAGGTTAATACATATTTTTGGGGCTTTGCCCCAAACCCCACTGGGAAGGGGCAAACCCCCTTCCCAGACCCATCCCATTTAATTAGGGACTATTTGGGGCTTTGCCTCTTTTTAATCTTAACAATGACAAAGGAGCTAGATTAGTATGCCCGAGTTTAAGTATACAGAAGTTCTTAACCCAGGACCAGACGGTGCTGAGTATCGTTCGTTAACTCGTGATCATGTCGAAATAGGTCAGTTTGAATCAGAGAGAATTGTAAAAGTTGCCCCGGAAGGGTTGACTTTGCTGGCTCAAACAGCTTTTCAAGACGCCTCCTTTTTACTTCGTGCCAGCCATTTGCAACAGCTTCGCACTATTTTGGACGATCCCGAAGCGTCGGATAATGATCGTTATGTGGCTCTGGAGCTATTAAAAAATGCAAATATAGCGGCAGGTAATATACTGCCCAGTTGCCAAGATACCGGAACCGCAATGGTAATTGGCAAAAAAGGCCATAGAATTTGGACTGGTGGTGGTGATAGAGAGGCTCTCTCTTTAGGTGTTTACAACACCTATGCAACCTCGAATCTTCGTTATTCTCAGGTTGCTCCTATTTCGATATACGAAGAGAAAAACACTGGCAACAACCTACCAGCCCAGATAGATATTGAGGCTACTGATGGCGAGACCTATAAATTTCTTTTTATGGCTAAAGGTGGTGGGTCGGCCAATAAGACATTTTTGTTTCAACAGACAAAAGCTCTTTTGACCCCGGAAAAGCTGGCTAATTTTTTACAAGAGAAGATTAAAACCCTGGGTACTTCTGCTTGTCCTCCTTATCATCTATCGGTGGTTATTGGTGGTTTATCCCCGGAGATGAACCTAAAAACCGTAAAACTGGCCTCTGCCCGTTATTTAGATCGGCTTCCTTCGTTGGGTGATGGTTTGGGTTCGGCTTTAAGAGATAGAAAACTGGAAGAGCAGATTTTAATAATGACGCAAAAACTGGGCATGGGTGCGCAGTTTGGTGGTAAATATTTTGCTCATGATGTGAGGGTTATCAGGCTTCCCCGTCATGGAGCTTCTTGCCCGGTTGGTATTGGTGTTTCATGTTCGGCAGATCGTAATATTCTTGGTCGCATCGATAAAGAGGGTATCTGGCTAGAGGCATTAGAGACCGATCCAGCCCGTTTTCTCCCGGATTCCGAGCCGGAGGCGTTGAGTGCCAGCGTGGTTAAAATCGATTTAAACCAACCCATGAAGAAAATCCGTGAGGCGTTATCTTCGTTGAAAATCACAACCCGTGTAATGTTGACTGGACCTATAGTGGTGGCCCGTGATATTGCCCACGCCAAGATTCAGGAAAGGTTGGATTCCGGCGAGAAAATGCCCGAATATTTTCAAAACCATGTGGTTTATTATGCTGGCCCTGCCAAAACCCCAGAGGGGCTATCATCAGGCTCTTTTGGTCCTACAACTGCAGGTAGAATGGATAGTTATGTAGAGAACTTCCAAAAAAATGGTGGTTCATACGTAATGCTAGCCAAAGGCAACCGCAGCTTACAAGTTACCAAGGCTTGTAAAAAATACGGTGGCTTTTATCTAGGCTCCATTGGCGGAGCTGCAGCCCGTTTGGCCCAAGACAGTATTAGAAAAGTAGAGGTAATAGACTATCCAGAACTGGGCATGGAGGCGGTACACAAAATAGAGGTAGAAAACTTCCCGGCGTTTGTGATAGTAGACGACAAAGGCAACGACTTTTTCAGTCAATTCGGTCTGTAAAAAAAAATCCCAACGTTCACGGGTCCAGGGCGATTATCGCCCTGGTGGGTTTGGGCAAAGCCCAAGGTGTTGTATATAAAGAAAAAAAGCGAGCTTGCTCGCAAAAAACAAAATGCGACTATAAAAAAAAATCCCAACGTTCACGGGTCCAGGGCGATTATCGCCCTGGTGGGTTTGGGCAACGCCCAAGGTGTTGTTTTTAAAAACAAGATAAGAATTGACAAAAACAGCAAAATATGGCTTTAATACCAAGAATCACTAACTGAATATACTAACCTTAAGCCAAAAAGGAAAACAGTGTTAGATCTTCTAGTCATAAATGCAGACTATTATCAAGGCATGCATGTTACCACCAAGGATTTCGATTCCAGAGAGGTTATAAGTGCCGCAAAAGATCCAGAAGAGGCTTACAACGCTGCTCTTGAAAAAGGGGTTAAAGATCCCGTCCTTACATATATACCTAAGGCTGGTGAGGAGCACCTTGTATTTTAGATGCCTGTCCGTAAAGTTCCTCTATTGTTAAAATCATCAGATAGCCCTGGTCAACCATATCTAAATGTAGTTGTTACAAATCCTCATGCAGAAAACAGAAGACTCAAGGTGAGAGCTTTGATTGATACAGGAGCAGATTTTTGTGCGCTGCCAGTTAAATATGCTGCAATTCTTGGTCATACTTTAGAAAATGGAGCCCAACAGGGTATTAACACTGGTGGTGGTAAGGCAGTGACATTTTATCATCAAGCAAAAATCATAATCCCAGACCATAACTACAATGGGTCTCCATTTGTTACAAAGGAGTTGAAAATAGGATTTCTCCATGGTCTACACACTCCTGTTATGGGAACTCGAGGTTTTTTAGAATATTTCAAGTTGGTTGTGGATTATCAAGAAGGACATTTTTCTCTCTTACTATGATTTTGAATATACCGTTTTAAAATAAGATCTTATTTTTTTTTATTGTGTCGATGTTTAATACGCTCAAGTATTAAATTTACCATCCCTTTCACATCAATAGTAAAGCCAAATATATTGATCTTCATGCCAATGAAATCAATAACTTTTTTCTCGGCACTTGTTTCGTCATCGTTTTTATTAATAATTTTTTCAAGCATTACCAACATTTCCTGCTGGGTTTCTTCTTTTTCTACTTCTCTAACTTGCTTAATAAGTTCTTTTACATCATAAGGCTTTGTCGTTCCAGCAGGTACCATTTGGACTAGTCCAGCATTTTCGTGTTGGATTAAATTTTCATAGCTGACTACTACTTTTGGTTGATCAGGTAAATGAATATTTTCTGTATAATCCAATTTTTCAAAGCTATCATTTATCTGTCGTAATACAGCCCAAATAACCTTAAGATAATCCTTTTTTCTTTCACCAATGACTATTATATCAATATGTTTCGCACTTTCATCAGCACGTATTATTGCTGTGGCCTTATAATCCCTATCTTCAATAACTACCCCAGTTCGCCAGCGTAGATTATCGACAATATCTTGGTGTTTATTGACAATAAAACGGGGGATAACCGATTTGGGCATAAACTCGTTATAATCTATACGAAAGCGTAGGGCATTTGTTGTATCGATTTCAAATTCAGGTTCTTGAATTTCCAATAAACCTGGAACCAGTATATGGTCCTCTTCCATGAGGTAACACAGCTCAAATTTTTCCATCAAGTCGATTATGTAACGGTGGCATTTAACAGGATAGTTAAATCTATCACCTTTCTTCTTTTTTAGAATATCTGGTAGCTCATTGAGGGATATAATACCGTAGCCTTTGGCGAGTTGTTTTGACGTGATAATACGGTATACAGCTACTGTTAACCAATGGGGGTTGAGAATAAACATGTCTTGAAGGCGAAAGCTTTTAAAGTGGGATACCACGCCCAAATCACGCAAGAAATCAACTAATGTATTTCGCACTGCATCGTCTTTGACACTATTATTTTCACAAATTTCTTGGTATTTCGCCTGATCAATATGAGGTTCGGGTAGCTCTTCCAGAGCAGTTTTTACTTTAAACCAACTATTGGGCCATATGGTTGAGGTGATTTCAACTTCATTAATAGCTTGTACCAAACCTGCTTTTAGTTCATCCAAGCCTGTACCTTTTTTGCAGGATATAGGATAAAACCCAACAATTGATGGATATTTTTCCCGCAAAAAACGCCGATTCACATCATATGCGTGATGTTCTTCAATCTTATTCAAAACCACCAAAACTGGAGAATCACCGCCAAAGCTTTCAATATGTTTCAACCAATATTCCGGGTTTTCCTCTTTTCGCCCATCTAAAACCAACACATAAAGGCTACGCTCTGAAAGAAAAAACTGGTGGGTCTGGTGCTGGGTCTCCTGCCCACCAAAATCCCACAACCGCAATGATATCTCTTCCTTTCCTACTTTAAAGGGCCACGAATCAATATTTATACCATGGGTTTGTGACTCATCTTTATCATAAGGCTCCCCCCGAAGTTGCTTAGACAGTGAAGTTTTGCCAGCACCACCATCCCCAACAAACAGCAACTTAGCCTCATTAATTTGCTTGGAATTTTGCCCAAGAGAGTTGATATAATGATAAACCTCGAAAATACCTTTTTCAGCAATCTCCAGGGGAACTGGGTTTTGTTGGTTGTAATAGATGTTGGTAGAACTAAGTTTTAATAAACAACCTAAAGAATTTGGCAGTTCTATGGAGCTAATGTTACGACAATCAACAAATTTTAGTTTAGTTAGTTTTTCAATTCCAAGAGGTAATTTTGTTAAACCACTGTTATCAAGGCTAATTAGCTGTAACTCAGAAAGATCAGTGATCTCAGGAGGTAGGGTTGTCAAGTTATTATCACTAAGATCAAGCAGTTTAAGAGCGGCAAGCCCCTGAATCTCAGGAGGCAGAGTTGTCAGGTTATTATTCTGTAGAGAAAGCTCAACAAGATTTGAAAGCCCCTGAATCTCAGGAGGCAGAGTTGTCAGGTTATTATTCTGTAGATAAAGCTCAACAAGATTTGAAAGCCCCTGAATCTCAGGAGGCAGAGTTGTCAGGTTATTATTCTGTAGATAAAGCTCAACAAGATTGGAAAGCCCCTGAATCTCAGGAGGCAGAGTCTCCAGCTCTAAATCCATTAAGTCCATTACAGTAGCACCTGTTTTATCAGCTTTTTCAATCCGTTTGAGGGCCTCTGCGTAAGCTTTTTCACCTGATGACTGCGCCATAATTTTTCCTTTTCATCCATTGGTTAGCTGCAATGGAGTTTGTGCAATGGGTGTTTTATATATAACTATTGATTGCGATTATATTAGCTATAAAGTGTGGTTATGGCTACTGCAAAAGGTTGGTAATAGTATGTAGCTTAGATAACTGATTTAAGATTGGTAGCGGTGAAGATTAAAACCCAGCTTAAATTTAATTAAAATCTTGTTCAACCGGGTAGAAGCTTTTGGAATGAGGCTGGGTTTAGAATTGGAATAGGGAAATTTTCTGCTAAAATAAGTAGATCTTTATCTCCACTAACTAAAGCATCAGCATTGGCAAACATTGCCAACTCCAAAAATTGTAGGTCGTGGGGATCTCGGCAATTGGGAATTTTTACGGGCTTTGTTATTTTGATGGTTTCACACCAAGGTAGATAATCGTTCAATATATCTTCTTGTTCTTCACTAGTTAAGTTGAATTTAGGATAGTGCAGAACCCTGATTAGTTCAGTAGCTGTATCGCGGCTTACAAGTGGGCGAATAATTTCTGACTGCCATGAATGACGTAGCCAAGTTAGTGAACTGTTGTGAAAAAAGAGAGCTGATAACAGAATATTTGTATCTAAAACAGGTCGTAAAATGGTCATTTAAGCTTTTTGCTACTATCTCGCGCCCACTCAACGGCTTTGTTTAGATCTTCATGAGATATACCAAGTTCCGCAAGCTTAGCACGCACAGCGTTGGAACGGTTAAGGCGAATTGGGACCAACACTATCTTGCCGTTCTCCTCTGAAACATCAAAGTACTCTGCCCCTTTACATGAAGACAGCACCGCTTTAGGCAAGGTAAGCTGGTTTTTTGCTGTTAATTTAGCGAGCATATTGTTTTCCTATAGTAATGATGTAAGAATACATTACTATAGGAAAACAATTTTTTCAATATCCATCTAAAATTCACTCCATAAATTACAAATTCCCCCTCTGTGTCCCATAACAGATGAAAGTGCCCGTTTTTGGTTAGGTTGATTATTATTTTTCACTGTAGTCACCATCCAATTAACCACCCAATTCCATCCGATTACCCACCCTACCTACTGCAACCTTCGCTCCTTTAATGTCTGCCAAACCCCTCGCTTTTGAAATTAAAGGCTTAACACAAAATCTTAACGGCAGAACCGTGGGCTTTGCCCACACCCATGAGGGAGATAATCTCCCTCAACCCTTGATAATACAGGCTTTTTTTTGTTTTTGTATGTCAAAGTCAAAAGATTAACGGCAAAACCTTGGGCGGCCTTGCAGGCCCCCAAACCCCCACGTATATGGACCCTCCCCGAATTGCAAGAAAAAATTTG
>JADFZS010000050.1 GCA_015232405.1 Magnetococcales bacterium | reverse complement strand
AACAAAATCAACGTATTCTCGATTCTGCTGGTGAAGGTATAATAGGAATAGGTGAAGATGGGGTTATTGGATTTGCCAATCCTGCTGCGGCAAAGATATTAAAATGGAGTGTTGAAGGACTTTTAGGACAGGAGCCGTTCCAACTACTGCAACCTAAAACTGATAAAGGAGAAGAGATTGTTGCGACACAATCTATGTTTAGCAAAACCTTTGAGGATGGTGAAACCAGAAAGATAACTGGTGAATTATTCAAGTGTCGTAAAGGTGGATGGATTCCGGTTGAATATGTTATTGCTGCTACTTTCGATGAAGGCATAATATCAGGCTTGGTGGTAACGTTCGGAGATATCTCAAAAAGGCAAAAATTTGAAGAGGAGTTGATAAAAGCAAAAAATGAAGCAGTAGCAGGAAACCGGGTAAAATCAGAGTTTCTCTCCATAGCCAGCCATGAACTGCGCACCCCCTTGAACGCTATATTGGGAATGACAGATCTACTCATTTCGTCCAACCTTGATGTAGAACAAAAAGAGTTTGCCAAAACCATACTAAATTCAGGAAATGGCCTGTTATCATTAATTGACGATATTCTGGAACTGTCAAGTGTAGATGCTGGCAAACAGGTTTTACAACCAAAACCGACAAACCTGTCTGGATTGGTTGAACAGGTTATAGCTATTCTATCTCCCTCAGCCAAAGCCAAAGGTTTGGAGTTTGTCTCGCAAATTGGTGATGAGTTGCCAGCCGAGATTCTCACCGATGAGCGTAAATTCAGGCAGATACTGCTCCACCTTGTTAGCAATGCCATTAAATTTTCCGCAACAGGTAAAATTCAACTGTTGGTAAAAGGAACCAAACAGAACAGAGAGATTGATCAAGTGCAGATATCTGTATCTGATCAGGGTATGGGTATTCATGAAAAGGATATGCAAACCATTTTTCAACCTTTTACCCAGGTTGACTCAACCGATACCAGAGAACACGGCGGTACAGGTTTAGGACTGACAATTTGCAAACGTTTTGTTGATGGAATGGGTGGGACAATTGAGGTTGCAAGTGAAGTTGGCAAAGGTAGTCGCTTTAGTTTTAATTTACCTCTGATTCCTCCCAAGGAGTTTAAAACCCAAACTGCACCCCAACCTAAACAGTCAACATCAGAAAAAGAGCACCTTTTCCCCGCCAACAGCAAAATATTGGTGGTCGAAGATGACCCTGTAAATCTACTTCTTATAGAGAGAATTTTAAAACAGTGGCAGTTAAAAACAGAGGTAGCCGTAAATGGGCATATTGCCCTGCAAAAATTAAAAAAGAGTAAGTTTGACCTGGTCTTGATGGATATCCAGATGCCAAAAATGGATGGTTTAACGGCAACCAAACAGTTTAGAAAGTGGGAAAAAAGTGCGAGAGATCCCGACCAACAAACTCCAATTATAGCTGTAACAGCATATTCTCTTGAAAAAAGCAGGGAGTCATGTCTTAAGGCCGGCATGAATGCCTATTTAACCAAACCCATTGTTCGCAACACTCTAAAGCAGGTTTTGGATAGCTTTTTAAACTCTGAGTCAAAAATTGCAACATCCAAATTATCAGAACCGATAACTGTCAACCGAACCATTCTGGTACAGCTAAAAGAGGATATGGGAGATGACTTTCCTATGTTCATCAAGCTGTTTTTGGATGCTTTACCCAAGCGGATAAATGCAATTTTACATGCTGCCGAACAGTTAGACGGCAAGGCCATACATCTGCAGACCCACCCATTAAAAAGCAATAGCAGACAATTTGGTCTGGATGGCTTAGCCGACCTTGTTGAAAATATTGATAATTTTGCCAGAACAGGAAAAACAAAAAGAGCTGCAAAGCTTATTCCTCAGTTTGAAGAGGCGTGTAGAGAGGCGCAGAAAGTTCTCAAGGCAGAGACTAACTCACTCTAATTGTAAATTGATAAATGATTGAAAGAGAACAAGTTATTTTTTTGAGATTTTTATTATGACTACGAAAAGCAGTAAAGAGGTGCAAGGGGGGATTTCAAATCTCCGCCTGAAATTTAAAGAGCACAAATCAGATAAACTTCGCTTGGTTGATTTAGAACAAGAGCTTGAAAGAACCCTGTATGATCTATCGGTTCATCAAGAGGAGTTAAGCACTCAAAATGAGGAGCTTGTTCTTTCTCGGGAAAAATTAGAAACACTTTATAATAAATATTCTGTTCTGTTTGAAGACTCCCCTGTTGGCTATATGGTTTTTGACAATAAACAGCGTATATTGGAGACAAATCAAGCAGCTGTAGAGTTATTCAATATCAGCAAAGAACAGTTAATCAACCGACGCATTCTACCGTATATAGATGGTTCAGAGATAAGAAGATTTCAGGAACATCTTCATAGAGTTTTTGATGGGGATCAGGCGATAGATGAGATTCAGATAATTCCCAAAAATGGACCGTCTGTTCCCACCATATTCCAGAGCCACCAGATAACTGATACCAGCAGTGGAAAACAGGTTAGCTTAACTGTAATTTTTGATATATCCGAACGTAAGCGCAACGAAAAACAGATCGCCACTCTAGCAGAGCAGAATCGTCGGATATTAAATGCCACTGGTGATGGAATTATTGGGATTGATAAAAAAGGGGTTGTTGTTTTTAGTAATCCAGCTGCGGAAAAAATGTTGAAATGGTCAGGTAATGCTCTTTTGGGAAACCATACTGAAAAACTGTTGCAACCCCAGAATCAAGATGGAGTACCTATTAACAAGGATGAGTTTGCCATTCAGCTCACACTACAAGATGGTGAGGTACGTTCTGCATCTGATTGTAGTTTTTGTCGTCGTGATGATAGCAGATTTCAAGTTGAGTATAACATATCCCCAACCTTTGATGAGAGTGGTATATCTGGGTTGGTTCTGACTTTTAGTGATATCACCGAAAGAAAACAGAACCAAGAGGCATTACAAGAGGCCCATGAACTTTTAGAGGAGAGAGTCAAGGAGCGAACCAAAGAGTTAAGGGTGGTCAATGAGAGATTAAATTTAACTGCGCAGGTTTTTGAGTGCACAGCAGAAGCGATTGTTATTACAGATTCAACAAATAAAATAGTTGAAGTAAACCCCGCTTTTTCCAGAATAACTGGTTATAGCCTGATTGAAGCAATAGGAAGAGATCCAGGTTTCATGAAATCGGATCGCCATGATCGAGAGTTCTACTCCATCATGTGGCGCAAAATATGGAAAGATGGTTTTTGGCAAGGAGAGATCTGGGATCGGCGAAAAAATGGTGAGATATATCCAAAATGGCTGTCAATCAACACGGTAAAAAATGACTCAGGAGAGCTAATTAACTGCATTGGTGTTTTTTCTGATATCAGCATAGTAAAAAGTGCAGAGGAAAAACTTGAAAAACTTGCTTTTTTTGACCCTTTAACAGCCCTACCAAACCGCTCACTATTTAAAACCAGATTGGAACATGAGTTTACCGCAGCCCAGAGACATAACACAAAAGTTGCTCTGCTATTTCTTGATCTGGACAACTTTAAAAATGTCAATGACACCCTTGGACACTCTGCTGGTGATCAACTGTTGGTGGTAATGGCTGATCGGATAAAATCCTGTGTTAGGGAGTCTGATACAGTATCTCGTTTGGGTGGTGATGAGTTTACCGTCATTTTAACTGGTCTAGAGGATGAAAAAGCAATATCTCCAGTCGCCGACAACATATTAAGAGCACTAAAACAGCCAGTAAACCTGAATGAACATCAGGTGATGGTTGGTTGCAGTATAGGAATTGCCATTTATCCTACCGATGGTGATAGTTCAGACGTATTAATCAGAAATGCTGATGCTTCCATGTATCACGCCAAAGCCATGGGAAGAAACTCCTACGCATTTTTTACTGAAAATCTAAATGAACAGGCTTTAACTCGTTTAGAAATTGAAAACGGACTGCGCAAAGCTTTGTCTGATAAGCTTTTCACTCTCCATTATCAGCCAAAAATTGATTTTATTTCCGGTACAGTGGTTGGTCTGGAAGCACTGATACGATGGGAACGTCCCGGCATTGGTTTGGTCTCTCCTGCTGAATTTATTCCTGTTGCTGAAGAGTCT
Organism: Magnetococcales bacterium; assembly: GCA_015232405.1. GTDB lineage: Bacteria > Pseudomonadota > Magnetococcia > Magnetococcales > JADFYX01. The sequence goes on along the minus strand of JADFZS010000050.1, from coordinate 33,688 downwards.
GGGATGATCAAGGAGATCGGGCAGTTTGTTTTGGAGAGAGCGTGTGAACATATGATGGATCTGGTCAAAGAGGGTATCTCTCCTTTGACTGTTGCTGTCAACCTATCTATCCGTCAATTAAAACAGAGTGACCTTATTGCAAACCTTGCTAATGTTCTTGAAAAAACCAAACTACCACCATCACAGTTGGAACTTGAAATAACTGAAAGCATGTTGGCTGAAGATGTTAGAGAGGCGATTGTTCTTCTCTCCGAGATTCGCCAAATGGGTATATCCATAGCTGTTGATGATTTTGGTACTGGTTATTCATCTCTCAACTATCTGAAACGATTTCCTATTAACACTCTTAAAATTGATCGCTCATTTGTTAAAGATCTCCCTGATGATAGTGACGATGCTGCCATTGTCAGTGCCATTATATCGATGGCTCAGAGTTTGGGGTTAAATACTGTTGCAGAAGGGGTTGAAACACTTGAACAGGGAGAGTTTATTAGCAACCTTGATTGCAATAACATGCAGGGGTTCTATTTTAGCAAACCTCTACCAATTGAAGAATTAATAATTTATCTTAAAAACGTGGAAGCCAGCAACAATTCATTATTACGACTGGAGAAACAGGCATAACCATGCAATTACCATCCACCGAATGGCGACGTATTATCCCCCTGGTGATAATCATGGCGGTTGTAGCAATGACCATTGGTGGTATCTCCCTTTATGTCCTATATGAAACTGCGTTTGACCAAGCCAAATCTCGCTTGACCGAGACTGCCAAAAGCCGGGCGAGATTAATGGAGTCGGTAGCCCGTTTTAACACAGAACACAATAAATATTATCCCGGTGGCCCCTTTAATGCGGCTCTGGATCAAATACGAGAGGCCCATGACAACTTTCCTGGCTTTGGTCAAACTGGAGAATTTGCTTTGGCAAAGCGGGACAATGAGCAGATAGTATTTGTTCTTAGCCACCGCCACGACACCTTGGATAGACCCAACCCGGTCCCCTTTCACAAAGAACTCAACAATGTAGACCTTGCAGAACCAATGCGAAGAGCACTTTTTGGTCAATCTGGCACTGTTGTAGGGCTTGACTATAGAGGTACTGTGGTACTTGCTGCACACGAACCAGTTGATGTGCTTGATCTTGGCATAGTGGCAAAAATCGATCTGTCTGAAATAAGGCAACCTTTCATTGAGGCTGGTCAGATCCTATTTATTATATCCATGTTTATTATTGGCCTGGGAACAGTGGTGTTTTTTCGTGTCTCTGAACCCATGGTTGAAAAAATAATGGAGACTGAAGCTTTACGGGTTAGCCAGGAACAACTTTTAAAGGCTCAGGAGATAACCAGAGAAAAGGCAATTTATCTGGATAATATTCTAAGCTCGGCTCTAGATACCTCCATCGTCGCAACTGATGAAAAGTTCCTCGTCCGTTATTTCAACCCCACAGCCCAAAAGCTGTTTGGATATAGCCCGGATCAGGTTATAGGACGTTCGGTACAAGAAATACATGAACTGGAGAATGTAGAAAATGATAGGTTTGAAAAGGGGTTGGCTAATATCAACAATAATGGTGGACATGTATACCAAATAGAGAGAGCTGATAAAGACAGCAAGGTTATTGTAGAGTCCAGGGCTTCTGGAATTATTGATGAAAATGGCAATCGAGTTGGCTATGTCCTGATGTCCAAGGATATAACCGAAAGAAAAAAAGCTGAAGATGCCCTGATAAAATCGGAGCGCAAATATAGATTGTTAATGGAGTATGCTAATGACGCAATTTTTGTTGCCGACTCCCAAACAGGGATAATCATTGATGCCAACAAAGCTGCTTCCACCATATTGGGGTGGAGCATGAAAGAGATAATTGGCATGCATCAGACACAGCTCCACCCCCCTGAAAAAGCAGATCTTTATAAAAAGCTTTTTGAGGAGCATGTACGCTCGGGATCAGGAGTTCTTACAAATGTTGTAATTCTTCATCGTGATGGTAGACACATACCTGTTGAAATAAGGGCTGGAGTTACCGATTTAGGTGATAAAAAGGTCATCCAAGGTCTCTTCCGCGACATTACAGAGCGCAAGAAAGCTGAGGACGCAATACAAGAGAGCCGTTCAAGACTTGCCAAAGCCCAAGAGATAGCTCACCTGGGAAACTGGGACTGGGACATTGTCAATAACACCTTATACTGGTCAGATGAGATCTACCGTATTTTTGGACTTGGATTGACAAAAATTAGAGCAACATACGAACTGTTCTTGGAATCCATACATCCTGAAGATCGAGATTTGGTAACAAAGGCCATAGAACGAAGCTTGAAAAATCATGACATTCCCTATGATGTTCAGCATAGAGTAGTTCTAGCCGATGGTAGCATTAAAATAGTGAGAGAACAGGGTGAAATAATAAGAAACGGTCAGGGTGAACCACTGCGTATGTTAGGAACAGTACAGGATATTACTGAACTAAAAGAGACTGAGGAGAAATTGCGAGATCTTAATGCCAACCTGGAAAATCGGGTGAAACAGAGAACTTTTCAGTTGGAAGCAGCAAATAAGGAGCTAGAGGCGTTCTCCTATTCGGTTGCCCATGATCTAAGAGCACCTCTTAATAATGCCATGGGGTTTGCCAAAATTCTTCTTGATGAGTATCAAACCAAGTTGGGTGAAAATGGTGCTGAACATCTACAGTGGTTGAACAGAAGCACGCTACAGATGAAAAAGCGCATTGAGGACTATCTACAACTTGCTCGTTCCACTAGAGTAACCTTGAATTTGCAAGAGATAGATCTATCTGCAATATTTGAAAAAGCGGTGGTATCGGCTAAAAAAGTCAATTCTAATTTTGAAAAAACAGCAGTAAATATAACACCCGGCCTCACAGTTAGGGGAGATCCAGACCTGCTGACTGTAGTTGCGGAAAACCTGATATCAAATGGTTTGAAATACAGTGAAAAAGCAACAAACCCAACTCTTGCTTTCGGCGTAAATGTCAGTGGTAAAAATAGAGAGTTTTATATAAAAGATAATGGGGTGGGTTTTGATATGAAATATGCTGATCGTCTTTTTGAACCATTTGAAAGACTACACGAACCGGGAACCTATGAAGGGTCTGGAATTGGCTTGACTACCGTCCAGCGTATTGTCCATAGACATGGGGGAGAGGTTAGAGTTGAATCAACAATTGACAAAGGGACAACCTTCTATTTTACATTAAACATTTTATAACCATCTTTGGTTTAACCTAGAAACAGCGGTTGGCGGTGCGTACATGGCGTAACATATTGGTTTAGCTGGTGTAACAGAGCAAATCGAAGTCACCTTATTGGTGATGAGACTTTGATCTGTTATGCCAGATGAATCAATAGGTTGCGTCAGGTGCGTGCTGACAACTGCTGTTTCTAGGTTTAAGAATTATTAGAGCTGTGATAGAGTGTTGTTATCTATCATTGGCTAGCTTGAGGTATACTATAAATGACCAAGAATGATACAATTTTAATGGTAGAAGATGATCCAGGCGCAGTACGTATCGCCCTTCATGCCTTTGCCAAAAGTGGTGTTGATCAAGAGCGCATCAAAGTTGCCCAAGATGGACAGGTAGCATTGGACATTCTCTTTGGTGACGAACAAAACAAAATCACAACCCCAAGGTTGATTTTACTAGATTTAAAACTACCTAAAATCAATGGTCTTCAAGTACTGAAAAAAATCCGTGAGGAACCTACAACCAAGGATGTACCTGTTATCATCCTTACCAATTCAGATGAAGAGGTAGATGTGGTTAGAGGGTACGACCTTGGAGCCAACAGCTATCTTAAAAAGCCGATAGATTTTAATCAGCTTATTGGTATTTTGGATCAACTAGGTCTTATGCCGAAATAATATTTTTCCTTCTCAAATACTCAATCAATATTTATAGCGTACCTACCCTATCACTTTGTTATATCTACGACAGTGGTCTGAATTGCCAACTGCCCCTCCCAGTTGACTATTCTTGATGAAGCACGAAGTTGAATGGTCTTACCATCTTTTGCCAAACCTTCAGAATCATTGATAGCAGGAGCATGACCAGAGCCAAATAGTTTTGATTTGGTCAATCCCCGTCGACGCTCCTTGGGTGTAAGCAGTTGCTCAATATTGCTTAAACTGACGATCTCTTCAGGTTCTGAATAACCGAAATAGCGAGCGAAAGTGTGGTTGGAGTACATTGGTTGACCATTTTGATGGATCAACACCCCCTGTATGCCAGACTCCGCTAAAGTACGGTAGCGCTCCCGTGAATCCTGTAGATCTTTCCTGGTCATGGTTAGCTCTGTGATATCTTCAAATACCAGAATAGAGCCACCTTCAGGTTCTCTGTTTTCATTGAGCTGAGGGAGGATGAGTAGCTGGAATATTTTATTCTCTTTTGTTGAGACATTATGGGCTATCTCTATGCTGCTTGACTCCCCATCTGCGACTTTAGTGATAGCTACTTTTAGTTTATCGTAAATCTTTTTACCAAAAGCGGTAAATAGGCGTTTTCCCAGAATGTTTTTTCTCTGCCCAAACCACTCATTAAGCTTATGGTTGACATTGACCAACCTTTGGTCAGAGCTAATTAGTGCTACCCCCATGGGCATGGAGTCTGCAATCAAACGTTGGGTTCTTTCACTATGAGCCAGCTCTTTACGAACACTTTGAATTTCAGATTGATCGATAATAACAATGACCGCCCCTTCAATTTTATTGTCCATGGCATGGTAGGGAACAATGCGGAACCACAAGGATAGATCCTTATTAATGATCTCCTCCTGGTGCTCCTTACCGCTACTGATCACATGATAGAGTTTTTTCTTTAACTCCTTAACATCCAGATGGGAAGGTGCTGCCATGATTGACTCACCAATATCCTCCTGAGCAAGACCAAAATATTTAACAGCAACAGAAGAGAAGCGATTAACCCGCAGTTTTTTATCCACAATGATGAGGGAATATCCTACATTTTTCTGCATGTTTTCCAGATCTGAATTTGCCACTATCAGTTCAGATGTTCTTGTCTGCAACTCCTCATTTACTGTGGTCAACTCTTCGTTGGTAGATTGCAACTCTTCATTTGCAGTTTCCAACTCTTCATTGGTTGATTGCATCTCCTCATTAGAGGCTTGCAGCTCTTCATTTAAAGCTTGTAGCTCCTCATTGGAGGTTTCCAACTCTTCAATAACAGTTTGCAGATGCTCTTTGGTGGCAACCAACTCCTGTTCTAGTTCCGGTACTCTTGTACTTTCACCATCGGCAGCCTGACCACTTTGCTCAGAATTGTCCTTATCGGTTATTTCAAACTCCTCAAAACCAATGAGGTAAAGACTACTGGCCTGGGCAACACGTGTCGTTGGATGAATACCCATGCGAACACCTTTACGTATATCTTTAAATGCCACAGGTTTCACCGATCCAACGGCAGAATCTCCGGTTTTTTTCACCTGAGCAAACAGCGCCCAAAACTCACCCCGCAGCTCTGGTATCAACATTCGTGTAACGTTGAGATCTCCCTTGCCTGAGCCAAGCACCATGTAGCCTGTTACATCCCCATTTATTTGAAAGACAGATCCATCATCACCAACCATCAAGCTTTTTGGTGCATAAATGCGCATGATTGTGGAGCGCATGGCCTCTTCCACACTAATCTTTTTCTGCTCTGCAGGTTTATGTGAAGAGCCAGGCCATGTTGGGCGAGTACGATCTCCCACTGGTACTCTACCAAAACGGTCGCCTACACCAATTTTCTTTTGATAGATACGGTGTTTGGCGTTGGCAGTAGAGAAGAGATCCGCACTCTGTCCCAATGCTTCTGATTTTCCTAAAAACATGTACCCGGTTGAGGCCAAGGCAAAGTGAAAAGAGGAGAAAACCTTATCTTGGAGATCTTGGTTGAAATAGATCAAAACATTACGGCAGGTGATCAAGTCAACACGAACAAAAGGGGGATCTTTAGCTAGATCCTGACGGGCAAAGACCACCATCTCACGGAGATCTTTTGAGACATGGAATTTATCCCCTTTTTTTGTAAAATAGCGGTCAACATACTGTGGCGGAGCCTCCTTTAAGGCCGATTCCAGATAGATCCCCTTACGGGCCGACTCCAAAGCCTCCATATCAATATCCGTGGCAAAAATCTGGATTTTGTAGTTACCCATCTTGATACCAAGCTTTTCTGATAACAGTATGGCTATGGTGTAAGGCTCTTCTCCTGTTGCACAGCCGGGAACCCAAAAGCGCAGCTCATCTCCAGGCTCTTTGTTACGAAGAATCTCATGCATCGCCTCTTCAAGAGATTGGAATGCTTCTCGATCTCTAAAAAAATTGGTGACTGATATCAAGACATCCTTGGCAAGACTTTCAGCTTCATGGGGATTATCACGCATGTGAAGAACATAACTTGGCAGATCTTGCATGCCTGATGCTGTTATACGGCGTTCTATACGGCGGCAGAGTGTGGTCTGTTTATATTTTGAAAAATCGATATCTGTCCGTTTGCGAACCAAGGCAAAAATTTCATCCAACCCTGAAAGCCCGGACTTTTCATCATCTATTAGCTCCAGTATTTTACCTGGGGTTTGCACAATATCCGGCAGATTGAGACCAATTTTATCAGCTGGCAGGATAAGGTCGATTAAATTGGTCTCAATAGCTGCCAACGGCATACCGTTATATTTTGCTAGTTCGGGATCTTGTACCAGTGTAAAACCACCATGGGCCTTAATCGCCCTCATACCTAGAGCACCATCAGATCCTGTTCCTGAAAGAATGACACCAATGGCCTTTTCTCCCTGATCTTCAGCAAGTGCCGAGAAAAAATTATCAATCGAGGGTTTGGGACCTACAGGATTGGTGGGGGGTTTGAGAAAAAGCACACCATCTTTGATATCTGCGTCATGGTTGGGTGGGGTAATATGGACAACACCTGCTTTTATAGGGGTTTTATCTTTTATCTCAATAACCGGCAGTTTTGTCTCTCTTGCCAGAAGCTCTACCATCATGCTTCTGTATTGAGGAGCCATATGTTGAACCACAACATATCCCATGTTGGCAGTGGTCGTTAGATTAGCAACAAGAGGCCGTAACGCCTCCAAACCTCCAGCTGAAGCTCCAATACCCACCATAAACATCTTCTTTTTTTTGTCTCCACCCTTTCTCTTGGCTGAGGCTCTCCCATTACCCTCGGTTTTCTTGGAACCCTCTAAATTTTGCGGCTGTGACTTGGTAGAGGATCTACGAGGTGCACTTTTTTTACGAGTGGTCATGATGGTCTCCATGAGGTTTAGCTAAAATATCTCTACAAAAACTCTATAATCTCTATAATCTCTACTAATTTCTGTAAATAATGCTTGTTTATTTAAGTTATTCTAGCTAACGTTATCCTGAAATTGTAGACTTAAAATGCAAAAACTGCATTTGCTTAGAAATCTAATATGTGATTGCCAAGAGTATATCAAAATTATGGTCAAAACTACCAAAACTCGCAAAGAAATTGAGTTAGAAGTCAAACGTCTAAAAAATGAGATCGCTGTCTTTAAAAAAAGGGATTCTCATTTTTCAGATGTTGAAGTCCAACTGCAAAGCACATTAGATGATCTTAATATTCATCAGGAGGAGTTACGGAGTCAAAATGATGAGTTGATACTTACGAGGGAGAGAATCGAGACCCTGCTGAGTAAATTTTCATTACTCTTCATGGACTCTCCTGTGGCCTATTTTGTCGTTGACAGCTGGCACAAAATAATTGAAACCAACCAAGCAGCAGGTGAACTGTTGGGTATAAATAAAAGCCAGCTTATAGACAAACCCTTTGTTCCATATGTTCCCAAGGAACAAAGACAAATGCTGGATATACATTTTAAAAGAGTTTTTACTTCACAGAGTGCTCGGGACGAATGTATTCTTCTGTATAAACGCTCTGATCCCATCCACTGCCTTTTTGAAAGTCGTCTGACCCATGACCCGATAAAAAACCAACCTCTTTGTCTGTCGGTGGTATTCGATATTACGGCAAGAAAAAAGGCTGAAAATCAAATTGTCGAGCTAGCAGAACGTAACACCCGTATATTAGATTCGGTAGCCGAGGGTATTCTCGGTATTGATGATAAACGAAAAATTATTTTTTCCAATCCATCAGCTTCCGGGCTATTAGGCTGGCCCATAGAAAATCTGTTGGGTAAAGATATTAGCAAAATACTAAGGCCACAACATGCCAATGGCGACCGTATCTCCAAAGACGATGATCCGGTTTTTGAGACCTTACAGGATGGTAAAAGCCGCTCCGTTCTGGATGGCTATTTACATCGTCGTAAGGGGTCAAAGTTTCCAGCAAGTTATACGGTATCGCCAACTTTTAACGAAAAAGGTGTATCTGGGCTGGTATTCACTTTCCGCGATGATACAGAACGAAAAGAGGTTGAATTATCACTTAAAAAGGCCAAGGAAGAGGCGGAATCGGCAAACCGGGCAAAAAGCGCATTTTTAGCCACCATGAGCCATGAAATCAGAACACCCATGAACGCCATAATAGGAATGGCTGATTTTGTTGAAGAGTCTACCTCTGCTCAAGATAGATCCGAGGCCATGGGTATTATCAAGGAGTCAGGCCATGCACTGTTGACATTGATAAACGATATTCTTGATCTGGCCAAGATTGAATCTGGTGAGGTTGGTCTGGCAAATGAGATATACTCTACCAGAGATTTAATCGAGAGCGTGCGTAGTATCATGCACTACCCGGCAACAGTGCAAAAGCAGCTGGGGTTGGAGGTACATATTGCAGCAGATGTACCCGTAGCAGTTTTTGGTGACCATCGCAGAATACGCCAGATACTTATAAACCTTGTAGGTAATGCCATCAAATTTACCGAAGAGGGACAGATATTGATCTCCTTGAATACAGACTCCTTTTTGGAAAACAGGCCGACATTACATTTTTCAGTTAAAGATACTGGTGTTGGTATACCTGAAAACCGTCTCAATGCAATTTTCAAAAATTTTGTCCAAGCAGACCGTAACACCAATCAAAAATATGGTGGTACTGGGTTGGGTCTGGCTATATCAAAACGATTGGTTGAGGCCATGGAGGGAAAAATATGGGTGGAGAGTGCCAAAGGTAGGGGTAGTAAGTTTTTCTTTGCCATACCGTTGGTTGATGCCGACATTGAAAGCTCCCAGGAATATCAACAAATTGAGCAGGATATTGAGCTTAGGACAGCAAGAAATCGGGCAACTGGACTTTCGACCTTTAGCAATGGAGATAACAATCCACTGATTTCTGAAAAAACGACCATTTTGTTGGCAGAGGACGACCCAATTAATCAACTGGTCATGTTGAAAATATTAAAACGTTTAGGACTATCTCCCGACTTGGCTCAAAATGGTCTTGAAGTTTTGGAGATGGTTGCCCAGAAGCAGTATGACCTGATATTTATGGATATTCAAATGCCAGAGATGGATGGTCTACAAGCTGTTAGAGAGTTACGTGATCGGGAAAAAACAGATGGTCATAACCATCATACAAGTGTTGTGGCACTAACCGCCTTTGCCTTGGATGGTGATGAAAGAATGTGCCTGACAGCAGGTATGGATGATTATCTGTGTAAACCAATAGGAAGCAAAGAGCTGCTACGTGTTCTCTGTCGCTGGGCGGGGGATGAGAAAAAAGCTGCTACCCTCTGTACAAATGATACCTTCCCACAGGAAACTCTCATAAACTTAACACGTTTAAATACTCTGCGAGAAGAGGTTGGAGATGAGACATTTGCAACCATAATAGAGGTTTCGCTGTTGAGCATCAAAGAACGTACTACAAAACTAAAAAAAGCATTGGCTCAAGGAGATTGCAAGAGTGTTGAAAGCCTGGCCCACAAATTAAAAGGCACAAGCTTGCAACTGGGCCTGGTATTATTGGAAAAATTAACCAATGAGTTAGAACGCTTGTCCCGTGGTGAAAACTTGAAAGAGGCCAAAAAAACAGCATCTGATCTGGAAGAGACAGTTAAATTATCTTGTGCTGAAGTTGAAAAATTTAATCTAGAAAAAGTGGAAGAAGTTTAACTCCTGGCTAATCATCCACCCCCACATAGCGATCTCATCCTCAACTTTTTATTGAAATTCACAAGGTTATTCAATCAAGTTAGATACAGATGGAAATGGCATAACAGTTCTTTGCAGTGCTGGTTGCGGTGGGCCTGATTCACATGCTCTACAGACACCAGGAACATAGGGACGAACTGTTTCACACACCAAAGCATGATCGATAAGTATTCTTGCCACCTCCCGGTGTTCATTGATAAAACTTTTGATGGGAATATCACGAAATTGCTCTTGCTCTAAATCCCCTGCCACTCGCACAACAATGAGTGGCTCATGGGCCACATTTGCTACAGCTTCACTAACCAAGCGAATGGCATGTTCATCTTCCAAGGCAATAATTACGGCAGCAGCATCAGCCACCCAGGCTTTTTCTAAAATTGTTTGTTGGGCAGCGTTGCCAAATATAACCGCATCACCACGAACAATCCCCTCCTCAACTATCTGATGATGCTGTTCAATTGCGACACATGGATAGTTTAGCTTACCCAATTCAGCCATTACATTGCGACCAAGACGACCATATCCACAAACCACAATATGGTTGTGCTCCAACTCAACCGTGGTACAAGTATCTGCCCCACACACCACCAATCGGTTATTCTCTACCACTGGACTACCTATGGACCAAGGCAACTCCTCTGTTACCTCCTGTCGTAAAAAGGAGACCAACCTATCAAGATTATTGAGAATAAATGGTGTCAGCATCATGGTGAGCACAACCACAATTATTAAAATCTGTGTTACTTCCTGATTTAATAAAAGGGCAGTGCTGGCTCCTGTGAGAACAGCAAAGGAGAACCCTCCTCCCTGGGCCAATGCCAACCCAGAACGGGCCGCAACCACAAGAGATTGGCCGGAATAGTGAACCAGCGCTGTTATCAAACCACTTTTTATTACCATCAATCCAACGACAAGCAGCAGTATTTCAACCCAATGAGCAACCATGAAACCGATTTGAATCTGCATCCCCACCGTTGTAAAAAACAACCCTAGCAGCAGATCACGGAACGGTATCAGATCGGCCTCTATTTGATATTTATATTTGGTTTCTGCAATCATCAAACCCGCAAAAAAAGCCCCAAGAGAGTAGCTCAAACCCAAGGCATGGGTCAGGTATGCAGCAGATATCACAACAAGCAGTATTGAACCAACAAAAATCTCATGGGAACGGGCATTACCAACCAACTTCAAGAATTTGGGCAGAACATATTGTCCAACCAAATAGAGCACACCAAGACTGGCAACAGCACCAAGAAAGGTGTGTAGCAACAAAACTGGAACCGATTGATCGCTATCGCTAAAAAAGCTGATCATCAACATTATGGGAATTACAGCCAAATCTTGAAAGAGCAATATACCCAGTGAAACTCTACCATAGGGTTTATCTATCTCCCGTTTTTCATTGAGAAATTTCAAAACAATTGCAGTTGAAGACAACGCAAGTGCCGACCCCACCAATATCGCCCCACGCAGCTCAATACCAAATGCATAATGTGAAATAAGGGCTATGACAACCCCCCCGGATAAAACTTGCACCCCACCAAACAACAAAACTTCCCGACGCATTGCCACAAGATGGGCAACTGAAAACTCAAGGCCAATTGTAAACATAAGAAAAACAATACCCAGTTCAGCTATCTCATGTAGTGTATGGTTGGAGTTTGGGTCCAGGTTCCACACCGCAGTCATTGCAGCTCCAGCCACAATATAGCCAAGGATGGTAGGTAGCTCGAGCTTTCTGAAAAAAAGATTAAGAATTATCGCAAAAGCAAAAGTGGGTAACAAAATGGGAAGTATATCGTTCATAAATCAATATGTGGGTATAGTCGTAGTAATTTGCAAGAAAATTTGGGGTTGCTGGTTTTATAAATAAAAAATTGGCAAAAGTCATTGCACCATAACTATCCCTTGTTAAGCTTGATAAGGTTGAGAAATATCTGTTATATGCTATCCTGAACATTGATATTTTAAAATAGAATAAAACCGTACAAAGAATTTATTTATACTTGGGATGATGGTAGAGACCCATCATAACCCCAATCAAGGTGGGGCTTTATATATGAAACAAGAATTTACAGGTATTCACCATACAGCGTTTGCAACCAACGATATTGAAAAAACAGTACGCTTCTGGCGTGATTTAATTGGTGCTCGTTTGACCTACAGCTATGGAAAACCTGGATATCAGCAATATTTTTTTCAAATTTCCGGTACTAATAAAATATCTTTTTTTGCATGGAATCAGGTAAAACCTGTAGCTATGCGTCGTCATGGTGAACCGGTAGAGGGGCCATTTATCTTTGATCACATCGCAATTGGAGTTGCCAATAAAAACATGCTTTGGGACATGATGGCCCGACTTGATGCAGCAGGTTTTCCCTGTTCAGATGTGATAGACCATGGCTGTTTTTTGTCCATTTATAGCTATGACCCAAACGGTATACCAATTGAGTTCAGTACTGATGTTCCGGGCTTGGATCTTTACTGGAACCCTGTGATTGAAGATAAAGCGGTTGATTCCGACTTTCTCACCCACCCCAACCCAATTCCCGGTCAATGGCCCCTACCTGAAATAATATCAGAAGAGGAGAAGATTATTGTTCCAGGTGAGGGAATAGAAAATTTTGCTGACCGTATTCAACAAAAAGATAACGTCAACGAAAGCGACGACCATCTCAAGGTGGGAGATGTTATGACTCGCAATGTTCATACGGCAAAAACCAGCGATAAGATAATGGATATAGCCAACACCCTATGCCTTAAAAAAATCAGTGGAATGCCAGTAGTAGATGATGAAAATCGTTTGGTGGGGATAATATCGGAAAAAGATATCTTGGAGGCTATATACCCAGGAGTTTCAAAACTGCGAGAAAATCCTGAGATGGTAAATGATTTTTCAGCTATTGAAGATAGCTACTCAGAGATACTCCATTTGACGGTGGAAAACTTGATGATAAAATCGGTCTTTTCAGTTAAAAGTGATGATCCGGCAATCAAGGCAGCGGTACAGATGGATATCCACAATATTCAACGGTTACCTGTGATAGACATATCCAATACTCTTTTAGGGTTTGTTAGTAGGGGCGATATTCATAAGGCTATTTTCAAACGCCATTTGACAAGATAGTATCACAGTAAACATAAAGTACCCACTGTTGTAAGGAGAGAGATAATGGAAAACCATGACCCACAAATGGTTATCACAGCTTGTGGACGTCAGCTGTTACATAGTTCCAACCTTTCAATCTCCGAATTTTCAGTTTGTGATGAAAATATGGCAGGTCGTTGCAGCCCTGAGCTTCATGCATTAACACTGTTGTATCAGGGAGCCTGGGAAAACCACCTTGATAAACACACACTACTTTTTTCCGATACCCCAGAAGACCGAAGCGCAACTGAATGTATTGCTGCTTGGTTGCGACATAAAGGCCAATTTGTGGAACTGCTCCCACTTTCTGGATTGGAAAAAGGTGAAAGCAATGCCCTGGACCTGGGAATCAAGCAGTTTGCCCACTGGTGTGGAACCTCCCTTACCAACTATCGTCTCCATGAGTTTCAAATAATATTCAATCCGGCAGGTGGTTCTCATCTGCTCACGGCAATACTGCAAACATTAGCCCCCTTCTACGCCACTGAAAGCATCTACATGTTGGAAGATGGTTCCAAATTGACCCATTTGTCTCTGCCAGGAATAGTCGCAAAGGGAGGGGCATTGGTGGACCGCCATTTAACCTTGCTCCGTAGGGCCAGTGTTGAGTTACCACAGATTGAGGATAAATTACCAAATCGTCTTTTTGGTCCTGATGGCTTGACCTTTTTTGGTGAGTTGTTGTGGGATCATAACTGGAGAGAGATTTATGGCGACAACATTCTTGAGCCAATAAGCCAGGAGGTTAAATATTCACCAACATTCATTGAACAGGTTACAGACTTGGAACGAGATCGAAAAATATTGGTCAATGAACGGATCGACCAGATATGCGCCTATTTAGAGAGCAAGGGAGAGATGAACAACCCTGTATTGGGTTTCAAAGAGATAGAGTTGGAAAAACGCATACCACCTGCCACCCACAACTGCCACGGCTGGGTAGACAGCTCCCTCTGGCGGTTGGAAGGACACTTTGATGATGACATATTTATTTTGGATAGAGTGACCAACTAACAAAAAGAGATATCTTTTAAGTCCCATATCCTGAACTTATTATATTTTCTAAAAAGCATGAGTTACTGCATCACTTGCAGTGCTGCTCTGGTAAGAAATCCTGATCGGGTCTCTCCATGATCTTTTACAAAAGCATCGATACGAGCCAAAGCAGGTTCAGGAATGGTAATATTGATCCGCTTTGCTTTACCGGAAATTTTCTCAAGATCAACAGGAATAAGCAACCAGATAGCTCCTTTAAATTCAGGGTTCATCTGGTGCTGTTCTATAGGAACAGGAGGTGGTAAAACATCACCATCCAATAACATTCCCTCTATATGGGTTTGTATGGCCTCATGAGCCATTTTTACAGCCTCTTCTATTGTTTCACCAGCTGAAAAACAGCCAGGAAGATCTGGCACAATCACACCATAATCTGAATATTCATCTTTATGTATGGCAACGGGATAGTTCATAGTTCTATTCCTGCTTGTTTAAAAATGCTCTTTACTGTGCTAATTGGTAGATCTTTTTTAGGATGAGGAACTGTTACCTTACCATTTTTATCAGGATGCTTGAATTGCCAATGACTACCTCTAACATGGTGTTTGACCCAACCACAATCTTGCAAACGTTTAATAATCTCCCGGCTATTCATGTGTGTATTATACACACTTTTTGCTTTTGACATAGCAAAAAGTATAATTACCCTATATCATCCAGCGTTTTTTTCCAGCCACATAAACCCTTGCAGTGCCATCTTGTGATATTTTGATGGCAATACCAGAATGAGATAGGTGGAGGGCAGCCAATCCCCCAGAGCCGATTAGGGGGGCATCGGAGCTAATTGCTCCTGAAAGATTTGCCACGGCGGCAAAGGCTTTTATCTTACCGTCGGGACAGATAACCAAAGCCCCATCACTTGATGCAAGCCTCTGGATGAAGCCACTATATTGGGGCTGGATACTGATATCATTTTGCCATAGTTGAGAGGTGCGAATGGTATATTTTTCAATGTCCTCTTCCCGCTCTGGTATCCAGAGAAGAGAGCCTTTGCGGTTGGACATCTGGCTAAAAACCAACTCCAACAGCATGTCTGTGGTCTGTTCTGAAAAAGATGGCAACAGAGTAGACATGGCATTACGGATCATTTTGTAATCACGAAAATGCCACTGGGTACCTGTATAGGTAAACTCCTCCCCCGAGGCGGCAACAGCAACCATCTCTTTGCCTTGGATAGTGCGGAAGGCGACATCTAGTCCATGGAGAGCTTTATTGAGAAAAAATGTGGAGATTGCTGATATAGCTCCCATCTGGGGTTGCAGAAAGAACATGTTGTTGATCTTTAGTTTACGGTCACAAACAAAAAAACAGGAGGAGCCATCCGCCAGATACCAAAATCTTTTTTGGAACTGCTTGGTGGGTTGAACCCTTACAGGATCCTTTAAGGCTACTAGAGAACCTTCTCGATCAACGGTGGTATAACCGCTATTGGAGTGGGTCAGGATCAGTCCTGTATTAAAGGGTCGATCCTCAAAAGTTAAATTTAATACACTTATGAATAGCTGAAATAACAGGCGCAAATGGTAACGGTCGAAACCTCCCCGTGAGAGATAGTTGACAATTATGTCTAAAACAAGGTTCTGACCAAAATCTTGTAAATCAACATCAAAATTGAGCCTTATCCCTTTTTGAAAACGCATCTCCAGCATTCGCGCGATACTCCACGCCATGGGTTCGGCAGGTAGCCCTAGTTCGGGTGTATGGATATCCAGGCCAAAACAGATACATTTTCCCCTCATCTCCACAGCGTGGACAAAAACCAAAAGTCGCTCATCGTTGACAAAATGTATCAACTTCTCAGGGTTGTCAGATGGATCAATATTGTAGTTTTCGTTGAAGTAGGTGACGGGAGAAAAAACAACATTAACCTCGCATTTTAAAAAGTTCTCCAAAAACTGTTTTAAAGATGGATAGTGCTGTTCACGAAATTGGTCGCAGTAGAGGGTCTCTGAGAATTCCAGGCAATCTTTTTTATCAATTTTTAGTTTCATGCTGGGATAATCCAAATTTTTATGTTTATGACCAATCCGAATCAACCCTGGATTCTAACATTTTTAGCGATGCTGGTCTCCCATTAATAAAAAAACATATTTTACCAAACAACTGATCAAGAGTTGCCGAGATATAGAATAACTTAACTAACCTTCTAATTTTTAATGATAAAAAAAGCCAACACCATTTAAAAGACAGATGTTTTGAGGTCAAATAAAGTTATGCGAAATTTATTTTTATTGATCTATTAATTTTTTTGTTGACAAGAGAAATAGACTAGTACAATATGTTCTCACGACAACAATATTGTTGTCGTAGCAACATTCACAAAAAACTGAATCTTTGTTGCAGTAAGGAAAATATTTTTATTAAAGCTTATTCCAAAGAGAGAAAGAGAGACTATCATGTTTAATATTAAAAAAAGACGAATTGAAAAGGCTATTAAAGAGTGCATATCAGTAGTGGGACCAGAGATTGACTCTTATTTAAAACCAAACCAAGCTGCCAGGCAGGCTATTATGAATGATGCCTACTTTGTTGGCTATATGGAGGGTTGGACAAGAGAGCTTCTCGCAAAGCATGGTCTAAAAGGCTGCCATGAACAGGCGAGCGCTCTGATTGGTGTCTGCCGCAACCTATCCAAAGAGAGCCAAAGGCAGATGAGCAAACGGCTGTTGTCATTTTATACCGATGAGAACAATATAGATTTTCAAGGAGGTCGACGTGATGGTACAGACCGTGTAATTGGTGTCTCTACTGGTAGACAAGAGGAGGTAACCTACCTTTTGATAAACCATCTGCAATCTTTTGCAAATAAACAAAAAGAGATTTAGACTTTTTTTCATCACTGTTTAGCGAGTGTGGTAGCATATATTATATATTGTTTAAATGGCTATTAAACTCCATAGTATGGTATGCTCATTAAATAATTGACACTCGCTAGTCAATACATTGCGGCTTTGTCATTGGAAGATGGGGATAACAGAAGACAGACCATAGCTTGTTTATCTTTTGTTCCCTAACCTTCAGTTAAAGATGAGGTTTAAACAGTGTGTAATGTCTAACTCCCAAACAGATGATTCTGCAAAAAGGCTGGAAGCTGAAATTGAAAATCATCAAGCTTTAAATGAAATAATATCTCTCTCACTTAAGGATATGCCACTTGAAGAGAAGCTTGATTGTGTTATGGAGATCATGTTTAAGGTCTCTTGGCTTAAGCTTGAACATAAAGGTGCGATATTTCTCGTCAACCCTGGTCAGAAAACTCTAAAACTAGCCGGAAAGAGATTTATCTCACCTGAGATTAAAGAAAATTGCGCCCAACTTGAATTTGGTCAGTGTCTATGTGGTTTGGCTGCCCAAACAGGTCGCTTGGTTTGCAAAAGCGGAGTAGATGAAGACCATACCATTATTATCGGTGGTATGACTGACCATGGCCACCTCTGCCAGCCCCTACTCTATAACGGCAAAGTTATTGGTGTATTAAACTTTTACGTTACCGCAGGGTATGTTCTGCAATCTGGTGAAGCTAGTTTTTTAGAGTCAGTCGCCAATACCTTGTCGGGAGTTATTCAACGACACTACCTTGAAAGAGAACGTAACCGACTTATCCAGATTTCAGAGTTATCACCTGACTTTATCTCCATGTTCAAAGAGAATGGAGATATACTTTTTTGCAATGAAGGGGGAAAAAAACTCATCGGTTTTGCAAACAATAGAAGCAGTGAAACTACACCCGGCAATTTACAACAGTGCCTGACAAAAGATGGTTGGCAAAAAATTCAAAACGAGGAGATTCCCATCCTCAAAAAACAGAGCTATATAAGTAGTGAGAGTGAACTATTAAGATCTGACGGTACTCTTATTCCCATCATGCAGACTATTATGGTCCATAGAGACCGTACTGGACATATTGACTCTTATTCATTAACGGCTAGAGACATCCGCCAAAGACGTGCAGCAGAGCAAGCTGCACGTGATTTAGCACTCCTTGAGCAACGTTTCTCCAATCGCGTTATCAACTCTCTACCGGGGGTCTTTTTTCTTCTTGATGATCAGTGCTGCATAATCCGTTGGAACAAAAACCTTGAAAGATTAATTGGCAGCGGTTGTAGCACAAGTTTGATGAATAGCCGTTTAACTCAATTTACCGCAGTTGACCAACACGAAAAGATAAACAAATATCTCAAATCTGGCGGAGGTGAGTTTGAGATCTATCTTCGTGTCAATGATGGTACAGAGGTTCCATTTCTTATTAGCTTTACCCCCATTTCAGAATTTTCAGAAGATTATATCAGTGTAATTGGCATTGGTATGGATATCTCTGATCGTAAAGCCATGGAGAGAGAGCTTGAAAAACGGGCAAGTATCGATAAGTTAACAGGTCTGTTCAACAGGAGTCGCATAGAGGAGTATGCTGAACAATTTATGCGAGAGGGACTACGCTATAAAACACTCATGTGTGTCGTAATATTTGATATTGACCATTTTAAACGCATAAATGACAAACATGGGCATGATGTGGGTGATCAGGTGTTGGCAACCATATCTGAAAGAATTTTAGCTGTTAAACGGGACACAGATATATTAGGTCGTTGGGGGGGAGAAGAGTTTGTACTTCTTGTACCCCATTCAAATTTAAATGAGGTACTAAAAGGTGTTGAGCGGATAAAAGGTACAATATCAGAAAAAGCCATCGGCATAGCAGGAACCATTACTGCAAGCTTTGGTGTCACCCTTATATCAGCTGCTGATGATTCTTTCACAACCGCATTAAAAAGAGCTGATTCAGCCCTTTACAAAGCAAAAGAGGGCGGCAGAAACAGAGTTGAATCCATCTGAATATGGTTATACAGCTTTCTCCTTTGCTATATCTTGAGGGGAAAATATTATAAAATGACGCTGTATGCTTCACAAAAACTACCATGTGAAATACCAATTTATTGCGAATAACAAAAAACTCTAAATAGATAAATTCAAGGGTTTGGGAACTGAATCTCCAATTTGATCCATGTGAGAGATTTAAAGTTCATAATTTTGTGTCTGGGTAACCATCGCCATATCAATATCACCGCTCTAGGTTTTCCGGCCGACGAACTGGATTTTCCAATCGTTATGGTCAGCCTGTTTGCTCAAGTCGTTAAGTGGTGAGCAGTGGGATATCTCCAACCCTGCCATGGTCATAGCATCCATTATCTGCATGGGAGTCCAGAGAGTCTGCATGAAAGAGTGTTCTCCTGTTGCTATAAGTTGTTCTTTTGAATCTCGGACATCAATAGCGTAGGTCAGTATAGTTTTCTGTCTAAATAGATCTGTTTCTGAGCGTAGATGGCAGGAAATCTCCTCTTCACCAATTTGGACAACGCTATTCTTCTCTCCAGGAGGGGAGCGTAGTGCTGCCACACCATTCCAACAGTCAAAAATCAAAACTCCGCCACTCAGCATACGTCTGCTTATGGCACTAAAAAAATTTTGTAACCCTTCACTGTTTGGCAGGTAGTTCACGACATTGAACATAGCTATGGCCAGGGAAAAACCACTCTCTTTCAAAGTTTCCACCGGACCGTGGTGTAGCGTGACATTATTTAGTTTCTGATCTTGGAGCTTTTTTTGGGTCTGTTTTAACATATTGTGGTCGAGGTCGATGGCTGTCAGTGGTAGGCCAAGTTTTGCAATTTCCAAGGAGTGACCACCAGTTCCACAACCAATTTCCAATACCGTCCCTACCTTGGTGTTGTTTAACTGTTCAGCCAACCTATTGATGGCAGCAACTTCTAAAGCATACTCTTTGTTGGCAAACAGAGCATCATAGTAACGGTAAAATAGCTCACTTCCTGGTAAAGAACTGGGAGATGACATCACAGACATAGCCAACTTGCTCCTTGTTCATGGTTGCAAAAGTTGGAAGACAGATTCCACGGTCATAAGCTGTAAGAGTGTTGGGAAAATCTGAGTCGTTTAAAGGTGTATTCTCTTTGTTAAGTATCTCTACCAGTGCTGGCTGCTTGTGTAGGGGGTAGAAAAAGGTCCGTGGCTCAACATTGTTTTGCTCTAGATATGTCATCAGTTCATGGGCCTGATCACATAGTATGGCGACTCTAAATGGTATCCACTCCGCCCCTGGGTCTGGGGTGAAGAAAGTTACCTGGGAGATATCTCTCAATCCCTGTTTATACCACTCCAGTATAACGAGTTTTCGCTCCCGTATTTCCTTGAGTTTATCCAGCTGTACCAGCCCTACGGCACACTGAATATCGGTCATCCTAAAGTTGAAGCCCATTTCTGGGTGTATAAAGGTTCCACGGTCTATACGTCCCTGGTTTCTTAAATAGAGTAATTGCTCATAGACCTTCTCGTTGTTGGTCACAACCAGTCCACCTTCAGCTGTGGTCAGGGTTTTATCGGCAAAAAAGGAGAAGGCAGCTGTATCACCAAAAGTACCAGCATGACGACCTTTATAGTGGACACCAATAGCCTGGGCGGCATCCTCGACAATCATAAGTTTATGTCGTTTAGCAAAATCGGTCACAGAGTCCATGTTGCAGATCGTACCATAGATGTGTACTGGCATGATTGCTTTTAAATCAGGAGTAACCAGATGGTCAGCAGCAGATAGGTCTATCTGGAAGTTCTGGGGGTTGACATCAACAAATACTGGAGTAGCACCTACCATGACAACAGCGTTAGCTGAGGCAATAAAGGTGAAGTCTGGCACCATGACCTTATCACCAGGACCAATGCCCAGACTCTTCAATGCAAGATAGATAGCTAGAGTACCGTTAGGGGCCAGGACACCAAATTTGGCACCAATAAGTTTTAAAAGACGATCAACGAACTCTTTGGATTTTGGACCTTCTGTTATCCAGTTTTTCTCGAAGCAGTCAGCAATGGCTTTGTACTCAGACTCTCCGACCCAAGGCATAAATTGTGGTACTTTATCATTCATGATTTTTTTTCCTAGGTGTCATAGTACGGAATATCATATGGCCATGGATTGCCATTTTAAGGAGAAGCAGGCCGTGTCTTACTACGTTGGTTTTGGATTCACCGTAGGATCTTGGCTGATAACGTATTGGGATTTCATTAATTTTCAAACCCAAACGGGCTGCACCAAAAAGTAGTTCAAAGTCACCAAATGGATCTTCCATACCCAAGAATCCCCAGTTATCGTAGATCAACTGATAATCCTTGCGTCTGAGAGCTTTGATACCACTTAAAACATCTGTCGAATACTGACCGAGAAACCAGGAGAACCATATGGCAAAGACAGAGTTGCCAAACTGATTGGTAAAAGGCATTGCAGCACGATTGAGAGGGTAAATAAGTCGTGATCCTTCAAGAAAATCGCTGCGGTGGTAGCGTAGAGCGTTGTAAAAAAAGTCGAGATCCTCTGGGATGGAGGTTCCGTCTCCCTCATAGAGGGCGATAATATCCCCTTTTGCCGCCTTGAATCCAACCCTTATGGCATCACCCTGACCTTTTCCTGGCTGGCCTATTACCCTGACATTTTTTGCGGGATATGCATCTTTGACCCTTTGTATCTCCTCCAGGGTTCCGTCTTCTGAGTGACCCTCTACAAATAGAATCTCTTGTTCTTTTGCTACTTGGTGCAAATTCTTAACAAGAGGTTCTATGTTTCCCTTTTCATTGCGTACGGTAATGCAGATGGTCAAAGATGGTGCTGGATCATTTAAGGTTTGGGGCTTTGCCTTGGGACGAGCAATGATAAATTGGTCTAGCAAGAGAAAGTCTAATATGGGAAAAATTGCTACAAGGCGGTTCATGATTACCCCCAAGCCAAAAAGGCGTAAGGGCATGATAGTCTGGCTAAATGTTCTGGTAGTGTCGAAGCCTGCAACACTTAAAAAAGTTTTAAGATCCCGTACCGACATCCAGTTCTGAGCTTTCCCACGGTTTTTTATTCCCAACCGACTGGCAAAGTCCAGAAAATACTGCCAGAGATGGTTATGCTGATATATTATGAGCCTTGAAGATGGTTGGCATTTTTCATAAATACGACCCATTAGGCCGGAGATGTCGTCTAGGTCTCCCAATACGGAGATCAAAACCACATCTTCATACTTCTCTTGGGGAAAGAAGGTTTCATAAGATGTTTTTATAATTTCAACTTCCGGGGGTTGGGAACCGGATGCGCTATCACTATACTCAGGATCAACTACAACCATCTTGCTGGGTTTTAGTTCTGGCAGACAGCCCATACGGGAAGGCCCAAGGTAGAGAACATTCCGCCCCGGAGGTATTAAAAACTTCAAGGCTTGGTGAATTCTGCCATAGTAATATTTGAAGATAGTTGTCATCGTTCTCTAAATGGTGCGATATACTGTATATGGACGATACCAGGAGTAGAGATGCAGTAGTTCCTTTATGCCATCATCCATTGAAATTTTAGATTTAAAACCTAATGCCTGGATTTTATTGAAATTAATTATAAAATCACGACGGTCAGGGTCTTCCAAGTCGCTTTTTATAATCTCAAAAGGGGTGTGTTCTTTGATCTTTTCTGTCAGTTGTAGTTTGGAATAGTTCATGTTGTTGGCACCGACATTGTAGACTTCGCCACACATGGAGGTCGGATCTCTGGCAATCATCATGTAGGATTCTATCGCATCACTAACATGTAGAAAGGTCCGCACGCTGTGACAGTCAAAAAGAACCACGCTACGCTCAGTGACAGCTTTATTGACAAAATCGTTTAAAAGGAGGTCACAACGCATTTTATAGCTGACTCCAAACAAAGTAGCAAACCTAAGAGAGACGGAGTTTTGGCGTTCCATTGAAATTTTTTCCCCCTCCAAGGTGGTAACACCGTAGAGACTGACTGGAGCGATTTTGGACTCTTCGTCCATCTCCTGTCCTGATGATCCATATATAGAGGTGGTAGAGGCATAGGCGAGAATTTGTTCTTTACCCAACAGTTTAACAAGTCGGTCAGTACTGGTTACATTTATAGTCTGGGCGGAATGGGGGTTTGCTTCACAGGCAGGATAACCACTGATTCCTGCCAGATGAAAGATGAAGTCGAATCCTTTAACATCTGAGGCTTCAATGTTGCGGATATCTTTTTTTATCGCATGAAAATTTTTGTTCTGTGCAAAACCCATTACTGAGTCAAAACCGTACAAAAAATTATCAAGTATCGTTACATGAAACCCTTCATCCAAAAGAGCTTTTACCAAAAGTGTGCCTTTATAACCAGCTCCACCTGTCACCAATGCTTTATTCATTTACCTGTACCTTTAAGGCCTAAATTGTTGCAACAATCTTCTCTTTATAATTTTAAATCCCACTAATATGTTCAGCATAAATTTGATAACATGAGAAGAACCAAGTTTCTTATTATTAATAGTTTTTACACCTAGCTAATCAGCATTTTGATCCAAAAAAGCATGTGTTCCAGAAGAAATATGTATGGAAAACAGAGTGCGCACACCTCATTTTAAGGTCAGAAAACAAAACATTTGAGTACAATAAACCCCTTTGTGGCAATTGGTGAATAACTCTAGCTGATGAAGTAAACTCCTCCACCCTGGAGACCATAAGCAAAAACCGTTTCACATTCAATCATATTCTTTAGGATAAATGGAAATCTCTTTTAAGCAGTTCATCAGACGCTGGTCCCTTGGTTTGCGGTTTACAACTTCTGGCAGGACATGAACTGCCGGATGCCTGATAATCTTGGCTATACAACTGTTACCTGTCCTGACCACCCCGGAAATGTATGCAATTTTCCCCAATCATGCAAAAGCTGTTTCTGTCTGGTTTGCACTATAGTCCAGGTTGATAAATGGGTGTCAGACATGAACCAACTTATTTCAAACCTGTCCTATTTTCATATCACATTCACGGTTCCAGTTCAAATCCACAAACTGCTCTTTGAGTGCAGACGTTTCTGCAGCAACTTTTTATATTTGAGGTTTTTACCTGCATCTTTTCATTTGAACTCTTACGCCAAAATTACATGTTCTGGATGAAAATAACTGGCCTACAACCAGCAAATCATATATGTGAATGCAACACTTCAATTCACCAAGTAATAACATCATTTTGGTTTACGATCTAACTTGAAAACAGGAAGTAGCAAAGCTGTTATTGTAAGGGTTTTTATGGTTATCTGCAATCCGATGGTTATGCTGGATAATAGTTTATAAACAACTATATATCTGACAGCCTTTCATCAAAACTATGACAAAGTAAAAAAGAATGTTGCGCCTTTTCCTCTCTCTGCTTTGGCCCATATTTGGCCGCCGTGGCGATGGATAATTCTCTGTACTGTGGCCAATCCGATACCTATCCCTTGGAATTCATCAGATTTGTGCAATCTTTTGAATGGTTGAAATAACTTATCAATATGGGCCATATCAAAACCTGCTCCGTTATCTTTGACAAAAAATACCGGGTTATCTTCTTTATATTCAACATCAAATATTATTTTTGGGGATTTTGTGTTTTTTGAATATTTCCAAGCATTGCCAATTAGATTTTCCAGCATGGTCTTTAAAAGAGCAGGATCACCAGTAGCTGTTAGAGCTGGTTTTATGTCACAGCTAACATTGGAGCTTGACTCTTCTAATTGATAGTTGTCGATTATTGTTTTAACAGTTGCAGATAGATCTACAGTTTCAAGTGATAACCCGCCACGGGTAGAGCTGGATAGAACCAACAGGCCGTTGATTAGCGTGGCCATGTCATGACTGCTTTGTTTTAGTTGTTGAAGATAGTTTTTCTCCTCATCGTTCAACTTATCCTTGGTTTCTACAATCAACAAATCACTAAATCCATTTATGGCTCTTAAGGGTGCTTTTAGGTCATGTGAAACAGTGTAGGCAAAAGAGTCCAACTCACTGTTGGCTAACTCCAGCTCTGCTGTTCTCTCTTTTACCCGCTTTTCTAAAATAACCGTATTATTTTGAAGTTCACTGTAGGCACTCTCCAAACTTTCCCTCATCCGATTGATGGATTTAACCACAAGAGCCAGCTCATCTTCATGATTGCTTTTGCGCTCTAGATGAAGAGGGGTTGTCCCAGAGATAAAATTGAGAGTTGTAAGATAGCTGCTAATGGTAAATAGATGTCTGGTTATGATTCTGTGGACCACAAGAAGAATAAACAGAGTCACCAAAAAAGTCTTTACCCCTTGACTGGCAAGTATGAGCAGAGCTTTATCAAAAAGACGGGCATAAACCCCATCTAAAGAGGCATAAATCCTAAAGAGTCCTATTTGACGTGGCTCTTGTCCTGCCTCGCTATAAAGCAAAGAATATTCACGGTGTATTGTATTGTTATCTATATGGGTATTGCCAAAAGTTAGCCTTAGGGGGCTATTTTGGTCGTTGGATATTTCATTTATCTCAACACCAACCATATCAGGCAACCGAACCAACCCCTCCATCTGTAAATGCAACAGGCCAACATCTAGGTTCCACAGGCTGGCAGCCAGGCTCTGGACATGGCTCTGTTTTACCTCTTGCAACCTTGATTCAATTGTATTTACATCACGACGAAAATCAAGATAGAGCTGAAAACTTGTGAGTATCAGGGTTATGAGAGAGCTGAATAGTAGTATCACTACAACCAGTCTTTTACCTATACCGTTTGTGTTCAATGACCCTGATTTTTCTTTGCGGTTTTTCATCTATTGTGTCCGCTATCGTTCCTTAAAAGCGATCAATTTAACTATATTTTTCTTTAAGCCATTATGGTATTTTAGCGCAAAAGATGGAAACTAATATTGAATAATTGTTCTATTTTTTTTGCTAAGGGCCTAAAGTAATAGGTTAATAGACATTTTAAGAACCCAAACTCAAATAAGGCCACCAATGCCCACTTAGCAAGCAGCTTTATTAAAAATAATGGAGATCCCAATGAAAAACATTGCGTTGATCCTTCTGCTAATATCTGTTTTATTAATAAATATCCCGGTCACAGCACACAGCCAAGATAATAAAAAAAAGAGTATAACCTGGTTGATCTGGGAACTTTCACCAGAGTATATCCGAACTGGCCCGATGAAGGGTCGTGGTTTTGCCGATCAATATCTAGACTATTTTATCAAGCATCTACCGGATTTTAATCATAATATAACCTGGACCAGTATACCTAGGTTCCATCGTGAAGCACTGCTTGCTGGCCGTTGTACACCACATATTTGGGGCCATTTCTACCCAAATCAATTTGCCTATTCCAAACCATACACACTTACCCCCCCACATGTTGCAATTTTTCATAAAAGCTATGAAAAACGGTTGGGACCACCGGGAACCATATTATCATTTGTAGATCTACTTGGTCGGGAAAAGTTCACCTTAATGACCCCAAAGCACTATGAAGATCAACGGCGTTATCCCATTCTTCATCCATATATTCTACCCTATATAGGTAGCAAACAGATAAAACAGATGCCCCACTCTGCCAATGAAGTTGACCTACGACTCATAGCAAGGGGTAGAGCCGATTTCTCCCTTGGTTATCCCACAACTATCGGTGCACAAAAAATTGATCGTGGAATTAAAGGAGATTTTATTGCTTATGATTTAAAAGAACACCAAACCTACAATAATATCCATGTGGGTTGCTTTGGAGATGCTCAAGGCAGAGAGGTGATTGCCAAGATAGATAAAATGTTCAACCCCGCTATGCTTGAATCCTTTCTCAAACTATATGAAAAATGGAACGCAAGACATCCTAAATTTCGCAAAACATTTTATGATAAAATTGTCTCTCAATTTGAAGAATAAATATCCTTAAAAAAACATAACAAAACCATTTGACAGCAACTTTCCCAACCCCAAACTTATTTCCAGTTCATACTGCCGCATATATTTGATATTGGGCATAACTCATAAGCCTCAAATAGTGGCGATTTATAATTTTTAACATCACAATTCTGTTTGGTGGTAGAATGCACCGATTGATAGCGAAATTAATGAGTGTAAGAGCTTTCTTACACTGATAATAATTGCCAAGGAGATGGTAGGTGAGACTATTTTCAATCAGGTTGAATTTTTTATTATTTCTGTTAGCTCTAACTGCTACACCACTGTTTGCAGATGATAAAAAAGAAAGCAGGGTATTTTTAGCCGCAGATCAATGGTGTCCTTATAATTGTGAAATAGATGGTAACCCCCCCGGCTATGTTGTGGAGATAGCAAGGGAGGCTTTTCGTCGCCATGGTCATGATCTTGTCTATATCCAAGCACCTTGGGAACGCAGCCTGTATGAAGTACGAGCTGGCAGGTATGATGGAGTTATTGGAGCAATAAAAGATGAAGCACCAGACTTAACCTACCCCCAAGAATCTGTTGGTTTAAGCAGCATTATGCTTGCTGTGCGTAGTGATAATAACTGGACCTACAAAGAGCCGTCAGACTTTAAAGGAATGCGCATCGGCATCGTACCCGGCTTCTCCTATGGAGATCCAATTGACAACTATTTTGCCACCGATAATGTAAAAATAACACGTCTATACGCCAAACAACCACTACAGCAAAGTCTACAGCTGTTAGCAGCCAACCGACTGGATCTGGTATTAGATGATGAGACGGTTATGCGCTACACCATTAAAAAATTACAAATGGACGAATTGGTTAAATTTGCAGGTCTTGCAGATGAAGCTGTGCCACTTTTCATCGGTTTTACCCCCAAAAGTGCGAGAGGAAAAACACTTGCCTCACAACTAAGTGATGGTATTAGGGCTATGCGTTTAGATGGAACATTGGCAAAAATACTACAAAGGTATGGGCTTAACGACTGGAATCCAACACTCAAAAAAGGGAGTAAATAATCCATAGCCCGAATGTTACGTGTAGTTATCAGGCAGAGTTTGGGGAGTGGGCAACCATGTGGAAGGGCTTTTATCACTATCTCGTTGTATGCAAAACCCCCTATCCATCACAACTGTTGACCTATCAGAAATGGCTACAGATATAGCCAACAGTTTGGCAGATGATTACCCTAAAAGAGAGGTGCAAATTCAGATAGCTGCTGGTCTATTTGTACAAGGCGATAGTGATCTTTTACAAACTGCCATGGAGCATCTTATAGGTAATGCCTGGAAATTTACCAGTAAAACCAAGGGAGCTAAAATTACAGTTGCTCAACTTTCACAAAATGGTCAAACCTGCTACACAATATCTGATAATGGTGTAGGCTTTGATATGTCCCACAAAGATATGCTGTTTAGACCATTTTATTCACTCCACTCTCCAGGTGAGTATGAAGACTCGGGGGTAGGCCTTGCTCTGGTAAAAAGAATCATCGCGCGACATGGAGGAGAAATTTGGGCAAAAGGAGAGGTTGGAAGAGGAGCAACCATCTATTTTACGCTGGCTGGTCAACAAGGCAA
Source organism: Magnetococcales bacterium (assembly GCA_015232405.1). Classification (GTDB taxonomy): domain Bacteria; phylum Pseudomonadota; class Magnetococcia; order Magnetococcales; family JADFYX01. The sequence goes on along the minus strand of JADFZS010000050.1, from coordinate 5,013 downwards.
AAATTCTTATTAAAACCAAACATTAAACACAATTACAAACATAATAATGGCAGTTTAATAATTGTATTAAAGACATAAACCAAGTAATTTTTACAAATTAAGAGGTGATTGTTGATATATTATACAGATATATTTGTCTATCACATTATTAGCTCTTTATAAGCTGGCTGGTATTCTTTTTATAGTTGGGGGGGATAGTTGGTGGATTATATTAAAAAAAGTACAGATTCAGGTAGCTTTTCACTGCAACGTATAGCTCTTTTTCTTATTTTATCCCTGTTGGCAGTCGCTGGTAACTATCTTAATATCACTCTTTTTTTTGGTGTAAATTTTATTTTTGGCAGTATAGCAGCCTTGGTAGCTGTGAGGATATTGGGGGTTACGGGGGGGACCATAATCGCAGCTATTGGGGGTGGTTTTACCTATATACTTTGGGGCCACCCATATGCAGCAATAATTTTTACGATAGAGGCTTTAGTTACCGGCATTTTGGTAAAACGTCTACCCACACAGCTACAACATCTGGCTCTGGCTAATTTAATCTATTGGGTGATCATCGGTGCTCCCCTTGTTTTATTGTTTTATGGCAATGTCATGGGCATGGCTCTGACACAAGCCGGATTTATTGCAATAAAACAGCCTGTTAACGGCGTTTTAAACGCTTTATTGTCAGGCTCTTTGATAATCGCCATGGATTATTTCTTTCGCAAACAACGAATTGCCATTGGTGGAGTTCTTTTCAACTCCATGGCTACCAGTATGTTTATCACAGCAATCGTATTGACGACTATTTACACAAAACCGATGAAATCCAATGCAGAAGTTGCCCTTGAAAGGGAGATGATGACCATTGCCAGAATGGCTCCACAGATTGATGATATTGGAAATTTTCCATTGCGAACAGGTATGACTGTACAACTAACGGCAGATAGAATCGACGATCTTATTCCCATAACAGGCGCTCTGCAAGCAAGGTTGTCGGATGTTAAAGGCCCGGCAATGAAGCGGTGGAAAAGCGCGGAATATATAGTACAAACACCCCTTACCACCCCCCACAACAACGCAACCACAGTTGTGGTACGGCAAATTGCAGCCAACACTATTGACAACCTCCATGAACTCTACATTAGGGCTTTTGCAATTTTGGCAATAATCTCATTATGTGCCATTGTTGGAGCATTTTTGGTTACCCGTTGGCTGGTAGAACCACTACATGAATTAGCAGCGGTCAGCCGATCTTTACCAGAGAGAATCAGGGCTGGAGAGCAGCCAAAAGTACCCAACAGCAGCCTATTGGAAGCAGGTCAATTTGCTACTGTTTTCCGACAGATGGCAGATAGTTTACGGGATGGCTTTCAAGAGATAAAAGATACCAACAACAGCCTGGAAAAGCGGGTTGAACTAAGAACAGCAGAGTTACAAATTGCCATGGAGAGAGCTGAGATTGCCAGTGAAGCAAAATCAGATTTTATTGCCAGCGTAAGCCATGAGTTAAGAACACCCTTAACAGCAATTCTTGGAACTTTAAAACTTATCAAAGGTGGAGTAGCAGGAGAATTAACCCAAAAAGCTGATTCACTAATTACTACCGCAGTTAGAAATGGTGACCGACTTTTAACTCTGGTTAATGATGTATTGGATTTTTCCAAACTGGAAGCCGGAAAAATGTCAATTGTTCAGGAACCAGTTAAGGTTGGGACCATAATCAAATCTGTGGCAGATGCAACCAACCAGCTGATTAAAAATAAAGGTTTAAAACTGGTTATAGAGGTGAATGAAGAGCAAGAGATTTATGCTGAGTCCAAAAGGGTGGAACAAATTTTCATCAATCTGCTTGGTAATGCCATTAAATTTACCGAAGCCGGAACAATCACCATAAAGGCAGGTGCTATTGATGGTTTTATGGAATTCAAAGTTAGCGACACCGGTTGTGGCATACCAGAAGATAAACTTGCTACCATTTTCAACTCATTCAACCAGGCCGACTCCTCAAGCACTCGCAAAGCTGGTGGTACAGGCATAGGACTGACAATAGCTGAACGTTTTGTGGAGTTGCACGGTGGTAAAATAAGTGTTGAAAGCGAACCAGAAAAAGGCTCTACTTTTTGCTTTACAATACCCATTGCGTAAGCAATATTGCACAAACTCTAAACCACATTTTGGCTAATTAGGTTCCACTAAATATTAGTATAAACCAAAAGCTACACACAAGCCCCTAATGCTTTAATATTATACATTATTTTCATTGATACAGATTAATTGTAAAACCAATTTTTCAACATTCACTTCAAAATAAATATTTTTCTTGCAGTAATTACCAACAGTGCTTATCTAACTATGTATAAGTTTAGTGGATATTGTTGTTATTTTTTGCAAGTTCAAATCGGAGAATGACAGATGAAACGCATTTTTTATTTTTTGTTAACCAATTTAGCCATCATGGCAGTTTTGATGGTGGTGCTAAATATTTTAATGAGCTTTCTTGGCATTGACCATGGCTCTATTGGTGGTTTGCTCATGCTTGCTCTGGTATTTGGAATGGGAGGATCTTTCATTTCACTGGCAATGTCCAAATGGATTGCCAAACGCTCAACAGGTGCAGTTGTAATTCAAAGCCCATCCAATGAAACAGAACAATGGCTTATGACAACTGTTGAGAGACAGGCCAGAAACGCCGGAATTGGAATGCCCGAAGTAGCAATTTTTGATTCACCAGAAATAAACGCTTTTGCCACTGGAGCCAGCCGTAACAACTCTTTAGTTGCTGTTAGTACTGGTCTGCTGCGGGCTCTTAATAAACAGGAAGCAGAGGCGGTTATGGCCCATGAGGTAAGCCATGTGGCCAATGGTGACATGGTTACACTTGCTCTCATCCAAGGAGTACTCAACACTTTCGTGATTTTTCTTGCAAGAATTATCGGTGGTGTTGTTGACAGTGCAATGTCTAACAGTGATGATGAAGAAGAGGGTGAAAGCACGGGAATGGCCTATTTTGTGGTCTCCATCATAGCTGAAATTGTCCTTGGTGTACTCGCCAGTATTGTTGTAATGTGGTTTTCAAGACAGAGGGAGTTTCGTGCTGATAAAGGTGGGGCAGATCTAGCAGGTCGTCAAGCTATGATCTCGGCTTTGGAGAGGTTGCAACAAAGCTCAATGCCATCACAACTACCAGATGAGGTAGCGGCTTTTGGTCTATCAGGAAAACAAAAAGGTGCACTGGCAAGTATGTTTTCCAGCCACCCCCCTCTTGAACAACGTATTGCTGCTCTAAAACAGATTAACTAAGATGGTAAAAGTTATTGAGTAGCCTTAGCTGTTATTTATGGCGAGGCTACTCAAGGTTTATGTTCTTATCATCTTTGAGCTGTGATATGGAACAGGTGGTAAAATAGGGTCAAATAACATCCAGTTTTGCTTTGTTTGGTTTATGATAGCTGCCAAGCATATTTGATATGATAATTTGACTATTAGCTCCACAGTTAGCAACAATGAAAATAGCTCTTTGATCTTTTTATAAATTGAAGTAATACTGGCCCAATGGAATCCATACTAATTTTATTTGTAATGCTTATTCTCTCCGGTTTTTTTTCCGGGGCAGAGACCGCTCTGACAACAATTACCAAAAGCCGGGTGGAATCGCTTTTTAAAGATAGAAAACGTGGTTCGATACACCTATTAAAGCTAAAAAACGATACCAACCGTATGCTTATTGCAATTTTAATTGGCAATAATCTGGTTAATATCGGAGCCTCTTCCATTGCAACAATCATGGCCACTGAGCATTTCGGCCATTTGGGACCGGGTCTTGCGGTTGGCGGTCTTACAATTTTCATCCTGATATTTGGTGAGATCACCCCCAAAACTTTTGCTGCCCGTCACAGTGCTCCAATCGCTCTTTTTGTAGCCCCTTTTATCGAATATTTTGCCAGAATATTTTTTCCTCTGGCATGGATATTGGGAAAACTAACAAGTTGGCTACAATCATTAAGCAAAGCAAAGCATGATCCTATAGTCACTGAGTCCGAACTAATTAGCCTGGCCTCCCATGGTGCCGCGGAGGGCAGTATTGAGGAGGACGAAAAACTCATGATCCGGCAGGTGTTCGCTTTGGACTACCTCAAAGCCAGCAACATAATGATACCTCGCAACCGGATTGTCTCAATGAACGGCAACCTTACACTGCAAGAGGTTCTCGGAGATTTAATAGCACAACCACACTCAAGAATCCCCCTCCATAGTGGTGATCCAGAGGGTGTAAGCAAGGTTTTATACTTGCGAGAGGCATTGTCAGAACTGGTTAAAGGCAACCTGGATAAAACACTTTTTGAATGTGGTCATGATCCCATATTTGTCCCTTTAAACCAACCAATAGATACCCTCCTCTATCGACTGCGCCAGGACAAAAGAAAATTGATCTTGGTCGTTGATGCCTCGGGTACTCTCCAGGGGCTATTCACCATTGAAGATATCCTTGAGGAGTTGGTAGGAGAGATCAGGGAAAAGCATGAAAAACTGCCCACACAAATAGTAGAGACCGAAGAAGGGGAGTTTTTGATACCTGGCAACACAGAGCTGCGGTTTTTAGAATCATTCCTAAAACGCCCTCTACCAGGAAATCAGACCGATTCTGTAAGTAAATGGATTATCCACAATATTGCCTATATTCCGGCAACTGATGAATGTTTTGAATTGGATGACCTTAAGGTTTGCATAGTTAAAGCAAGCGCAAGAGAAATTATAGAGGTACGCATAAAACCTCTTTAAACCCCAACATAGTTTCTCTACATCTAGATACACCAAGGCTGAGTCTGCCAGATATTAGAGATATTTTGGTTGTACTTGACAATGTTTCTAAGCCAACATGCTGCCTGACTTGTGACCGAGTTGGTATTGCAGTACCTGTTGGTCGTGATCGTAGCCATGGGTGAGTAGTGGAAAAAAATCATGCTACAGTTAAACTAAGATATCCGACCTCCTCTTTCTTAAGCATTTAATGAATACCTGTTCATAAAA
>JADFZS010000004.1 GCA_015232405.1 Magnetococcales bacterium | reverse complement strand
AAATCCCTCTGTAGTGCCGACCTACCCATTTGACCTTTGCTGGCTATCATTGATTTCACCGAGATAGAGGACATGTCTCTGAACTACGCGGTTACCTCGGACACGCCGATTCTCAACAATGCTCCAATAACGGTGAGTCTTGCCGTCTTTACGGCGAATTTTGGATCGAAGAAACATGCCATGAATTGTCCACGCAGAGCCAGCAAAGGTCAAATGGGTAGGTCGGCACTACAGAGGGATTTGGTTGTTTTTGAAAGATGACACCGCATCAATACTGGGTCAGGCAAATCAAATTGCACCTAATTTTTTTTAAAACGCCTCGAATCGCTTAAGACGGGCTAACGGTGTTATCATCCCCTTTGAGAATAGCTTCATCACATGAACCACACCACCATCCAGGTTGCATGTAGGTAACCTTGCCGCCCTTATACTCACAGATCTCTTCCCTCTCACCACGGGTAAGATTTCCACCACACACAGGACATTCCATCGTTGCAGATTTCACATCACTTCTCCTTGAAACTTATTAAAAGCAAATCACCTGCTGTATCTGTGGTGAACTTCATGTACAGTGACTTTTACTTCTACACAGTATTATAGACATCTTGCCAAATAGCGGTCTTCAGGTGAGATGTCATAGATTTGTGAAAATTATTGGCCCCCAATCTTTGGATAACCTCTATGACATCAGCATCTGAGAAGCCCAAGGCTCTAGCACCTTGAACCGAGCTTCTTGTTCTGTTCAAGGTCCATACCGACTTGAAAGCTGCCTTGATGCTCTTCAGTTTATAATGAGGCTTCAAACTTTCCATATCATAATACACCATTATGGTGTTTTGTCAGACACCACTGAAAATTTTTTATGGATATAATTCTTAAGCCCACTGATTCGAGGCCGTTTTAAAAACACCATCAAACATAAGATTGCTAAATGTAACTCGCGGTGCCTTCTTCCGTCCCTTCATCTGCTCCATTTTGACTAAACCATACCGTTCAAACAGTTTCAAAGTACGGGATAGGTTGGACACCTTCCTCTTGGAAAGATCGGCCAACTCTTGGATAGAAGATGGGTGAGATGTGGCAATCATGTGTAAGAGTAGCTGGTTCTTTGTGTTCAGCACCTGGGACAGAGACTCTAAGGAAGAGAACCAAACCTTAGGGTCAGCATCATTCGGGACATATTCCCCCCAGGCAATCGCCCGCACCATGGCTTTTTGCTCCTCATAGGAAGCAATACCTATTTTAAGTGTGCCGACCATCTGAGATTCACTCATTTTGTTACTCCCTCCCCAGGTCAAAAACAGTCATACAACTTTATAAACCGTTGCACTCTCTTTGTTTTTCTCCTGGTCTTCGGTATAGGCCAAATAATCACTCATAACCGCCACAATCGCTTTCTGGATGGCTTGACGAGTCTTTTTATCAGTTTTCAGGGTTAGGTTTTGTCCATATGGACCAGCTTTGCGGTCAATGATGATAGGAATATATCTCTGACTGTCGGAATCACTGATTACCCCCACCAAGTAGCGGAAGGCAGCTTTGCGAAAATAGAACCGTAACTTGACGGTTTCCAGAGTGATTTCATAATACTGTTGGGCCTTTAGAGTTGTTTCGCCTTTGCGAAGTCCGTTTTGAACAAAATCCTTTATATCTTCAAGCAGATCTTTTTCTTGAAAAACCTTCCTGAATCCCTTGATTTGCCCTCTAAATGTGCGGGTTATAAAGATGTAATGCATCAAATGTCAACAGCATCATGAAAAGCCTGTTTTTTATGGCGTTTTCCAACCTGTTTAAAAATTGCCTGTGTCTCTTCTGACTCTAAAGCAGCCTTAGCCTCTGCCACGAATTTTGGATCTAACTCAAGGTCCAGATGGGTACGACCAGTTACCCACTGCTCTAGAAGGTTGTTCACCACCATGGCATATTTAACCCCAAGATGATCACAAGCATCTTGTACTTGATCTTTCAATTCTGGAGTGGCTCGAACACTGGGAAAAGAGGCAGATTTTTTCATTTTAGCGATCCTCTAGTTTGGGTTGTTTACTTGATTTACTTGTATCGCATTGCATCGCAATTGTCAATATCAATCACATATCAGCCAATTTGACAACATATAATGCATTATATCTAAACTTTGCCCCCTACCTCCAAAAGTTGGCTGTATATGATCTAACCCCCCCATCCCTCCTCAGATCATATACAGCCTATTTGGATATATTCATTCCGACCAATTCCAATATTCCAGCCACACACGGGTCATGAACTGGATTCGTCGCCCTGCCCTTACCATTGCATCGCAGAGTTTTACAAAAAGCGTCTCTATGGATGTATTTACCAAGTTATTAAATGAGATTGTAGCCCCAGGATAGCCAAGCAAGCTTTTTAGCTCCTCATAGCCCATGGTTTCACCATATTTTTCAACCAGAATAGAAGTTAGTTGTTCACTCATGGTGTGTCCTCCCATCTTTCAGAGTTGTTGAGAATGGTATTAAACAGTCTACCTTTTACAGCCACTTTTTAATCTATGTACTGGTTGAAACCAACTCCATTGGGGTCTTCACTATGAAATTGTTGTGCATTTCTGAAATACTGCTCAAAACCATCCTTGGGATTTGATATACCTTCTCTAGCCATAAAAGAGGTGATTGCCCCCATACCATTTACAAACAGTGCATAATCTGAAGGAACACGGCTTGAACGTAGCCGGGTTGCTGGAGGTTGATAGCCACAATCCCAAACTATACCGGAAAGGGTTTCCCATAGTGGATGAGTAGGCCACAATTTTTTATCTGGTTTTGATTCCCTTGGGATAGTCAGGCGCAGCCATTTTTGGGTTAGATAGGCCCACAGTGCGGTTTGTTGTTCCAAGTAGTCTGGCACAGTAATAATGCCCATCTCTTTGAGTGGTTCCCGGCGGATCTGAAACTCCAACCGCCAGACGGTATCACCATTCCAGCCTAATGATTTCCTTTAAATGGCAAATAATCGATTTTTTTCTTTCTGGCCTGGAAGGATTTATTATAAAGACGAGCAACTGCTGTTCCACCCAGACCAAAATCCCAGTCAACAAACTGACCATTTTCAGTCCGTTCATTGATTTTGTGAGATCGGCTGATCCAGGATTCAATTGGAACTCTCAAATCATAGCTGGCTGTGAAATCCACACAGAGATCAACCCGGCTTATAGTTGCATCCTCTTCAACCGTTGCAATTTGCTGGGAGAAACGACCCAGAATACCATAAGAATCGACAACACCACTGTTTAATAGACATGCACTGCTGAATTGAATATAAATGGCATGAATTCTTTTGGGTTTAACCCCAGCGACCGAAAACCGGGTAAAACCATCTTACAGGCAGTAGGAATACTGACCAGAACCTTGCCCAAGTATCGCAAGAATTTGTTCTTCAAACTCAAGTTGAGATTGCGTTCTTTCTATCTCATTAGGTGATTGTGCTAGAGCCCTAAGATAGTCAAGACAATCCAACCATTCAGGATAAACAGAACATTTCTGGGTTAATTCCAGGGTATCTGTTCCTTTGCGGATAATACTAATATTATCCTTTTTTCTGTTTGTGGGTTCTCTGGTAGAAGGTTCCGAACTCGCCTAGCCCTGTCGTCGTCATACCGTCAGGGACTCCGGATCGTCCTCCTCCAGTGCTTGGCTCCTCTTATCATTTTCCAAAATACACTACAAATAAAAATCTGAAATTAAGTTGTATGCAGAGGATGGGAGGAATTTATAGAGTCATACAAAAATCAGGAAACCACAAAGACCAGTTATCTCGGTCCTCAACACATTTTTTCCTTGGCTTTTTTTAAGTTATTTCAGTTTAGTTAGTTGGGGCGGTATCCCGTGGACGACATTATTGCCACATCCTGTGCTGGTGTTGACCCTTTAGCAGTTCAATTCAGTTCAAGTCACTACCTATAGTTATTTGTTAAGCTATCATAATTGACATATGTAAACAATAAATTATAATCTTGATTATTCGCGAAAAGCCATGATTATTTAAAACATAATTTATTCTAATTGTTTGTTTGGCGCTAATTCTGAACGAGAAAATGTTGAATATTTTACAAAATAACAGGAAATTAAAATGCCAAGACAAGAAACAATAATTCAGGTTTTTGTAGCTTCTCCTAGTGATGTTGCAGAAGAGAGATTAGCCTTGGAGACTGTTATTGGTGAATTAAATAAGAGTTGGAGTTATGATCGCGGTGTCAGTCTTGAACTAATAAAATGGGAAACCCATGTTCAGCCTGGTTTTGGTGAATATCCACAAGACGTAATAAACAATCAAATTACAGATCAATATGATATTTTTATTGGCATATTCTGGACGAGAGCTGGCACAAAAACATCTCAAGCAGATTCAGGAACAATTGAGGAATTTGATAAAGCATATGCAAGGTATAAAAAGAATAATAACGATATAGATATAATGATCTATTTTAAAGATGCTCCAATTTCACCATCTATTATTGACAATGAACAACTGTCTACCCTAAAAAAATTCAAAGATTCTTTGGGAGATTTAGGCGGACTTTATTGTATGTTTGATTCGCTAAATGATTTTGAATCACTCCTTCGTTCCCACCTGAGCACTACTATTCAGAAGTGGTCAAATAAAAGCCTCTTAATAAACAGTGAAGAGATTCCTAATGAAGAACAATCCGATTCTCTCGATGATGATTTTGGCTTTTTTGACTGTATAGAATCTTTCGAAAGCCATGGTAGTAAGTTACATGAAGCCATTTCTAGTATTGCTATAGCTACTCAGATAATTGGTGGGAATATTGCGGAACGGGCGAAAGCCATAGCTGACATAGGAGATACTAGCGAAAAGAAGGGCTTTAATGAGGCAAAAAAATTCGTAAAGCTTTCAGCTATAGATATGGAAAGATACGCATTGTCACTTGAAAGACAGCTCCCAATATTTTCTTCTTCAAAAACAGGAGCTTTTGACGCTCTAAGCAATGCGCTTGTTGTGTATAGAGATTTTAAAGTTAGTATAGATAACCTTGAGTCATTGTGTTCAGATTTAAATACTATGATAGGAGAGGCGACAAGATCACGAGAAAGTATTATGGCATTAAAAAACACAGCATCCACTTTGCCAAGAATCATGACTCGTTTCAATAAAGCTAAAAATCGCGTGGTTCATATGCTAAACCAAATTATTGATGAAATAGACTCAACTATACGGATGGCACAAAATATTCTCTATTCTATTTCTAAATTAAAAGATTGAGCCAAAATGCATTGGAAGAGGCACATTTATCCCATTAACAGCGGTAACTTTTTAATCAAGAGACCACCCGAAATTGTACTCCCTCCCTATCTTGAAGCACCTTTAGCAGCTTAATCAGATTTTCCATGGTGGGATTGCCTTTTGGACTTAACATTCTTTGGATGGACTTGCTGTTTTTACCCAAGGCATCCGCTACTAGACCAAAAGATACCGTGGCGTTTATAAAGTCCCTTAGGAGAGTTTTTCCAAGTTCAATATCACCAGATAGAATCTGGTTTACTGCCTCGGTTAGCATCTCTTTTCTAAACTCGGAATCCTCTTTAGCTCTTGCTAATACCGTATCACGGAATTTTTTTGTTAAGACCATGTTCAATGCTCCTTTTTACTCTTAAACTGTAACCAACTCTCTTTTGCCCGTTTAATGTCGGTAGACTGTCCTTTTTTTGTGCCACCACCTACCAGAATAACCAGCCTCTTGCCTTCCCAACCGTAATAGACCCGATATCCGGAGCCAAAATGAATCTTTATCTCATGCACTCCACCACCCAATGATTTACAGTTAGAGCTGTTTCCCTGTTCAAGGCGATAAATGGCTGTCAACACCTTAACCGCAGCTTGGGGATTTAGTCGGTTGAACCACTCCTCAAATGGAGACCGTCCAGACTCATCAACATACTCTTTTATCTAATTAATCATAGGTCAATGGTAACATATATGTTTCCTAAGATGGAATTTGTATTTTTATCTGTGATGGATTATTATCAATAAACTGGCTATTATTTATTCAAATAGCTGTTATCATGGGGATGTAGAATGACTAACTTGAAAGAACAAGAAATAAAGAGTTGTTTTGATAAACAAAGTCAGCAATTAAAGCTTGAAAAATTACTTCGAGAATTGGATCTTGGTCTTGCTTCGGCTGATAGAGGTGAGTTGTTTGATGCTGATGAGGTGTTCAAAGAGTTATTGCTAGATTAATTTTGTGGAAAATATCTCAGGAAACAAACCCATTTTCTGTACAAACTGGGGTACAATTTCGGTACAGCAAATATGCACAGCTACCATTATTCAAAATTATAAAATTGACTGTTAGTGATAATTCGTGTAAATATTCAAGCATATACAATATTATACGTGATCGTCTAATAGTACCAATTACCGTCTTCCCTCAATTCCTAATCTGTAGGCCGTGTGTTCAAATTGCGCCGGGGACGCCAAATATATCAATAAGTTAGATCGGTTAGGTCAAGCATTTTTATTTTTCACGGAACCACTACAGAACCTTGTAGAACAAAATCAAAATACTCTTCTTTTGCCTACCTCATATCCTTGAGTAATCTTATCCCTCTATGCACTGACGGAATGTGTGCTTTGGTAGATGTTCGTTCACTTGGGAAAATATTGTTTTGCCTGTGTTCAATCGTTCCTATTCCTAACGGTGACATAATTATCACCTCCCTACACTGACCATAACTGACCAATTAGGGTGGTTTCTTATGGATTGGCAGCCTCTCCTTTAACCCTGCTTGGTCAGGAAATTCTAGGAGCTTATCTAATTGCTATGCTAGATGAATTCCGGTTTGTATTGTTGTATCCTTTGGACATTTCCTCTTATTGTAAAGAGCCACAAAGTATCTCTTCGTTTGAATTAGGATCATACCATGCTTCTGGCTGATTGCCTTAACTTGAGTTTGAGGATATACTGCTACCCATGACAGATCTACTTGAACAGGCTATCGAGAAAGTACGCCTCCTTCCGGCAAATCGACAGGATGAAGTGGCTCATATACTTCTGTCTGTTGTGGAACAAGATGCTCAAGATGCCCCCCGATTGACCAATGAACAGGTTGAGGAGGTTAGTCGTCGCCTCAAAGATCGGCAATATGCATCCGATGAGGAGGTTACCGCCTTCTTTCAAAAATATGCTGTATGAAACTTGTCTTCCATGCATCGGCCTTGGCTGACCTCCAAAACATCCACAACCATATAGCCATAGATAATCCTAAAATTGCTCAGGTCGTGATTGGGCGAATTAAATTATCTTTAGACAGATTACTGCATTTTCCCCGTTCTGGTCGAAATGGAACAGTTTCGGGAACCTATGAGGTTGTTGTTCCTGGTCTTCCATACATCGTAGTTTATGAATTGAATGGAGAAAGGATTGGAGTTGTTGCGGTGTTTCATGGGGCACAACACCGAGAATAGACAAGACGCGGTAAAGCAATAGGGATGGCCGAGCATGCACTGCGACCACCCCATACCTTTCAGAAGAGAGTCTCCGTCGTGGTGTATCGCCTTGCTCTTTTTTTCCAGACAACAGCTGAGTTTTGGATGGCTCTACAGAGTAATTATGACCTCTCTTTAGCAATGGAAAAGAGCGGTGATGATATTAAAAGAAGTGTACACAACATGCAGTTAAATGAGATAAAATCTAACAATCAATCCCACAAAGTTTAGTTTAATAGCTCTTTAATTAAATGGGGTTTTTAGGATATTTAGTCTGAATATTTGCGTGATATGACGAGTGTTCAAGAAATTTTAAACAGCATGTGGAACTGAGCTACCTCTAAGATCTGTTTTATTGAATCGTTACAGTTGATAAATGAGACTTTGCTTGAGGTGCTTTTTGTCTGCTCTCTGGCCATTAGAAGCATGCCAAGGGCAGCACTGTCTAGTGAGGAAACATTTTCAAAATCAAGAATTAACTCCTCTCCAGGTGGGTTTGCTTTCACTTGTGGGATAAAAGTTTTTCTTGACTGAAAGTTAAACGGATTGGGAATCTTTATTTTCATAGTTTGTTTCCATTGCTAAAATGCTAATAACACATAATAGCTATCTTTTTAAATAGTTAGCTCAATAATAATCAAACAAGTGATTTGCAGAATTTTCTGTCAGTTACTGAGATATGTTCCAATAACCAGTTCAACAAAAACCCCTTCATATCAAGAGCAAACGCCATCAATTCATCATTACTGTTAAGAGTAGAAAAATGTTCAATTCTCTCCACAACCTGTTTTTCCAGTGAGCTGTGTTCTATTTTATGGGCCGCAACATCACCGTAGCCAGAAGACTCCATAAGCTGCTCTTCATAGCGAAAGTGGGTATCCACATAGGTCTTAAGAGATAGTAGAATTATGCTTAGATCTAGATCATAATTAGAATCTTTACAATATTCAGATAGCTCTTTAAATAGCTGAAAAAGTATCTCATGTTGACCATCAATATATTTATGGCCCAAACGATACTGCTCTGGTAGCTGCTCTAGCTTAATGCTCATTTAGTTACCTTAAAAAATAAAAAACTAACACTTGATCATGAGACTACACATTAAAATTAATTATGGCAACAATTTACCCCTTTGTTTTAAGTAAAAATAAAAGGATAAAAAAAACTTGTTATGCACTGTGGGCAACTATAGCCTGCTTGATCTGGGAGTGGGGTATGTCACTGTATATTTTAGCTTGTCCTATGGAACCATTCAAAATAACACGGATTTTTCCCCCTGCTACCTTTTTGTCTCGCCCCATGGCTTTAATATAATCGTCAGGAGAAAAACTTTTTGCTGCGGTTACAGGTAGGTTGGCCTGGGTTAGCAGCTGTTTTATCCGCTCTACAGTTTGTTGATCGCACAACCCTCTGATTTGAGCCAGTTGAGCTGCCATGACCATACCGATTGCCACCCCTTCACCATGAAGAATGTTGCCATAACCAGCAAGAGTCTCAATAGCATGACCAAAAGTGTGGCCCAGATTAAGGAGTGCCCTGGTTCCTGTCTCTCTCTCATCCTGTGCCACAACATCGGCTTTAATAGCACAGCAGGTGTATAGAAGGTGGGTCAATGTAGCATCATCTTTTTGCAGCACTGCTGCCATATTTTTCTCTAGATAGCTGAAAAAATCAGCATCCCAGATAATGCCGTATTTAATCACCTCGCTTAAGCCGGAACTAAAATCACGCTGGGAGAGTGTTTTAAGGGTAACCGTATCCATTACCACCATTTTTGGCTGATAAAAAGCCCCGATCAAATTTTTACCAAGGGGATGGTTTATACCTGTTTTCCCTCCCACAGAGGCATCAACCTGAGAGAGTAGGGTAGTGGGAACCTGGACAAAATTTACCCCACGCAACAGGGAGGCCGCCGCATAACCGCTCATATCACCCACAACACCCCCACCAAGAGCGAGTATTGTTGCGGATCTCTCAAAACTGTTTTCAATTAAAACATCAAAAATTTTTGTAAGACTCTGCCAATTTTTATGGCTCTCACCATCTGGTAAAATTACCTCTACAGTGGAAAAACCACTGCTATGGAGGGAGTCCAGCACCTTGGCTAGATATAACGGAGCAACTGTTTCGTTGCTCACTACACCAATCTGTTTTCCAGGTAGCAGAGGCTGCAACCTCTCGCCTATAGTCTCAAGGAGGTTTGTACCAATAACAATGTTATAAGATCTGTCACCTAACAGAAGCGGTAGGGTTTTTATGGTCATATAATTAGCAAATCAGTTAGGATGAATTATGTGTGGTGTGATAAATATCAGTAGTTCCGACTGGGTATCAGCATCTGTATAGTTTTCAAACATCCAGCCAAGAAACGGGATATTACTCAAACCAGGAACACTGGCTTTATTGCGAACCTGATTGTTTTGGAAAATACCACCTAAAACTATGGTTTCACCATCATAAACAAGGGCTTGAGTGTTAATGGTTTTGGTGTTGACCGAAGGTGGTGGCCCCAATGAGGCAATGGAGTCGTTGGTTGCATTTATCTGCATGGTTATATAACTATCCGGTGTCACATGGGGTGTGACCTCCAGACTCAATTTTGCCTCGACAAATGTGGTGGTCTTAACCCCATCTTCAACAATTGTATAGGGAACCTTAATACCCTGGCTGATACTGGCTATCTTGTTGTTGGTTGTCAACACCCTCGGGCTGGAGATGGTTTTAGCTTTGTTATCCTCCTCAAGTGCCGCAATTTCAATGTCAAGATCCACCAGAGGCGATATACCGCCAACATGTGCTCCAATCCGGGCATTGGAAGAGGCTGGCATTAAATTTATATTGGAGGGGGTAGCAGTGGTCAACCTTGCCCGTGGATTGCTAGTACCTGCGGTAGCCATATGCGCTTCATAGGCATTGGCAGCATTGTCTGATACGCCAAATCCACCCTCTGTGGATTTTGTCGCAAAGCCCCAGTTGATGCCAAACTCATCTTTACTGTTACGGTCAACTTCAACAATACGTGCTTCAATCAATACCTGGGCTATGGGTTTGTCCAGCTTTTTAACCATAGCTCGGATTTTTGGAATATTTTCTGCGGTATCCTTGATAATAAGGGTGTTGGTCCGCTTATCTATCGATACGGTTCCAGCACTGGAAACCAGACGTGTGCCACGTTTTTGGTCCCCTTCCATCAACAAAGTCTTGATTTCTTCCCCCGTAGCAAAGCTCACAGGAATCATCTCTGTTACAAATGGTTCTAACTGTTGCACACTCTGTTTGGCCTGGAGACGGGCCTGAGTTGTGGATTTGATCTCAGCAAGTGGGGCAACCCGCAGTACATTACCCTGTTTGACCCTGCCCAGCCCCTTGGCCTCCAAGATCAACTCCAGGGCATGGTCCCACGGAACATCCACCAGACGCATGGTAATTGTGCCACTTACGGTATCGGAGAGGATTATATTCAAATCGCTCACTTCGGCAATAATCCGCAGTGCATTTTGAACATCGATATCTTTAAAATCCAAGGAAATTTTGCTGCCGGTAAATGGTGAGTCATTCTCATCGTTATCAACCGGGGCAGGATGAATGCGAACTAGAATCTCCCCACCTTTTTCCAGCACTTCATGGCGACTGGCGGCCTTGTTCATGGTAACTACCACAAAGGTGCTTTCTTCCCGGCTTTCTGTATCAATGTAGAGTACCGGGCCACCATAAGAGCGGACATCCATCCGTCGCAATAGCTGTTTTGCTACCGGAGTGTTGGCTAATGAGAGAAAAAGTTTATCCCCTTCACGACGAGTTCTTAACTGACCCCCTCGATTATTGAGCAGAACACGTACCAACGCACCTTGTCCATCACGGGTAAACTGTATGTTGTGCACACCATTCTGTATTGCCTGTTTTTCTTTCTCGCTATAGTTACCACCACCCAACTGTTGACCCAGATGGATTACCGGCATACCTGCTTCGTTTTCTACCTTATAGCCAACAATTGCATCAACCAGCTCAACTACCAACCTGGTTTTTTGTGGACCACCCATCAAAAGAGCATTCAACACATAGGGAGAATTGACGACAAATCGCCGTCCATGGGGTGGGCCATCAACCCCAACCATATCTATAACAAGTCGTGGGGGGTTGTTCAAACGATATACTTTGGGAACCGTATCAACTTTGCCACTTCCCAACAGTCGTAATTCGGTACTGTTTTGTAGATGATTAACTGCCAAATTGTCTACAACCGCTTTTGCATTTAATAGCAGCTTATTTTCACTTAAAAAGGTAATATCCAACCCATCGTCACGCTCTATAACCTCATACTCCAGCGGTTTTTTCAGGGTTACTTCAATACGGCTGCCTCCGCTTTTTTCCTCAGAGGGAAACAGGCCAGTCAACTTACTTTCCCTGATAACTGTGGGTTGTATGGTTGGACCCAAAGTGGTCTTGGGAAAAATCAACACCACCCTGTTGGGGTTGTTTAAACGAAACACCTGATAAGTAAGGGGTTTGTTGGAGGCTAGGGAGATTTTATCCCCTTTTTGTGTTCTTGCATGAACCATCCGCGCAATAGTTATTCCGTCAGGTTGTTCGCTTTTTTCATTGTCACTCAAACCAGCCCATTTTTTTTCTTCGTTGGTTGTTTTGCAACCAGCAAACAAAAGCGGAATAAAAAGCAGTGTAATTGCTAGCAGAGTATGCCAAGGATATTGTCTCTTAACTCTCATTTTTCATCCTTTTTATGCAACCGCAGAGTAATGGTTCGTTCTTTTTTTATCAGTGCAGGGGTTGGCTCAACTATTGTCACGGTTCCATCACTTATATCAGAAATACGTCCCTCATTTACTCCGATATACTGACCTACATGAATCATGTGACCCTTGCCTTCTGGATCCCGCACCATAGCTGCTGCTTGTTGACCTTCTATATGAAAAAGTATTGCTACTAACTTTAAGCTATCAAGTTGAAACTGTTCAAGATATTCGCGGATTCTCACAGGTTTTGCAATCTCGCCTTTTTTGGGAACTCTCTCTTCCGGGCGTAAACCTATGCCCTTGGGAACCTGAAATGGATTTCGTTTACCCTCGGCGTTGTATATGTAGGGTGCATCTTCTTTAGCAGCTTTTTGTGCTTCTGCTTTTTTGTTGGCAGCAATAGCCGTTGACCAAGGGATAAATAAAATAGTTAAGCAGGTCAATGTTTTAAACAAGTTTTGCACAGGGTAAATATAGGAGTTGCTCATCTTTTACCCCTTTTTTTACCGGGCTGATTATTTACATTCAAAAACCGATAGGTTGTAACCCAAGCTTGGGTATTGAGGATCTCGCCACTGGGTTGCATTTTAATGTTGGAAAATGTAACTATCCTGGAGAGTCTTGCAACCTGATTCATGAAGAGCAGGGTCTCATGATATGGACCACGTACCTTTACCTCCACAGGAACCTTGGCATAGACATTCATGGGCAGCTCAGGTTTTGGTGCAAACAGGGTGAACTCCAACCCCTGTTCGTGACCTGCGTTGGAAATATCGGTCAACAGAGCTGGAATCTCTTTTTGTGATGGTAATTTACGGGCAGCCTTTGCCTCTCTTTGTTTAAGTTCTATTAACTCCTTACGCAGCCTTGGTAGTTGCAGCAGCATACGTTTTTTTGAGGCTATGCTGTTATCCAAGGAGGCAATTGAGTTTTTGTTGGCCTCTACTACCTGTAGCTGGTCCCTTAAGGAAAAATGCCAATATGCTGCCAACATAATCAATAAAATCAGCAGTCCAATACCAACTTTTTTAAACAGTGGCAGACGAAGAATATCCGTTGGATCAAAACCTAATTCCATGGCTATCTCCTACCCCTCCTTTTACCGGGTGCTGGCTGGTTTTGTGGGGTTGGTAAGACAATATTGGCACTAAGTTTGAAGTTTCGCAGCTTGTTGTTGATACTAGCCAACTTGGATTGGGCAATATTGTTTAGATTTACATTGGTAATATGATCAGAGCTATCCAATTTGCGCATAAAATCAGCTACCATGGCATTGGAAAGAGTAAAACCGCTTATGGTTATGGTGTTCTGGGTAGTTGATATTTCCCGCAGCCAGACCTTATCCGGTATCGCTGTACTTATGGCCTCCAGCAGATGAACCGGGAGGTTGCGCTGTAGTCCCAGGGTTTCAATTACAGCCAGCCGGGCCTTAACCTGTTGCTTACGTACATTTATATCTTTTATCTCACCCAATTTGGCATCCAGCTGAGCAATAGTCGCCTGTTTTTGTTTTTTTATCGCTTTTTGTTCTAAAACGTGGTCGGAAATCATGGAATTAGTCATGATAATTCCCCCCACACCCAATGCTACAGTCATTCCCCAGGCAATTAAAATTTTCTGGATCATTTTTTCCCGGCGAGCTTCCCGGTAGGGGAGTAAATTTACATGTAAAATCATTACATATCCCCCCGTAGAGCTAAACCCAAGGCAATGATAAAGCGTGAAGCCATATCTTTGGGCATGGGTACAAATCCTTTGCCACTTCCGGGTTTAAGGCCAGTTATTGGGTTGCTACAGACAACCTGAATAGTCAACTTCTCAGAGAGTCGCTGTTCTATACCAGGAATCTGGGTTGCTGCTCCGCTGAGAGCAAGCTCACTCACTTCATGGCCAGGGTTGCTTTTGCCAAAAAAATCAATGGACTGTTGAATAGTACTGGTTAGCTGCTCCTCAAATTGTTGTATATTTTGCTCTAAAACCTCTTTTTGTTCTGGTATTTCAGTACCTTTTAGTAGTTTTTCTGCCTCGTTGAATGGAATTTCCAACTCATCGGCAACCTGTTTGATCAACTGTTTGGTTCCGAGGTTATAATCACGGGTAAAAGTTGGCACACCGTCAATCAAAATCACAACATTCAGGTATGATTCACCACTGTTGGCCAGTAAAACAACAGCGGGCGCAACTTTTTTTTCTGGCATGTCGGCAGATTTTTTTTTCGCCTTTTTTTTCTTTTTATTAGGGGTAAATATACCAGGAGAGATAAAGGCATCATGGGCATTCACCAAACAGCAAATCTCCAAATCACATACCGCAGTTTCTAAACCTGCCTCTTGGATAATTTTGATATAATCGTCTAAGGACTCTTTTTTGCATGCAGTCAATAGAACGTTCATGTTTTCTTGGTCTTGATTTAAAATCTGAAAATCAAGATGAACATCATCGATCCCAAAGGGTATGTGTTCTTCAGCTTCCAAGGAGATCTGGTCTTCCGTGTCCATTTCTGACATAACGGGAAGTTGAATATTTTTAACGACAACCGATGGACCGCCAACTGAAAGGGCAACACGCTTGGTGGTAAAGCCGACTTTGGCTATAAGGGTCTGTAGTGCTAAGACAACCTCTTCGCTGTTTTTGATCTTGCCATCCACCACAACATCAGGTGGCAGAGGTTGGTTGCCCCAACGGTGCAGACGCCAACTCGAACCCGAAGGGCGGATTTCTATTGCTCTTATGGCAGTTGTACCTATATCTAGACCGATGATAGGTTTATATTTTGATAAAAAAGACAGCATGAGATAGTTATTAACTGTTCCATTATTATTAAAACAAATTTGTCTCTGTTTACATTACCAATTTGCAAGACTAACTGTCTATCAATAAAACCAAATAAGGTTCACAAACCTTAATAGGGTAGTTGGCAGCATGTCCTTTGTGTAATATATTGATATATCAAGTGTATCAAGAAAATTTCTAAATTTCCATTTGTGTTTTGTGTATTTCCATTAACCTTTTTCTTTTTCACTGTTTGGTTTGCTGTATAGGTTTGTGTCATAGGTTTCTGGTATCGAGTGTTGTAATTTGTTAAGGTTGAGCCATGGGTAAAAATATAAAAAAAGTTAAAACCAAAAAAAAACGTGGCTGGCTTTTCTACCTAACAGTCCTGTTCTTTATCACGGGCTTGATAGGGCTTGGTGGCGTTTGGAAGGTATATAAAATTTACAGCAAGGATCTACCAACACTCGATGATCTTGCCCACTATAAACCCAGTTTGGTAACCAGGGTATTCGCACGAGATTACCAGATGTTGGGAGAGTTTTACATTCAAAGACGGCAGTTTGTCCCTTTTGAAAAAATACCCAATCAGCTTGTGCTTGCTCTATTGGCTATTGAAGATTGGAAATTTTACAAACATCCCGGTATTGACCCCATGGGTATGTTTCGCGCTGCAATTGCCAACGTACGGGCAGGTCGCAAGGTGCAGGGGGCTTCAACCATCACCCAACAGGTTGCCAGAACATTTCTTTTGACGGGAATTAAAACCTGGGAACGTAAAATTAAAGAGATTATTCTCTCCTTACGCATAGAGCAGCGTTTTTCTAAAGATGAAATTATTGAGCTATATCTTAATCAGGTTCTGCTAGGCTCAGGGGCGTATGGAGTGGGGGCGGCATCTCGTATCTATTTTAATAAGGATGTCTCAGAGTTAAGTCTGGGTCAGATGGCTCTTTTAGCAGGTCTGCCCCAAGCACCCAACCGTTATAATCCATGGCATAAACCGGAACGGGCTAGAAAGAGACAGATTAAAGTACTAAGCAGAATGGAAGCGGTGGGGGTGATTACCAAAGAGCAGGCCCAGATTGCAAAGACAGCCCCCTTTGGTCTTGCTCGACCACCAAAACCTCTGGAGCAGATCGCTCCCCACTTTTTGGAACATGTTAGACGAACCATCCATTCTGAATGGGGATATAACCAGCTCTATAGGGGGGGGTTGGATGTCTACACCACCTTGGACCCAGACCTACAAAGAGCATCGCAAAAGGCGGTTCGTGATGGATTGTTAGCCCTGGATCGTCGCCATGGATATCGTGGAGTTCTTGATCATCTTGATGATTTAGAACCAGAAACCATAAAAAAATGGCTTTCAGACAACCCGGAAAAAACAGTTTCTACCTCCAACTATTTTTATGGTTTGGTTATTGAAACAGCGAAAAAATCTCCTGCTAAAATCCAACTATTTAAAGATGATAAAGTGGTAGAGCTACCCTTTAAAGGGGTGGAATGGGCTAGACCAAGACTTGAAGGTGATGACAAAAAACCGGGAGCAAAAATTAAACATATCAATGATGTACTGGGGGTTGGTGATATTATTTTAGTGGAAAAACCACGCAAAAAAGATGGTTTTTACCGTTTGGCCCAAGAGCCAGAAGCAGAAGCTGCCTCCATCAGTCTTGACCCACATACCGGACAGATTTTAGCCATGGTTGGTGGTTACAATTTTGCCAACAGTGAATTTAACCGGGCCACACAGAGCAAACGACAACCGGGTTCTGCTTTTAAACCATTTCTCTATGCAGCTGGTTTGGATCAACAATACTCTCCGGTAGATAAAATTGACGATAGTCCTCTACCCATTAAATATCGTGATCCAGATACTGGTGAACTGAAGGTTTGGCGAGCAGAGAACTATGAGAAAAAATTCTATGGACCTACAACCCTGCGCACTGGTCTGGCCCACTCCCGTAATTTGGTTACCATTAGATTGGTAAAAAATATCGGTATCTCCAAGATGGTTCCGTTTTTAGATAAATTTGGCCTGCCCATTCCTAAATTCCGTCAGGATCTCTCCCTCTCCCTCGGCTCTATAGGCTTTACTCCCCTGGATATGACATCGGCTTATGCTGTTTTTGCCAACGGTGGCAAGCTGGTAGAGCCTGTCTATATAGCCAGGGTCCAAGACCGTTTTGGGCGTACTGTCTATCGTCATAAGGGGGGTGACTGTCTTTTGTGCCATCAAGAACCACTAAAGGATAGACCTAGTCATAACGTCAAAAGCCTGGAAAAAGAGCCAGAAATGGCATCTATGTTTGGTTCTCGGGTTTTAGATCCTACAACCGCCTATCAAACAACAAATCTGTTAAAAGGTGTAGTTCATCATGGTACTGGGCGACGGGCAAAAAAATTGCGCCGACCATTAGCAGGAAAAACCGGAACCACCAACGATCTTCGTGATGCATGGTTTATGGGTTTCAGCCCATCGTTGGTAACTGGAGTTTGGGTTGGTATGGATGACTCCACACCGTTGGGTTATCGGGAGACAGGAGCAACCGCTGCTCTACCTATCTGGATCGATGTTATGCGGGCAGGTCTAAAAGATCGCCCCAGAACCGATTTTCCCGTACCTGAAGGGATACATCTAGAGGCGGTAGACTATGAGACAGGGGAGACCTTGGCCCAAGGTGATAAACATTGGGTGATGGAGGCTTTCAAAAAGGGGCAAAAACCAAACCCTGCCAAAGACAAAGGGGTTGTCGAAGATCTCCAGGATCTAGAGGATGAGCTTTATCAGTAATTAAACATAGCTATT
Organism: Magnetococcales bacterium; assembly: GCA_015232405.1. Lineage (GTDB taxonomy): Bacteria > Pseudomonadota > Magnetococcia > Magnetococcales > JADFYX01. Next base: position 68,539 of record JADFZS010000004.1, on the reverse strand, counting down.
CAGTTGCTTTATAGCCAATGCGCAGTCCGCCCCAATGTTTGCCATTCACCATTATTGGTGCTGATACATCATACATGATAACTGTGTTTTCCCCTACTTTTCTATCGTAAACCCGTACCATACATGGTTCACGATTTTGCCCAGCAGCCAAACCTGTCGGATCCTTGAAAAACCTGTGGTTACGACAGTTGGCATCATTCCATGCAATATCTTCAGCTGTTTTTGCATAGAGTCGTTGGGGGTTTGAGACCTTGAGTATATGGGTCGGCAGAAAAGAGTCAGTTCTTACAGCAGCACAAAACGCAATTCTGGGGTCCCATTCACAGACTGGCTCTTGAATGGTTGGCAGAATCCGGTCGGTAAATTCTATATATGGGGTTGTAAACTGTTCCGGGTTGGTTCCATCAATTTTAGTATACTCAGAGCTGAAGAGCGCATCTTCTGTTAGCTTTTTATCTTTGATGGCTTGGGCAAATGTTTCACCAATTAGTGCTGCTGTCTCCATGGCTTTTTCACAATATGGGGAGTGCTCAGTCTCTACACCGGTTTTTATCAGTAGTTTAAGCTGCTGATTTTCACGTTCAAAAGCCTCTTTTAACAGCTCCCCAACCCTATCAAGTCGCTGGCTGGAATCGTTGTTTGTTGTGGTTATTCCCGCAACTTTTTCTCTTGCTAAAACTGCCCCTTCTATACTTTTATCAATCTCTAGCTGTAGTTTGTTAAAGCTATCTATCAAAGCTTCAAGCTGTGTTGAAATATCAATTGCTGTCTCTTTGGAGCGGGTGGCAAGCTGTTTTACTTCGTGGGCCACAACCGAGAAGCGCATACCGGAAACGCCTATTGATTGGGCCGCTTGAATAGCTGCGTTTACTGATAATATGTTTGTTTGATCGGCAATCAACCCTATGGCCTTACTACCATTTTTAACAACGGCAAGGATTGAGAGAGCATTGTCCAATAGCTCACGCATTTGACTGACTTGATCATTTAATCTGCTTATATTTGATGTTGCTCCCTGTGTATCACAACTTTGCAGAGAGTGGGTAATTGCGTTGATCTCCTCAGAAATATTAGCAAGTCTTAAAGCTTTTCCTCCAATTAAAAATGTGGATTGACTAATGGTATCTGAGTGGTCTGATTTCCCATTACCCAATTTAGCTAGTGGACTCACATCTTCCTCCTTTTTCGCAAAATCTAAATTACAAGACAAATGCTCTTAACTGTAACTTCACCCATTAATTGGATTGCAATAGATATAGATCATCCAACAATTTAAATAACTCATCTCTCGTTGGCTCCATATCCTCGTACATCTGCCCTGCTTGATCTGGGTTATCTCCTCGACAGGCATCCAATACCTTGGCTCCCTGTTCATGAAGTTTTCTATGTACACTACCCAATTGGGCATATATCGGTTGATGACCAAGTAGTTTTTTACCCTCACCTTCATACCATTTACCAAAGTCACAATCTTTGGATGAACGAACATTATCAATGGAGTGTTTGCTCTCACGACCCATTGTCAACTGGCTTAAGTTGCTCATCCAAGTCAGGTGGTGGTGTTTAATGGTCTGGATATCCAAAGGCAGTTTGCCAATATCCAGGCTTTTAACTTCCTCTTGTAGACTGACACCTGCATTTTCAACTACATGAGTCATCTGCACAGTATGGTTGATCATGTTTGCTATTAAAGAGTTTAGATCACTTATTTTGATAAAGTTCTCCTTAACAGCAGCAGAAGCTGTAAAAATGCCATCACCCAACCCCTTTATCTGTTGGGTTTTATCACTGATGCTACTAACCTCCTGGGAGAAAGTATCGGCCTCGGTTGCTGCTCTATTGGAAGAGGAGGCAATGGAAGAGGTGTTGGATGCCGCCTCTTGAGCGTTATGGGAGACCTCCTGGGCTGCACTTGCCAGCTCCTGCATGTTGCGACTCACCTCACCTGATGCCTGTTCGACATTGTTCATGGTGGTAGAGATATTGACAACTGTATCACTCTGTTCGGTAATGGCTGTGGTTATCTCCTGGTTGGACTTGTTGATATTTTTAAACGCATCTGTTACCTGATCTGTTGTATTGGTAGCCTCGGAGGATTTTTTCTGGATCTCGTTTACCATGTTTGAAATTTCCATGGTGGCATCAACGGTCTGCCGAGCCAACTCTTTAACCTCGTTGGCAACCACGGCAAAGCCTTTACCAGCCTCTCCAGCTCCAGCTGCTTCAATTGCAGCGTTTAGTGCCAGCATGTTGGTCTGTTCTGCGATACCACTTATAATCTCCACCACGTTACCGATTTTTTGTGCAGAGTCTGAAAGGGAGGTCATAATGGTCTGGTTCTCTTCAACTAGGCCGCTAGCCTGATTTGATATGGTGGAGGCCGATTCACACAATACCCTGACCCCCTCCAATGAGTCGGTCATCTCTTTTATAGAGGTAGCAATGGTGGTAACAGAGCCACTGACCTTCTCCAAGCTATCATTTACACTAGTGATATTTGCGGTCATCTCCTCGGCTGCAGATGCCATATTGGTAACATTGGTACTGGCATTGTCAGAATCAGTCGCAATGGTCTGTATCTCTCCCGATAGTTGACCAACCCTGCCACTAACCCCTTGAATATCATCGGCTGCCTCATCAACACTATTTTTAAGGTTGGTAGTCTCAACATCAATTTCATCGTTATCTTTGATGGATTGGATTATCATTTCATGGATATGAGAGGAGTCGGACTCAAGCATTTTTCCCGATCTGCTCAACCCTCTGACTACTGCCAAAACTGTCTGGGCTTGCAGACGAATGGAGCGGGTATTGTCAGAAAGACTGTCTGCCATTTTGTTTACCAGATGACCAATATTGTATATCTCGTCAGATTTTGTTGGAATATCAATGCGCTGGGTTAAGTCTCCCTCAGCCATATCGGCTATCACGGCAGATATTTTTTTTATGGGGTTTATGATGGTCAAAGAGAGAACATAAGCTACAAAGGCTAGAATGATGGCAATAACCACCAATGTCTTGGCTAAATCTTGGGCATCTTGCCAAAATTTTGCCTTGATATCATCGACATATATGCCGGAACCGACAATCCATCCCCAGGGTTTAAAACCTTTAACAAATGATATTTTACCAGCTGGTTCTTCCAGCCCCGGTTTTGGCCAGAGATAGTCAACAAATCCCTCACCATGCTTTTTGACAACCGTGGTAAATTCGGTAAAAAGTTTTTTACCCCCTTTATCTTTAAATTCTGAAAGATCCTTACCATCAAGTTTTGGTTTGATGGGGTGCATGACGATTACTGCAGAATAGTCGTTGATCCAAAAATAGTTTGTACCGGCATAACGGAGTGATTTAATGACCGATTTGGCCTGTAGCTGGGCCTGAGAGCGGGTCATTTTGCCACCCTGTTCAAGCTCATAGAAATGTTTAATAGCTCCAAATGCTGTTTCAACCAGATTTTTTGTCTGGGTTTTACGGTCTTCTAACAGCTCTTTCTCTTTTCCGCTTATTGATACTACACCGCTAACAACCATTCCTAGTACAGCAAGTACAATTATCAGATTAACCCGGCCTCTTACGTTAAGTAAAGATACAAAAAGATTCATATATTTGCCCTTCTCAAGCTAAAGAACCCCCCAGATCAATGGAGATAACATGTTGATATTTAAAACTATAATGCAATAAAATCCTGTTAGTCTGCCCATAGTACATCAATGTTTTAATTTATCCTATTAATAAATTAATTGATGTTAACAAAGTTTGTTATGCTGATGTGTAACTGATTGAATTATAAGGAGGTATTATCCACAAATTCTTTGTGAATGATAAAATGGGTGCCTTTGCTAGGGCTGCTTTGGCAGTTGATGGAGCCGCCGATGGTTTGTGATACAAGATTATACACAATGTGCATACCCAGTCCGGTTCCACCCTCTGAACGTTTCGTTGTGTGAAAAGGTTCATAAAGTTTATTTAAAAGATCTTCATCCATACCTTTTCCGTTATCTGAAAAATGAAATTCAAAAAGGTTGTTTTTCATATAGACAGATATTTTGATCTTGCCAGCTGTATCCTCTTCAAAGCCGTGTTGTAAGCTGTTATTAATCATGTTGGTTATTATTTGCGAAAAGGCTCCAGGATAGCTGGTGATCTTTAAATCCTCGGCACATTCCAAATCCACTGTGTGTTGGGTACGTTTTAGCAGAGGGCTTAAGGTATCCAAAACGCCTGCAATAAATTCTTTTACTAAAAATGTCCTTATCTGCTCACTAGATTGGTCCACAGCGACCTGTTTGAAACTGCGTACAAGATTGGCAGCTTTATCAAGGTTGGAAAAGATCAGCTGGGATGATTCACGGGATAGATCGATATATCTGTCCAGATCAGACCTGCTTAACTTTTGGTTGTCATATTTTACTTTTATATCAATGCTCTCTTTTTCTAAAAAAGAGGATGCTGTAAAGGCAATTCCTATGGGGGTGTTGATTTCATGGGCAACTCCAGCGACCAAGCTACCTAAAGCAGCCATTTTTTCTGTTTCAATTAATTTATCCTGCTGTAGTTCCTCCCTCTTTCTTGTCAATACCATTTCATCCACAAGTCGGATAAACTGGCTGCCAATTCGTTCGAGTTCATCCCGCTCTACCTCTTCTCTTTGACCGATAATGCCAAGGTGTTGTCGTGAATAGCTGATCATCTGTTGGCTAAAATTGCGCAGTTTGCCAGCTACCCAGGTTAAAATACCCCCGAAGGCGACTATTAACAGGCCTGCCGTGAAAAAACGGTAGGTACGTTGTGATGAGACCATCTCCTGGGCCAACATCTGCATATCAATAAGAGGAGTTAAGGAGGCAAATTCAATCGGTAGATCCGAGGCATAATCAAAATCAAAGTAGGATGTGGAATCCACATTGTATGTATTCTTGAGCTTGGTAGTTGAAATTCCATCGGGAACTTTTAAAGGGTGGCTGCTAGCAATTACTTTTTTGTTACGTACATCTAAAAAAGCAACGATTCCTTTGGCCAACTCACGGCGGTGAAAGCTCAAAAGAAAGCTGTCATCAATGGGAATCACCATAGCAAGGGTGGCTCTGGGCATACCCATTTCATTCATGGGGGCTTTGGCTGTAGAAATGAGGTAGAGCTTTTTTTTGTGCTCCAGCAGGGTGGTCTCCTCCTCTTCTAAAACCAACATGCTGGGATCGATATCAGCTATAAATCCTTGAAAAGCTCTATTTGGCATCCCCATAAAAATTTCACGCAGCCTGTCTTGGGGGTCAAAAAGGAGAAATATAGGAGCACCACCAGCAAATTTTCGGGTAGATGCCCGATCCGGCATCCATGGTGTGTATCCGGTCCAGGTTAAAACTTCACTGGGGTTTTGTTCTGTCCAGCCTACAGCTTCCTGTTCCTCCATATAGTCTCTAAATACAGCTAAACGCACAAATATTTTAACTATATCACTCTGTTGTTTAAAATATCCATCCAGCTTATTTCTATCTTCCAAGGACTGCTGCTTGATCATCTGCATTAGATGGTTGTCAGATGTTTTTTTTGTTGTTTGGTTTTGCAGATAGTCCAGTAATAACCATGATATAAGGGCAGCTATCATAGCGGGAAAAATTAGTTTTACTGTGAGAGATAACCGCCCCTTTTTCCTGACTGGAGGGGAGTCAACCTCTATTTGTGGTTCTGTCATTTAGGGATACCAACCAACTCTTCCCCTTTAAACTGCCATTTAGCTTCTCTTAGATAACTTGCAGGGACAATCTTGTAGGGGTTGTTCATTAAACCTTTGGACTCTATAAGTTTGATAACATAGGAGACCATCTTATCTGCATGGGGGTTGGCTGCTGATTCTTGCTGCCAGGTGGTCAGGCTGTGGGTTCTATAAAAAGGGTAGCGTCCCTGGGCCAAGGCTTTGGAATCGTTGGGGTCAACACCGTCTATTTTAAGAACCTTCAAAAAACTTTCATTCTTGTAGCGGTCAAGATGGCCCAAAGTTTCAAACCCTATGGAACCGGGATAGTTGGAGACACTCTTTAGGATCATATTGGGGATGGTTCCCGTCTCCTCAACATTAAAGCCGAAAAGATTTTCGTTGTCCAAGATGAGTCGCCAGTGACCAGGGCGTGGTTTGCAATGGAGGCGAACAGATGGACGTATAGGAAGGTTGCCACCTTTCAAAGCTGAGCCATCAACTATCTGATTCCAATTGGTAATTTTTCCCTGGAATATATCTCTTACCTGTTGCAAAGTCAGGTTATCTATGGGGTTATCTTTATGAACAATAATTGCCAAAGCACCAATACCAATGGTGTGGAATTTAAGGCCGGGCAGTCGATCAAAGTTTCCCGGTGGACAACACCAACCTCCAATATCAACTCCTCGTTTGTTAAGAAGCTTTTTGGTATTTCCACAGCGACCTTCTGAAACCGCAACCTTGATATTTTGCTCTTTGGCATAGCTCTGCACATCAGTTAGCAATGAGTGGTAGACCTGTTGATCCAGCACCATGGCAAGATCAGCACTCTTTGCCCATTTAGGATAGGTTATAGCTTTTTGACTCCAGGCCAAAGGTTTTTTTACAGTTGCATTGGGATCAGAGAAGCCAGCTCCCTGCAGTGGCAGTCTGTTTTCTGCGCTATGACCAATATTTGGATGAAAAGAAGCAATGATCAATCCAAATACCAAATATGTATAAAATCTTAATGCCTTCATTAGTTATCCTGAATAAACTTCTAAGTGATAATGATTGCTTTTCTCAAGTCAAGTAGATCTTTTACTACATTCAGTCAAATATTTCAATAAGTTCTCATGGGTATGTATCCAGAGCCAAGGCTCTTTCAATTGTTTCCTCAACTATCGGGTTGCCTTTAATTAAATGGTCTAACCCCAACATTTTTGCCCGTTGCAGATTAACAATAAATTTACCCCTTGATGGGGCGTAGGATGATATAAAAGCAGGATTTGCCCCTTTGCCAATTATTCTATTGGCGATACGGACAGCTTCATATCCCTGCTTATAGCCAGAATCATCAACAGCACCCAGTAGACCCTCTTCAACAAACTGCTTTTCATGGCCGATATCTGGTTTATTAATATTACGTAGATACCACGCACCTAACTGCAACTGTGGTACAGAGCGGCCCATTTCATCCTTTATTGTGTTGTGATTAAGTACAAAAAAAGCATCGGCTTTACTTGCCAACTCCAAAGCCCTGACTTGCCATCTTGTAAGGTTGTTTGTTCCCACGGTACCAACCAATCTAACTGGTAGTTTTCCATCCTGGGCCAATTTATGCAGAATTTTTGTTTTTGAGCGTCCAGTTGGGGATTTGTCCGAAAGAATAGCCATAGTCTTAATGTGTGGCAACAGTTTTACAAGAAACTCAACCCCTTCCCTTAGATATCCTGCTTGATATACCCCTGTTATGTTGTGTCCAGGTGTTGCTACAGAATCTATAAGGCCATATTTCGGAGGGGTTCCGTTCATGCCCCAAAAAACAATGGGTAAGCTTGTGTTGTAATAATAATTTCCTATATAATTTGTGGCGTTATCATCACCTAGCAGTAATATATCTGGTTTAAAAAGCTCTATCGCTTTAACAATCCTTGCTGAGGTTATTGCCAACTCATGGCGAGAGTTTTTGCGTTTGGTATCCATCCACAATTTTTTGATAATTGCCCGGGAGCTTTCAACAAAATTATTGTTTGTCAAAATCTCTGCTTGCTGCAAACTGTCCAGATATGCAAAGTCCAACAGAGCAGCACATACACCCTTGTTGGTGTCCTGAGACCACAGATAGCTCTTGTGATAACTGCTGACTATCATAATACGATGTTTGTTTACAGCAGCATTAACAACCCCAACAGAGTAGAATATTAACAATAAAAACAAAATGATGAAAACTTTTAACCTAGAAACGGCGGTTGGCGGTGCGTGCATGGCGTAACATATTGGTTTAGCTGGTGTAACAGAGCAAATCGAAGTCACCTTATTATTGGTGATGAGACTTTGATCTGTTATGCCAGATGAATCAATAGGTTGCGTCAGGTGCGTGCTGACAACTGCTGTTTCTAGGTTTATGGCATTCAATTGGCTCACTCCCACACCAACAGTTTCATAAATTCAACATCCTGATAAACAACCATCCTGCATTTATTATAAAATAAAGTCCACTTTCATATAAATGGGAATAAAAACACGCATTTATTTTTAAGGCTTATTATCGTTTGTAAATAAAATTTAAGGTTATACAAACCTCTTTTACATATCTACTGAATACCAAATACATTTTTGCTAAGTGGGTTATAAGCATATAGTATGAAACTAAGTCATGGGATTATAATCTTTTTTTAATATGGAAAAAAAACATTACAGGGTGATATGGGAAACATTTTTTATGCCTCTTCCTGGGGAGGAACAGCCACAAGTTGGTTGGCTAAAGTTCTGAGTATACATGAAGATTTACAATGTTATCATGGGACCAGGCATTTTGAAGATAGTGGAAATACTGAAGAACTAACCTGTTTAGATTTTGCTAAAGGGCTGAAAGCCAGAGCGAAAAACGGTCTATGGGTGGGTGGTATCCATGGTTATCACGGCAGCCATATGGAAAAACCCATTAGTGATTTGGGAGGCTCCTTTGGATTTTTAACAAGAGATCCCATACAGAGGATATCTTCCCTGTTCAACCACCATCTATCTGAATCCCAAAAACCACAAAACCACCATAACTATAAAATAATGTTGGACCAGTTCAGCAGAGTTAATGCTGATATGATACAGTATTTGGTATCTCTAAACTGTTTTCCAAATATTGCTGAAAATGAACAGATATCTACAACAGATATGGAGCTACTGTTTACCTGGAATGTCGGCCACGCCATGCATTTTGAAGCCTCTATCTTGGCCTCCAAAGCAGAGACATTCAAAATGGAGGATTATACAACCGACCCCGAACATTTTAAAACATTGTTTAACTATTTTACCCAAGGATATCTTACCTGTAGCCAAGATTATCTGGATCAGGTTTTTGCTGTAGGTAAGACAAATACCCACAGAATAGAGAGAGCTTCCAGTTTAGCTGAGTTTTATAGTTGGAATAAACATAATAAAATGATTTTCTATGTTATTATGAAGTGCAATGCTGGACTGGTAGACTACTATGACGCAATTGGCTATCCCGCAATTAAACAAATTTTAAACAAAATTGATGGGCATCAGGTTTAATATTTATAACCCGACAATATTATCAACATAAATGGACGCTCTTTTAACTATTTTTGATGGTTGGTTCTTGCCTCTTTAATATGTTTTTCAATGGTCTCCCACTCATTTGTTACCAGGTTGAAAGATTCATCTCTTATCTTTTCAAACTCTTTGAATGTTAGCCCTTGGAACTCTTCAACAAGCTCATTATACCTTTTTTCCAATAATGTTGATTCTGGATCAAGTCTGGTAATAATCGCCAACCCAGATGGTGGAGCAGGAATGATAATTATGGCAAGATCCGGTCGATATTTCATTAAACATGGTAACACCTTCCATACATCACCAGTCCACCAGCCAGAGATTCTGTTACGGGCAGAGGTAATAGGGTCTGAAGGTAGGCAGTCGTGGAGAACAATAATAGTATCTGGGTGGCAGTAACTCTCAACATTTATAAAATCCCTAAAAACCTGTTCAAAGGTGTGAAGGCCATCTATGAATGACAAATCAACTTTTCTACCTTCCAGAATAGCAGGTAGATCATGCTCGGCAAAAAAACGATCGCTCTCAATTTTAAAAAGCTCAGTTTGGGTGTGAAAAGGTACTTTTATCAACGGTGTAGGATCAATACCAACACAAAAAGTTGGCGGTTTGGCGAGGGTCATGGACTCTCCCCTTGATACACCTATTTCAAGATAAGCAGTGGGTTTCAGCCATATATGTATTTGTTCTAGAACATCTAAATAATAATCCCCAGACATGTCCATGGCAACCAAAGCCTCTGGAGCCTCTTCATGGTTTGGGTTGATCATAAGTGTGCAGCGGTAATAGTTTCTAGCTTCGTCAAACGAGCCACTATCCTGGCAACTTTGACCTGCTTTCATCAAAGCTACTGTAAGCTCTTCTTTAAATTTTTTGTTTGTGGGATTGTTATTTACAGCTTCTGTCAACAAAATAACAGCATCTTGATAATGTTCATTTTTAAGGGTGATCAGCCCTTTTAGATATAAAAATTCACCAGAAGCGGCATTTATATCTTTAGCCAATATAGAGTTGCAAAGCTCTTCAGCCTGTTTGAGATCTCCTACTGCAATGAGGGAATCGATGGTTTTAAGCAGTCTGTCAATTAATTCTAGCGAAGAAGATTCCACTTTAGCTTGCTCTCCCATAAGGATGAAAAGTCTAGAAATTACCTTAATTTAGGCAATATTTCAAGAAATTGTTTCGCCTAGCTTAAGCAAAAATACTTATAACAGACCTATCATAAAGCAGAGTGAAAATATATTCTGTTCGCTGTTTGTCCAGAGAAAATAGCAAGAGTTTATATCAAGGAATTGTTTACCCATGAATGCTCAAAAAAAATCTCTCAAGCCGTCCATACTCCAAAAACCCTCTAAAAAAGAGAGCAAAACAGCTGCAACAGAAAAAAAACGGGTTATTACCGTGGGATTGGTTGGCAACCCCAACTGTGGAAAGACTTCACTTTATAATAAACTATCCAATAGTCAGGGAAGTATAGGTAACTATCCCCGGGTAACAGTTGAAATCCAAGAAAGTCGTATCGATTACAAAGGGATTGAGATTCGTATAGTTGATCTGCCAGGAATCTACTCATTAACATCTACCTCCCCGGAAGAGCGCATTGGACGTGATTATCTCCACTCCGAAGAGGCCGATGTACTTTTAAATATTCTCGATGCTGGCAATCTGGACCGCTCCCTATTTTTTACCACTCAACTTCTTGAGATGGGTCAGGCGACTGTTTATGTACTAAATATGATTGATGAGGCTAAGCAGAAGGGTATTCACATAAATACCAAAGATCTAGCTAGTATGTTAAATGGTCCTGTGGTTGAGACCAATGCCAAGCTTGGTGTGGGGATGGATAAGGTGTTGGATGCCATTATAGAGATGGCTGATAGACCCCATGGTGAGGTCCACCCAATCAAACTACCTTACGATAGCCATTTAGAAGAGGCAATTAACAATGTTCAAGAGCTAATAACAAAACTCCATCCGGGTGAGATGGATCAGCATCAAAGTCGCTGGTTATCTCTAAAACTGCTAGAGGGTGATGACGAGTTATTGCGCCGTGAGGGTGAACATAGCCACCTTATTGAACTGGTTCGTCGCGCCCGCTATGACCTCTCCCACAGCCATGGTGAGTCATGTGACAGCATGTTTGCCGATACCCGATACGGTTTTATCCATGGTCTGCTTTTGGAGGTCCGCACCATTGATAAAAATCCTGAAAAAAGCATGCAGTTAACTCGTCGCATCGATCAAATTTTTCTCCATAGGCTTTTAGGGCTACCAATATTTGTTTTGTTGATGTGGATGATGTTTGAATCCACGTTTACATTGGGAGCCTACCCAGCGGATTGGATTGATCAGGGAGTTAGAGCTTTGTCAGCTGGAGTAGGGGATTTGATGCCCCACGGCTTGGTACGAGATCTGATAATGGATGGCATGATCATGGGTATTGGGGCGGTGGTGGTCTTTTTACCCTATATTCTGATTCTTTTCTTTTTTATCGCCATGTTCAGTGAGACCGGCTATCTAGCTCGCACATCGTTTCTTCTCGATAGAATTATGCATGTTTTTGGTCTTCATGGTAAGGCATTTATACCTCTGGTTATGGGGTTTGGCTGTAACGTCCCTGCGGTTATGGCAACCCGAACCATTGAGAGTCCCCGCGCCCGTTTAGTGGCGGTTTTGATCAATCCTTTTATGTCATGTTCCCAACGTTTACCAGCATTTATTCTACTGAGTGGAGCTTTTTTTCCAGACAATGCAGGACGCATGATTTTTATAATGTATATGATCAGCATTGCAACAGCCATGGGATCGGCTGTTTTCTTGAGCAAGGTGGTGATAAAAGGTGGTAAAGAGTCATTTGTTATGGAGCTGCCCCCTTATCGACTACCAACATTTGGGTCGATATTGACCCACATTGGCTCACGTGCCTATGATTTTGTCCGTATGGTTGGCGGAGTGATTGTTGTCGGCTCCATCACTATATGGTTTCTCCAGCAATTTCCACGGGATATCACCTATAGCGTCAACTATGAAAGCTCCATAGCCCAGGCCCAGGCCATACCAGATACAACCCAGAGTGAATTAGCTGTAGCAGAGCTGAACGATCAAAAAGAGCGTGAGCGCATGGAAAAAAGTTATCTGGGTAGAATTGGTCAATCCATAGCACCGATGTTCAGCGTCCAGGGTTTTGACTGGAAGGACTCTGTGGCAATTATCTCCGGTATTTTTGCTAAAGAGGTGGTTGTAGCCAGTTATGGTGTTCTCTACGGACAGGATGACGGTAGCGAGACCGGATCGGCAGGTCTTCGCAGCGCCATCTCCCAAGCAATGACTCCGGTAACGGCATTTGCCTTGATGGTTTTTCTTCTCCTATACAGTCCATGCCTGTCAACAATAGCAGCAATTAAAAGAGAGGCAGGCTGGTCATGGGCAGGATTTTCGGTACTTTTCTCCCTGCTATTGGCCTGGACTCTCTCAGCAACTATCGTCTCTGTGGGAGGTATGTTTTTTTAAGCCGTTTCTAGGTTAATTGCGGTATCATGGGTAAGTTAACTTAAGTAAAACGGTATAAAGTGCTTCCCATGATACATTGGTTGAAAAAAAATTAATATCTGTGGCTTTTTAGGATTTCTGCTTTTTCTTTTTTGCCAGCTTGGGCAGTTTTAGGAGCTTTTTTAGTTTCAGCTTTTTTTTGTCCTGATTTTCCGGTTTCGGTTTATTGCTGCCTTCAGCCATCAATGCCTTGTCTTCTTTACTGGCATTGTCCATAACCTTCTTGATGCCAAATAGATCCTCCCGTTTTTTAATCTCCCTTAATTGCAGGGCCGAGGCCAGCTCCTCCATTGCACGGGCCTCGTCGTAATTTTCAAAAAGAAATTTTGCTCTAAAATAAATATCACCATCTTTGTCATGAAATTTAATCAGAATAGCTTTTGCCTGTACCTCAACATTTCGAGAAGGCCACGTAATTATAAGCAGTAAACGAAACTGCTTGGTTAAAATTGGAATTGCTGCTTCAGTAGAAAAACATATTCCCCCGGTACTTAAATCTGTAGGTCTACCATTAAATGTGATTCCAGAGGGGCGAACTGCCTTAACCTCCAAACCCCATATAGGATCTATGGCAACTCTAATGGAGTCTCTTTTCTGTTTACCAAGCTGTAGCTTGGTGGGAAAACTCAGTTCAATGGATTCAGGGTTGGGACGAGAGAGAAATTGGAGTTTGGTATTGACCAGATGAAATTCGGTAAAAAGCTCCAAAGTGACAAATTTACTTTTTATTATCTTTATGTTGCCAATGGGGGGATCAAGGGGTGCAATCAGGAGCCGCTCACCATTTTCAATATATTCTGCTAGTTGGGGATCTATGGTAAAACGGCTGTAGTAGACAAAGACCTGCTTACCAATCTGTAATTGAAAAGGGTTATCTTCCAATAAAGCCTGGGTGAATATCTTGATAATCTCTTCAGGATCGGTGACAACTATTCCTTGATTTTGAGCTTCAACCATTTTGCCCGGTCTGTTGTCTATGCAATATTATAAATATAACATCAGTTATATAAAGAAAATATCAACCGCTAAATTCAGGCTTGAAAAAACATTCTATTGCAGTGTAACAGATTAATATAGTTGGTTGCCACTTATGGATTGATCAAATATTGGAAGTTTCATTACGGTTTTGTGATGTAAACATTGGTAAAACACATTTTTGAGATATTGCAAGTCATTGTATTAACAAGAAATATACACCACTTATTTTTCCTTGAAAATTTTGTGTTAATTGTCTAACTTAAAATCATTATTTTGAGTGTACATTAAATTTTTCCATTAATAGATCCCTAGATTAATTCATTTTGATGGTCATCAGCCATCTTTGAAGCAAAAATATACTTCGGTATAGGGCGGTATTCATCAGGGTAACAAACGGTAATACTATAATTAAATTCCAGCAGAATACAAAAAAGGCAATATCAAAGTTATGAACAGTATTTTTTTGTTTTTCAAAAAAAATATCTCATTTTTATTGGTAGCCTTTTTGGGAGCTGTTTTTTCATATATTGCTTTTGTGGTTATCCAGAAACAGACCCATAACGGCTTGATGGTTGAGTTTGAATGGGCAGCACAAAACCGTCATAGAGCTGTGCAAAAAGGGATTGAAGAGGGTATTGAAGCGGTACGTGGTATTCATCGACTATTTTTATCATCTGATAATGTTAACAGATCAGAGTTTAAAATATTTGCCCAATCCATTTTTGCTCATAACCAGCATATCCAAGCTTTAGAGTGGGTTCCACGTGTCTATGCTTCGCAACGTTTAAACTATGAAAAGGAAGCAAAGGCCCATTTCCCAGGGTTTCAATTTACAGAACATTCACCAAAAGGTGAGATGGTTAGGGCTTCGGAGCGGGAGGTATATTATCCGATATACTATATGGAGCCTTATGAAGCCAATAAAATAGCAATGGGTTTTGATCTCTCTTCCAATCCTGTACGGCTGGCAGCGATAAAAAAGGCACGTGATAGTGGAAAAATTGTTGTTAGCAGTCGAATTACCATGCTACAGGGTAGTTCACAACATTATGGTTTTCTTGTTTTACAGCCTATTTACCATAACGGTTTTCCTAGTTCCACAATATCTGAGCGTCGACGAAATTTAATCGGTTTTGCCGTTGGAGTTTTTCGCATAAGGGATGTTGCTGAAAATGCCATAAAACAGCTGGCACCCAGAGGGGTAGATTTTCTTCTCCGTGATAGCAGGGCTAAAAAAGATGAAAGTTTTCTCTATTTTCACTCCAGTCGCAAACGTCACTCCAAGCTATCGGTAGATGTAGCAATAGAAGAGTGGCAACGTTGGAAAAACCCACAAATAACAGAAACTATTAGCGTAGGCGATCAACAATGGGAGTTTGTCAGTACTAAAACTGCCCATTTTCGTAGTGGACAAGAGTTGAAAAACCTCCATATTTTAGCTTCTGCCCTGGTGATTTTGCTCACCATATTGTTGTTGCTCTATTTAAACAGGCAACAGCGACACATTGCTGAACTACAAGCTGCAGAAAAAAAGATCACAAGTTCCAAAGAAAAAATTTTACATCTCTACCATGCTGTAGAACAGAGCCCGACTTCGGTTATCATCACAGATACCAAGGGTGACATAGAATATATAAACCCAAAATTTACTGAAGTGACAGGTTACAGTCATCAAGAGGTTATTGGTAAAAATCCACGAATTTTGAAAGCTGGAAGAACCTCAGCAAAAGATTACCAAATAATGTGGGAGACCATAACCTCTGGCAGAGAGTGGCGTGGTGAGTTTTTTAACAAAAAGAAAAATGGTGAACTGTTCTGGGAGTTGGTATCCATCTCTCCAATTAAAAATTCTTTGGGTGTAATCACCCATTATCTATCGATTAAAGAGGATATCACCAAACGCAAACAGATAGAAAAACAGATCAATAACGCCCTTGAGTTTCAAACAATAATAAGCCATCTGCTACAGGCTGTAATCAACCCCCAAACAATAAACGAAATATTGGACCATGCTCTAGAGCTTGTTCTGTCTATTCCCGGTTTTGCTATTGAAGGTAGAGGCAGTATTTTTATGTGGGACGGTGAAAGTGGTCAGATGCAGTTAAACTGTTATCGTAACCTGCCAGACCATATTGTAGCAGATTATAATCAAAATATAGCAAATAATAGCAAAATATGGCATTCAAGTATCTCTCAACAGCTCCATTTCATGGAGCATAAAAAACACAATTTTGATGGTATATGCAGTAGCCTACCTCCTCATAAACACTATTTCGTCCCCATACTTTTTGGTAGGCAGCTACTAGGGTTGATCAGCATATATCTGCCCATTAATTATCAACGGGACCCAGAAGAGGATGGTTTTTTGCTAATTATTGCTAATATTTTAGCAAAAGCCATAGAGCACAATAAAGCTGATGAAAATTTGAGCAACCATAGATACCATCTTGAACAGCTAGTCGAAACTCGTACAGCAGAGTTAGATAAAAACCAAAAGCGACTTACCTCAGCTGTGGAGGCTATTGGTGATGGTTTTGCCCTGTTTGATGAAGATGATAGATTGGTTTTATCCAACTCCTATTTTAAAAAAATGTATCATGGATTTGAAGATATCATTAAAGAGGGGGTTAGTTATGAGAAGATCGTTCGCACAGGTATAGAGCAT
Organism: Magnetococcales bacterium; assembly: GCA_015232405.1. Lineage (GTDB taxonomy): Bacteria > Pseudomonadota > Magnetococcia > Magnetococcales > JADFYX01. Next base: position 52,094 of record JADFZS010000004.1, on the reverse strand, counting down.
GGACACTATGCCGATGGTAAAAATCTCTCTAAAGGTGATCAAGAGGGATGGATCAAACAGCGTCTGTCCAAGCACCTCAATAGTGATGAAGTTTTTGATGAGCTTTTGAGTGATGGTCGCTGGATTAGAATCCAAGAACGTTCCACCCCCGATGGTGGGCGTGTGGGAGTTCGAGTTGATATCACCGAACTAAAACAGATCCAAGAAGAGCTTTTGCAAAGTCAGAAGGAGGCGGTCTCTGCCAACCAGGCAAAGAGTACATTTTTGGCTAACATGAGCCATGAACTACGCAGCCCCATGAACTCCATAATCGGTTTTAATCGACGGATCAAGAAAAAGGTCAGCAACAGTGATCTAGAGCCAAAATTAAAAGAAAATCTTTTGGAATATTCAAACTTTGTCGCAAGTAGTTCTGAACGTCTTTTGGGGCTTTTGAACAATCTTTTGGATCTCTCCAAACTAGAAGCAGGACACTCTCCATTTCACATTCAATGGCACAATATGGGGGATATTGTGGCAACGGTATGTCGTGAAACAGACTCTTTATTAGATGAAAAAGGGCAACAGTTTCGGGTTATTGGCAAAGAGAGTGATGCCAAAGTAATGTGTGATATTGGCATGATTATTCAAGTACTTGTAAATTTGGTATCAAACGCTATAAAATTCAGTCCGGAGAATAGTTATATATCAATACTAATTGAAAAAGATGAAAATGGTATAATTGAAGAGAGTTGGCCAATCCCTGCGATATTAGTTAAGGTAAAAGATCAGGGTGCAGGGATACCACCTGATGAGTTGAAATCGATTTTTAAAAAGTTTGTTCAATCCAGCAATACTAAAAATAGTGCTGGTGGTACTGGTCTTGGCTTGGCGATTTCCCAAGAGATAATGCTTCGCCATGACGGCACTATAAAAGCAGAAAACAATATAAATGAAGCAGGTACAACCTTTACTATAGCTCTTCCGTGTCGAAATCATCAGGAGGAGACAGGCTGAAAATGATCGGTTTATATAAAACAAATAAAAACAACCAACTTTAAAAAGAGTATATATCGTTGAGCATTAAAGAAGATTATCTACACGAACCCATTCTCATCATTGATGATGAACATGCAAATATCAGACTTTTGGAGGATATTCTCCACTCCAATGGTTATAGCAGTTTACGCTGCTGTCAGGATCCGGCAGAAGCCATTGAACTGTTTGCTCAAAACGATTTTTCTTTGGTTTTACTTGATATAATGATGCCTGCCATTGATGGTTTTGAGGTTTTAAAGCGGTTTGCAAAAATAAAACCGTTAGAGGAGGTTCAGGTATTGGTTATCACTGCTTTGAACGACCGGGAGGTTCGTTTACGTGCGTTACGAGAGGGCGCGGCGGACTTTTTGACCAAACCCATCGATGAGGAGGAGGTATTGGTTAGGGTATCCAATCAGGCACAATCAGCTTATCTGAAAAATCATCTCCAGGATTTGGTTTTAAAAGGAACCAAAGAGGTGGAGCGAACCAAGCTTGAGGTGCTGGAGCGTCTTGGAAGAGCTGCAGAATATCGGGATAATGAAACCGGTATGCATGTGCAAAGAATGGCGAATTTTTCGGCTATAATTGCCAGAGAGTGTGGACTTTCAGGAGCCCAATGCAATCTGTTATTGCAGAGCGCACCGATGCATGACATAGGAAAAATTGGTATTCCTGACAATATACTTCTCAAGCCCGGCAAATTGGATCGTGACGAATGGCAGATAATGCAAACTCACACAGATATAGGTAACGAGATTTTATCTGGAGGAGATACTGAACTGCTAAAGATGGCTCGTAGTGTTGCTGCCTGCCATCACGAAAAATGGGATGGAAGCGGCTATCCGTTAGGGTTAAAGGGGGTAGATATTCCACTTATAGGGCGAATTGTTGCAGTGGCAGATGTTTTTGATGCTTTGACCTCCAGCCGTCCATATAAAAGTGCTTGGAGTGTGGAAAATGCTGTGATTGAACTGGAAAAATGCGCAGGTACTCAATTTGATCCTGAGATAGTTGATGCATTTAAAAGAGTGTTGCCACAAATATTAGAGATAAAAGATCGTTATTCCAACTAATCTATTCATAGTTTAAGATAAAACCCTAAAAATCGAATAATATCAGCGCAAATGGTAATAACATGGAATGTAAAATGGATATTTTAGTTGTTGACGATAAACGCCAAAACAGACTTTTGTTGCAGGATATTTTAGAAGATGAAAATTTTATAGTCACCATGGCGCAAAATGGTCGAGAGGCGTGTGCTATATTGGAGAAAGAGCCGGACCGTTTTGTTACCGTACTGTTGGATCGGATGATGCCAGAAATGGATGGCATGGAGGTTCTGCAATGGATGAAAAGGGATAAACGATTAAAACATATTCCTGTTATTTTTCAAACTGCTCTGGCACAAACCCATGAAGTTGTTGAGGGTTTGCAAGCCGGAGCGTTCTATTATGTAACCAAGCCTTTTCCTGAAGATGACATACTGCTAGCTATAGTTCGTTCAGCAATAGAAGATTATAAACGTTATCTTCTACTACGTGACGAGCTTTTAAATATATCAACAAAAAAAATAACGTCGCTAATGGCTCTTAAGCAAAAATGGCAGTTACAATTCAAAAATATTGATGATGTCAATAATATAACAACAATTATGGCGCAAGCATATCCCAATCCCCAGCGGGTTATGACTGGTCTGCATGAGCTGTTATTAAATGCTGTTGAACATGGAAATCTTGAGATAACCTACAGGGAAAAAACATTGTTAAACCGTAAAGGAACATGGGCAAAAGAGTTAGAGCGTCGCTTAACTATGCCGGAATATGTAGATCGAATAGTTGATGTACAATTTACCAGGGATGATAAAGAGATAACCGTTATAATCAAGGATCAGGGTAAAGGGTTTGATTGGCGGCCCTACATGGATTTCGCCCCTGAAAGAGCCTTCGATAACCACGGACGTGGTATAGCATTGAGCAACCATATCTCATTTGACAGGTTGGAATTTTTAGGTACAGGTAGTGAAGTTAAGGCCATTGTTAGTTTAGCTGAACTAAATTAAAAAGCTGTTTTTTGTTTTTCAAGCAACATTTGATGTTATGACCAAGGATGGCTTGCTTAATCTAATAGACAATCCAAACCATAAACGGGCAAAATATATAGAGCTGACACCCAAAGGAGAGGATATTTACCTTCAGCTATTTCAAAAACATATACCATGGGCGGAAAAATCAGCTGGTGATCTAACTGAAAAAGAGCTTGAGACTGCGTTGGCTGTAGTAGAGAAAATATCAAAAAAATTAGGTTGAGAATATTATAATAATTTGTAATGAATTAAATTTTCCAAGAATCTGGCCTATTTTGTCTTTCATCAAAAACCCTTAGAATGATCACGGTTTGGTTCTCTATCATATAGGGAATGGAGTATTTGGTTCCTGGGACATGCCATTCAAAAACATCATAATCACCAGTTATGTGACCAATGTTAGGATTGTTTTGTAGTAGTAAGAAGCTTTTTTTTAGATGATCCTTGATAGTTACGGCCACCTCTGGATTGATCTTAATGTAGAAATTTCTTATATTTTCAAGATCTTGTTTAGCCAGGCGGGAAAATCTGATTTTTTTCATTATGCAATTAGCTGATATCAATTATATCAGGCTTAGGAGATGGTTTTTCATTTTTGCTGCCCCAGGTATCCATCCACTCTATAATCTGTTCTCCAGAATGAAGCACCCCAGATTTGATATCCTCCTTAGCTGCCTCGATGGCGCGTAACTTGTCACTTTTCTTTTTTGCCTCTTCTGCCAACAATTGTATGGCAATAGAGGATTGTGAGCGGTGGGTAACCTCACTAAGATACGCAAGGTCTGCGCGGACTTCATCAGGAAGACGGACTGAGAATGGTTTTGCAGACATCAACAAGACTCCTTTGAGCACAAACCGTAAACATATAACTACAATGTATACTTTGTGCTTAAAAAGTCAAATTATTTGTAAAGAGAGTTAACCAGAAACGTATACAAGCTTACATGGTATAAATTTATAAAAATATATCCCTACTTACCTATACAAAAGGAGCTGAAAATCAGGTCTAGGAGGTCGTCATGGGTAGTTTTGCCTATTAGTTCACCTATGGAGTTTAGGGCTTCTCTTATTGCGATTGCTACTAGCTCTTCATTTTCGCAGTGGAGAAGGAGAGCTTCTGCGCTTGCCAGATGTGAAATGGTTTTTTGTAGGTTCTCTTTTTGTCTGGCTACCATAACCACGCTCCCTTCGCCATCTATGGGCTGGGAGCCGAAAAAGCTGGCTATTTTTTCGGTTAGTTGGTTGATACCTCTGTCTTTTTTGCATGATATTACCACTGAGGCAACGGCTTGATCTACACCTAGTTTATTTGTATCTGGTATTTTGTTGGATTCAGTTAAATCCTGTTTATTCCAAACTATTATTGTTCTATCGAGAGGAGCAAGCTTGATGATCTCTTGATCTTCATTTGTAATTTCTTTTGATATATCAAGCAGTAGCAGTACGGCATCGGCTTTTTGTAGTCTCTCTTTTGCTCTTTTTATACCCTCTTCTTCAATTATTTCGTCTGTTTCTCTTAGACCAGCGGTATCGGTAAGTTGTACGGGTATACCGTGTATTTCGATGGGGCTTTCCAGGATATCTCTGGTTGTGCCTGGTAGTGGGGTAACTATGGCTCTGTTATGGCCTGATAGACGGTTGAACAGGGTGGATTTTCCGACATTTGGTCTACCAATTATTGCCAGTTCAAAGCCGTGGGCCAGCTGTTTTCCAAGTGTTGATCCTTGTAGTAGTTGACCGATATCTTCGGCTACTTTTGTTAGTCGGCCTGCTATGGCTAGTTGATCATCTGGTGAAATATCTTCGTCGGCAAAGTCTAATGTTGCTTCCAGGTGTGCCAGAGCTTCTAGTAGCAGGGCTTGGTTGTTTTGCAATCTTTGGGAGAGGGTTCCCTCCATCTGTTTAGTGGCCTCTCTTGCTGCTCTTAGGGAAGAGGCATTGATTAGGTTCATCAGTGCTTCTGCTTGGGCCAGATCGGTTTTACCGTTTAGAAAGGCTCTACGGGAGAACTCACCGGGGTCGGCGGGTCTGATACCTAGTTGGGAAAGTCGTTCCATGGTTCGGGCGATAACAACGGGGGAGCCGTGGCCTTGGATCTCTATTTGGTCTTCACCTGTAAAGGAGTTGGGTCCTTTGAAATAGACAACCAGTGCTTGATCTAGGGTTTGGTTGTTTGCGTCTATAAGATCAATACGTTGTAAAACTCTGGGGGTTGGTGGTGTTGGGCTTATGGGTTTTGAGTTTGGATATTTAAGCAGAGGGGTTAATTTTTTCCAGACATTTTTACCACTTATGCGGATTATGGCTACACCGGAGCGACCGGGGGGGGTAGCGAGGGCTGCTATGGGATCTGTGGAGTTAATATGACGCATAATAAATATACCGATACTAGTGGGTATGCTCCCATTAGTGAGGGTCCAGGGAAATCATTTCCCTGGTGGGTTTGGGCAAAGCCCAAGGTTTTGCTGTAAAGCCGGAATTTAAAAGAGCTTTTTTTGTGCTTTTCAAAAAAAGCTCCCGGCTAATCTATTAGCATATTAAGAGACAAAAACCGTCCTTTTGGTTTTTGTCTCTTGATATGTGTCCTATACCTAGCAAGGGATTAAATTAACTCCCACCAATGGAGAGTAAAGGACACCCCCAAAGCAATAAAACCCCAAAAAGACGGGGTTTTATTGCTTTGGGGGTTAATAGACTAGCCGAGACGTTTTTTGAAAAGCAAAGGCAAAAAAACGACTTTTAATATTCGGCTTTACAGCAACTACAAAACCTTGGGCTTCGCCCAAACCCACCAGGGAAATGATTCCCCTGGACCCCCACTAGTTAAAAGCTATTTTTTTAGCCTTCTTTTTTAAGAATATACATCTGCTGTGCTATGGATAAGACATTGTTAAGCAACCAATACAGAACCAAACCAGCAGGGAACGTCATGAACATAAAGGTAAAAATCAACGGTAAAAACATCATGATCTTCGCCTGAATCGGATCAGCCGGAGTCGGGTTTAACTTAGACTGGAAAAACATCGAAGCACCCATCAATATCGGTAAAACAAAATATGGGTCCATCACCGATAAATCATCTATCCATAACATAAACGGCGCATGACGCATCTCAACCGATAAAAATAGAACCTTATAAAGAGCAAAAAATACCGGAATCTGCACTATCATCGGTAGACAACCACCCAACGGATTAACCTTGTTGGTCTGGTAAAGCTTCATCATATCTTCGTTTAAAGCCTTTTTATTGTCCCCATGCTTGGTTTTTAACTCCTCAATCTTGGGCTGTAGCTTCTTCATGGCGTTCATAGAGACATAGCTCTTGTTGGCCAATGGAAATAGAACTATCTTGATGCCAAAGGTCAAAAGAATAATGGCAACACCAAAATTGTGGAAAATACCGTTTAAATACAACAACACCTGAACAATTGGCTCCGCTAGGAAATGAAACCAACCATAATCAATAGCTCGCTGTAAATTTAGGTTATGGCTCTCAAGTGTCTTAACCTCCTTGGGGCCAATATACATCTGCGTGGCAACCGATACCTCACCACCAGCACTTATAACCTCTTTATTGGAAACAGTACCAGCTCGATGGGCCGGGACATCATAATCAAAATAGAAATTGTTCTCTTTTTCACCCTTGGGCGGAATTAAAGCTGCTAGAAAAAATTTATCACTAATACCAATCCAGCCGGATTTTGCCCTCTGACGCTGATCCGCCTCTTTTAAATCAGAATACTCATGCTGTACTCGCGCCTCATCCAAATAGCCCATTGGTCCTTCAAAATCAGCAATGGCTAACATCTGCTCCCCATCACCAACACCCGGCTCAACACGCACAAACTGAGAATAATGATAAAACTCAAAGGCCTTTTGACTTTTATTGATAATCCGGTCGGTTACTGTAAATAGATAGGAATCCTCAGTAAAAGAATAGATTTTTTCAAATGTTACCCCTTTGCCATTGTTCCAGCTTAAATGTAAGTCGCCACTACCAACAAGGCCCTCACCACTAACTAGTTGCCACATGGTCTCACGATTCGGGGCAACAAAACCAGCTGAACCTAAAAATCCAGACTCCGCAAAGAAAAACTCACGGGAATCTTGATCCATATATTGAATAGGCTGCCCTTCCGGGGGTAGCTCATCTAAATGTTTTAAAAATGATAGCTTTGCAATGCGACCACCAGTTTGGGCAATCTCACCTCTTACGACACCATCCTCAAATTTAAAAATTTCGCCTGGGCCGCTGGGAGCTACCTTGGTAGTAATTTCAGGTGCTGCCTCTTCGGCTACCGGCCCATCAGGCCCCTTGCCAACACGTACCCCGTCAACAGTACTAGGACGTGGCCCAGATTCAGAAAGATTTCTGCTCTCATCCTCCAAAGGTTGCTCCATCTGCTGCTCCATAGGCGCAGGTGGATAATAAGTGTCCATATAGGTTTGATAGGACACCAGCAAAATAAATGACAAGCTGATGGCCAGAATTGTACGCTGGTCCATGGGAATTCCTAGTTCTTGACTTTTTCGGGAACGGGATCTACTCCACCGGGATGGAAAGGGTGACATTTTGCCAAACGACGCATAGCCAACCAACTGCCTTTTAACGCGCCATAATCCGTAACTGCCTCCGCAGCATACTCCGAACAGCTGGGATAAAATCTACAACTGCGCGGTAGCATCGGCGAGATACAATAGCGATAACACTTAATTAAAGCTAAAATTACAGGTTTCACAAGCTCTTAAGTACCAATTGATTTTTGATATGGCCTAAAAAGTTTAGCTAAACTTTTTGTTAACTCAGCCCCACTGGTTTTGCCAGCACGAGGTCGTGCGATAACTACACAATCAAATGAGGAAGTAAGCAGGGATCTGTTCTGCCGGAAAAATTCCCTGACAACCCTTTTAATCCGATTACGCACAACAGCATTACCAACTTTTTTGCTTACAGTCATGCCCAATCTTGGCTCTTTACCACCTTTATTAAGCAAAACAAATAGCAAAAAATGGGGTGATACGCTTTTTTTAGTGTTTCTACCAGTTACATGACGATAACCAGCAGAGGTCAATATACGGGCCGATTTGGGAAATTTATTGCCTACCCCCAAAAGCCCCTGTTTTTCAACCTTCAAAAGCCTATGCTATCATTTTTTAAAGCTACAGCTTTACGGACAGAGACGCTTACGACCACGGGCGCGACGGCGAGAGAGCAATTTGCGTCCTGCTCTTGTGGCCATACGAGAGCGAAAACCGTGGGTACGGCTACGACGTATTGTACTGGGTTGAAAAGTTCTTTTCACGGCTATTTCCTCACAAAATTCTTAAATGGTAACTACCATAAAGAGTCTGTTATTAGTCAAGTATCCAGCTAGCAAAAAATGATTTTTTACAGCAACTAGATGAAAAACGGTTAATTCTGAATCAATATTAGCTTGCCGTCAAGCAAATTTCCGCCTCTATTTGTAAAAAAACCAAATAGTCCACACATCGTTAATTAAAGAGATGGTTACTTGTCCTTAACTAAAAAAAAGGAAGGCAGCTATTGTTGAGCAGTTTTTTTCTTTTTTACTCCACGAACTTTACGGCGAAACAGGTCGGCTTTACGGCTCACTATACGGTCGGTAAAAAGCTTGCCGTCAAGGTGGTCCATCTCATGTTGTAATACCCTTGCTTCAAATTCGGTCATGGTAAGGGCATGTTCTTTACCATGGCGATCTTGAAATTGTACCGTGATATCAACCGCTCGCATAACATTACCAGTATAATCCGGCAGGGAGAGACATCCCTCACGAGCGACATCCATACCGTCCCAATTAAGTATTACCGGATTTATCACCACAAGTTGACCATGGTTATTTTCTGGTGGCTTGCGAGCCAGGGAACAGTCCATTAAAACCAAGCGGATCTGTTTTCCAGTCTGGGGAGCAGCTACTCCTACACAGGCGGGACCAGCATGCATGGTATCGATTAGATCATCAATGAATTGTTGCAGTTGGGGGTCGGCAAAATCGACAACCTCCTCAGAAATACCTCGCAACCTTTCATCAGGGTAGATAAGAATGTCCAGCACAGCCATGGGGAATCACATAAAATATAAAAAGTCTGCTATAGTGGGTCCGATTGCGCAATACGCAATGAGATTTCAACCTGCAACTCAACAGCCAATTTATCTAAACGCTTCTGTATGGCCTCAATATTGCTGGAATACTCTGTTTCAATGATCATAGTATAGACTGGCCGATCAGGTGAACCAATGACTTGCGTGTATAAATCGCTTACATTTCCGCCTGTATCTTGAATTGCTTCGGCCACCCGATAGACGATACCGGGCTGATCCGCACCTAGAACGCTAATTATACATTCCCTTTCGGGCTGTGTTGGATTAGGATTTAGAGCAGCGGAAGTTTCAATATCTTTGACATGGTGTTCAAGTGCCATTTCGTTGACGACAGGTATAAGTTTATTGGATAATTGCTCAGAAGTGAAACCTTCTGGGTAGCAGACTATCAGCATTATTGTAAACTCCCCACCCAGACGGGTCATACTGGAGTCTGCAATATTGCAGCCTGTCTCAAAGAGGACTTTGGTCACCTGGGCAACAATGCCTGGGCGATCGTTACCAAAAATAGTTAGTAGTGCACAATGTTTCATAGATGGAATAATGCAAGAAAAATTATTGTTTCGTCAAGGTAAAAATAGGGGTCTCATATCCTAAAATGAAAGCTTCACCCAACAGAGAACAGCAACTTTTTTTGATAACTGGCGGTGTCATCCTTCTGTTGATACTCGTTGTTGTCATCTTCAATATGGTCAGCTCTCCATCAGATCTGGTCGAAGAGGATGTGGCAAAACGGCCCATGGTCAAATTGACCGACAGAATGGGGCGTTCAGATAGATATCAGAATAAGGGGTTGTCTGGAACAGCTGCGGTGTTTAGTAACCATGTCAACGATGAACTTAATTATGAAAAATTAAACAATCGTACTGTTCTTAAACCTGGAGAGAGTCTGCCTACAAAAGAGCAACAAAATGCAGAGGCTCCCCCTGAGGAGGGACATGTTCTAGGTGGTCAAACTCCTGATGAGGAGTTGCAAGGTGGGTGGAACCGTTCTCCAGCTGAACTAGAGGCGGTTCGTAAAGAGGTGGCCTTTAAAAAGGAAGAGGCAAGAAAACTGGCTGAGGCCAAAAAGAAAAAAGCCGAAGCGGATAAATTAAAACAGGCCAATGCCGAAAAATTGAAAAAAGCCCAGGAGGCAAAACAGGAAGCTGCCAGAAGGATAAGAGAGGCTGAGCTAGCAAGTAAAAGGGCATTGGAGAGAAGTAAAGCAGCAAAACAGCAGCCTGTGACCAATAGGGCAAAAGAGTTGCCACCGACAAATATAGATTTCAGCAAAGCTATAGCTGACGCTTTAGCTAAACAAAAAAAGGCGCAACAAAATCAGCAGCCGAAACAGTATGTAGCCAAAAAACAGCTAAACAGTGTAAAACCAGTTGCGAAAAAAGAGCCAGCAAGAGCTGTTGAGCCCAGTGGTAGTGTAACCCCAAAAAATGGTTACTCCATGCAGATAGCCTCCTTATCCAATGCTGAACGGTCCAGGGCGTTGCAAAGCAAGCTACGCTCTGTTATGTTCAACGGTAAGAGAATGCCAGTTTATCAGGAGACTGCCAATATCCGGTCCAAGACGTACTACCGGGTTCGTTTGGGGCCTTTTTCCACAAGAACCAAGGCCGAAAAGGCAGGGCGACTGATTAAAGAAAAAATTGGTATGGAAGGCCGTCTGATTAAACCTTCTAAGCGATAACAGTTTCAACTACCATTTTTTGGGATCAAAGCATCTCTACACTTTATTTAATTCCCAACCCGGATATCTTTAACTGTCCGAGCTAAGTGCATATATGGTTAAGTTAGCAGTAACAGGTTTGCATCACCGATTTGGCAGACATAAAGTATTGCAAGGCATCGAATTGACCATGCACGCTGGCGATTGTGTTGTTCTGTTTGGTGATAACGGCTCTGGTAAATCCACCCTTCTTACCCTTTTGTCCACACGTTTTTCTCTACAAAAAGGGCAGTACACCCTTGATGGTTTGGACTCAAAAAACCATGGTGATGAAATCCGCGATAAATTGGTATTTGTCAGCCATAACAGCCACCTTTATGGACATCTTACCCCGGTTGAAAATCTACTTTTTTTTGCCGATCTCAGACAGCTGACCCCTTCTGATGATGCTATTCGTAAAACAATCGAAACGGTGGGTCTTGGTCGTTTTGCCGACAGACCGAGCCGTTGGTTTTCTGCCGGCATGAAAAAACGGCTGACACTGGCCCGTGTTCTAATAGCCAAACCATCTCTTTTACTGTTGGATGAGCCATATTCCGCTTTAGATGCTCAGGGTGTTAATTGGTTGAATTCCATTTTGACAGATTTTCTCAAAGGTGGTGGTATGATTATCATGGCAAGCCATGATCCCCAACGGGTTGCTGCTCTTGATCATAAACCACAATTTTTAAAGAAGGGTCGCCTGTTGCCGGAAGGGGAGGTGGTCACTTGTTAAAAGCAGCCTATCGAATAGCCTGGAAAGATATGGTGGGTGATCTTCGTCGCCGTTCTTCTCTTTCGTCCATGCTTTTTTTTGCCATTGCAGTTTTAGTGGTTTTTCAAGCTGCTTTTGAACCTGACAGGCAGGCTGCGGTCAAACTGTTACCGGGTCTTGTCTGGGCGACGGTTCTGTTTACCAGTTTGATGGGGTTGGGACGGGTGTTTCAGGCCGAGGAGGAGAATGGAGCCTTTGAGGGATTGTTGTTGGCATCGGTTCCCCGGGGTATTATTTTTCTCGGTAAATGGTTGGGAAATCTGTTTTTGACCCTGCTTGTGCAAGCTATGATTTTACCTTTGACCATGATCCTTTTCAATGTTGACGCATGGCATGTTATACATCATATTTTTGGGGTGTTGGTCTTGGGAATATTGGGTTTAACCGGGTTGGGAGTGCTGCTGGCTGCCATGACCCAGGCAGCAAGATCGAGAGAGACACTATTGGCACTGCTTCTGTTGCCTCTGGTGGCTCCCCTATTAATAGCGGGAGTACAGGCCACAGCCGGTGTTATGGTCGCAGATGGTCAACCCTGGCCCTGGATTAAACTGCTGCTGATTTTTGATATGGTTTATCTCGCCTTGGCCCCTTGGGGTTTTTCTTGGCTGGTTGAGGAGTAGATTTAGGCAATGAATTTATTAGCTCGCATACAACGACCGTTAGGATTCATGGCTCTGTTGTGGTTGGGTGTTGGTCTATGGATGGTGTTCAATGCCCCCATTGATTTTCAGCAGGGCAACTCGGTGCGGATATTATATGCCCATGTTACATCAGCCAAAATGTCTCTTTTTAGCTATATACTGTTAACCATTGCCAGCATCACATATCTTGTTAAAAAGAGCGAGACAGCAGATATCATTGCGGAAGCTGCGGCTCCCGTGGGTGCCGCATTTACAGCTGTAACCCTTGCTTCTGGCTCTATATGGGGAAAACCCATGTGGGGTACATGGTGGGCATGGGATGCTCGTCTTACCTCCATGTTGGTGCTTTTGATCATATTTATGGGTTTGATGGCACTGCGTAGTTCATTGGAAGAGCCGACAAAAGCGGCCCGTGCTACGGCAATTTTAGCTATAATCGGGGCGGTGGATCTGCCTATTATACATTATTCTGTAGTTTGGTGGCGTACTTTGCATCAGCCTCCATCGTTTGGTGGTGCTTCTGGCAACCCCACGATAACTGGTGATCTGTTGCCACCTCTGCTGGTAATGGCTATTGCTTTTATCCTTATGGGCGCCTATTTGGTGGTGGTAAAGGCCCGTGAGGTGGCTGCATTAAGGCAGCTAGAAGCGTTGGATATTGAAAGGATGGAAGAAGATGATTGATTACACACCCTACGTTATTGCTGTTTATGGTGTTGCCACAGTGGTCTACGGTGTTCTCACCCTTAAGTGGCAAAGGGGTCTTAAGCGGGCGCAACAACAGTTGAAAGAGCAGAAAACCTCATGATGAAAAAAAAGCAAAAACGGCTATTTCTCATGCTCACGGTTCTGGTTGTGGGTGGAGCATTGTTATCGTTGGTATTCTCTTCATTTACCGGTTCGTTGGTCTATTTTTATACACCGACGGAAATTATCCAAAAAAGTGATAACCTGGATGGTAAAACCGTGAGAATTGGTGGCATGGTGCAGGAGGGTTCTTTGGTAAAGGAGGAGGGAACCCTGAAAATCCGCTTTTTGGTTACAGATGGGGAGAATATGTTTCCTGTGCGCTATGACGGTATGCTGCCGGACCTTTTCCGGGAGGGCCAAGGTGTAATTGTTGAGGGTATGTGGCAGGGTGGTCAAGATTTTATGGCTAAGTCTATATTGGCTAAACACTCCGAGGATTATATGCCTGTTGAGATGAGTGAAGAGGGTATTGCCAAGGCCAAGAAGTCGATTTTGAAATCTATGCAATAGATTTTTGAAGGTGATATTTTTTTGGGGTTTTTTCTTCGATTCAACCCCGGTACTTGCTGGTAGTGTTTTTTAATAATTTTTTTGTAAATACAAGTAGATAATCCGAGGTGTTTTTGTGTGGATTGAAATTGCCCATTTTTCTGCCCTTTTGGCACTGATCTTAACATTTTTACAGATATTCTCCTCTCTGTATGGGGTAACAAGTGGTAATAACGCATGGATACGTGTTGGCAGGCATTCTGCCGTTGTTGTCGCACTGCTTTTGACTGTTTCCACTGTTGGTTTGGTCAACTCTTTTTTAAATCATGATTTTTCAGTTCTTTATGTAGCCAAACACGCCTCGTTGGATCTACCAATATTTTATCTGGCGACAGCTATGTGGGGTGGTCATGAAGGCTCTTTGTTACTCTGGGCGTGGTTGCTTTCTGTTTATATCGGTGTAGCAGCATGGCGGCATTGGAAGACCCATCCGGTATCCATGCCTTATGTATTGGCTATTTTGGGTGCTCTTTTAGTGGGCTTTTTGTTGTTGGTGCTGTTTTTATCGACTCCATTTGAGAGATTGATACCACCACCATTTGATGGAAAAGATTTAAATCCTCTTTTACAAGATCCAGGCATGGTATTTCATCCACCATTTCTCTACATGGGTTATGTTGGTTTTGCCATACCTTATGCATTTGCCATGGCAGCATTGATAACTGGTCAGGCTGATGAAGAGTGGCTTGTGGCAACGAGAAGATGGACTCTTTTTTCATGGGCCATGTTGACGACGGGAATTGTTTTTGGTGCTTATTGGGCCTATTACGAGCTTGGTTGGGGTGGATATTGGGCGTGGGACCCGGTGGAGAACGCCTCATTTATGCCGTGGTTGACGGCGACGGCATTTTTACATTCGGTAATGGTGCAAGAGCAGCGACAGATGTTTAAAACCTGGAACGTCTTTTTGGTTACCATGACGTTTGCCTTGGCGATTTTGGGTACATTCTTGGTGAGATCCGGGGTTTTATCTTCGGTCCACTCTTTTGCTTCTGATCCTGGTCGAGGGGTGTATATTTTAGCATTTATGACGGTATTGCTATTTTTCTCCTTTGGTCTGTTGACCATGAAATCGGAGCATCTAGAGACCGACATCAAGCTTGAAAACCCACTATCAAAGGAGTCGGCATTTTTATTTAATAATCTATTTTTGTTGGTTGCCACCTTAACGGTGTTATTGGGCACGTTGTATCCATTAGCTGTCGAGACTTGGTCTGATTCCAAGGTCTCGGTGGGTGCTCCATATTATAATGCGGTCTTCATCCCGATTATGTTGGGTATCATATTGATGATGGGTATAGGTCCGGTTATTTCGTGGCGCAAGGCAAGTTTCAGGCAGTTAAAGCGGGATTTATTAATACCGACCATATTTGCTGTTGTTACGGGCATTGCCGCTTGGGCTATGGGCATGGGCAATTTTTATGGAATTAGCACATCTGTGGTGATGGCTTTTGTTTTGGCGACCCATATATTGGACACTCGCAGGAAGGTTGTTGCCCGTATGAAAAACCGGGAGTCGGGTTCGGCTGTTACCACTTTGTGGCAGCTTATTAGTAGAAACAAGCGTCGTTATGGAGGTTTTGTAGTACATTTTGGTATTTTGGTTATGGCTGCTGGTTTTATCGGTTCTGGTTTATATCAGGAGGAGAAGAACCTATTCATGACATCTGGGGACAAGGTTAAGGTTGGTTCTTGGAATTTCACTTTGGACAGGGTAGGTACAGCGAGTAAATACAACTGGCGAGCGGTTGAGGCGGTTATAACGGCTGAGCATGATAGTGGTTTTTCTGTTGAGTTAAGGCCGCAGAAGCGAGTTTATAATGAGACTTCGCAACCCACTACTGAGGCAGCTATTCACACC
The DNA here is from genome assembly GCA_015232405.1 of Magnetococcales bacterium. Classification (GTDB taxonomy): domain Bacteria; phylum Pseudomonadota; class Magnetococcia; order Magnetococcales; family JADFYX01. Next base: position 36,592 of record JADFZS010000004.1, on the reverse strand, counting down.
ACGTGGTTTGAGGATATCTATGTGGTGTTGGGTGATGAGGTCAAGAAGGATGTTTGGTCTATTCGGGTTTATAGAAATCCGTTGATTGTCTGGGTTTGGACTGGTTCTGGTATTATGGCGTTGGGTGTTATATTTGCGCTTATGCAGGGGCGGATTAGTAGGGAAAAAAAGCTGGAGTAGGCATATAAAAAAGGCTGTATTAGTGGGGGTCCAGGGGAATCATTTCCCTGGTGGGTTTGGGCAAGGCCCAAGGTTTTGCTGTTGCTGTAAAGCCGGAGTTATAAAGGGCTTTTTTTGTGCCTTTTAAAAAAAGCCCCCGGCTAGTATATTCGCTAGCAAAGGTAGAAAACCCAGCTTTTGGGGGTTTTCTACCTTTGCTAGCATCCTTTACCTACCAACGGTCGGATTTAATCCAACCCGTGATTGGTAAATAGCATTTATAAGTATATAATCCCAAAAAAGACTGGGATTATATACTTATAAATTAAGATACGGGCCGAGACGTTTTTTTAAAAGCAAAGGCAAAAAAACGCCTTTTGTAAATTCGGCCTTAAAGCAAAGACAGAACCTTGGGCTTCGCCCAAACCCACCAGGGAAATGATTCCCCTGGACCCCCATTAGTTTTATTTTTTGTTATTTTATTTTGTTATTTTAATTAGGATATCATGAAAAATTCCTGGAAAATTATCCTGCTACTATCTCTCGTTGTCATCATGGCCCTGTTTGCCGGAGGTTTGGGCAATGATCCCCGAGATATACCCTCGCCACTGGTAAATAAACCAGCATCAGATTTTACCGCACCTACCCTTAAAGGTAACGGTAATATCTCCCTTTCTGACTATAAAGGAAAATGGGTGCTAGTAAACTTCTGGGGCTCCTGGTGCATCAGCTGTGTTGCCGAACATCCATATCTGCTGGAACTAGCTAGAATCGCCGATAAACGAGATGATTTTCTGATAATTGGTGTGGACTTTCGCGATACCAGAGAAGGAGCCAATAGATTTCTGCAACGTCACGGCGACCCCGGCTATAAACACGCCTTTGACCCTAAACAAAAAATAGCAATAGATTGGGGGGTATACGGTGCACCAGAATCTTACCTTGTGGACCCCACAGGTATGATAAGATTAAAACATACCGGACCCCTATACTTCGGCTGGTTTGAAAAAATCGCTCTGCCACAAATCCAAGGAACAAACTCAGGTGGGAAAACATGATATGAGACGATATCTAAATCTTATAATACTGTTTGCAATACTGTTTTTAACAGCATCGCCACTATCTGCAACAACCAAAAATGAAGATCCCAGCGAAGCTCTCGTAAGAACCATCGCTAAAGATCTCCGCTGTGCCGTTTGCCAAAACCAGTCTATCTATGAGTCTAACTCAGACCTCGCCAAAGATATGCTTGAGGTCATCAGAGATAAAGTAAACGCCGGAGAAAGCGAAGCCTCCATAAGAGACTATTTCTTCCAACGCTACGGTGACTACATATACCTCAAACCTACAAAGTCCGGTATGAACATGCTGCTCTGGTTTGGTCCCGCTTTCGGACTGATCATAGGTGCGCTTGCCCTGATAACAGCATTTAAAAAATGGAAGAAAAACAGTATTAAAACTGCAACACCAACTACCGATACCGATAAAAAAATGCAGGCACGAATTGATGAAGAGCTGAAAAATATCGATGTATAGTGATTTTAAATCAAAAATATACAGTCAAAAGCAAAACCTTGGGAGGCCTTGCAGGCCCCAAACCCCCACACTTTTGAATGTAAAGACTTAAAAACAAAGGCAAAACCTTGGGCTTCGCCCAAACCCAGCAGGGAGATAATCCCCCTGCACCCCTAATAATAAAAATATTTTTTTGTCCAGATTTGGTTTGAATTTACCATATAAACAAAAAGTTAACTAGGCTAGCTTAAACTTATCAATTCAGTAGTAAAAATCAATGTCTCGTTGGGAGCAATAATATCTTCTGCTCCCTTTTTACCATAAGCCAACTCACTGGGTATGAATAGCTCGAATATACTCCCAGGCTGCATTAACTTTAACGCCTCCGACCAGCCAGGTATAACTTCGCTTACCTTGAATGTTGCCGGACCAGATTCCTGGTCCGTAGCATCAAATTCCACCCCGTTGATAAATGTTCCCCGATAATGAACAGTAGCCTTATGCCACCCTTTGGCTCTCTGTCCGACACCCGTTTTTACCACTTTATACTGCAAACCACTGCTTGTGGTAATAACCCCCTTCTTTTTGGCGTTTTCCTTTAGAAATTGACGCCCAACCTTGAGAGTTTTTGCCGCGTCTCGGTTTTTTGACCACTTTGAAAGAATACCCACCATAAAAAAAGACCTAAAAAAATAGAAAAAAAAGCAATTTATTACAATTTACATATAGAACTACATAACAAGCTGATTAGAAAAAGGAACTTGATAAAATAAGCCAATAATAGCTACAAACGTCTTTTTACAAAAAATCGTATCAGATCAGTAAGTAAGTTACAAAATCTTAATTTGACAAATCATCTCTGCTATTATCGCTTGTAAAAATAAATTAATGAAACCAAAAAAATGGCACATCTCTTGAACCCCAATTATACAATCTGTTCATACCTCTATTTGGAGTATAAAATGCAAGAGTCAACTACTTACCAATCCACAGTTCCTTACAACAATATCCCTCTTCCACTAGCTTTAAACGGTATTCTAACACCGGAAGAGTTCATCGAGCAGACAGAGTTTGGTTTATTGCGGGGAGAGTTCCCAAGCCAAGGCGTAGTTAACAAAAAACCATCTATCGAAGACGATCTGTATCACCCATATTTTGTAAACTAATATAAAAAAATCCAGCACATGGTCGAAGTTATCATCTTCTACCATATGCTGGATTATTAACTGTCCATTCTTTGATGTAGCTACATTATATTTAACCTAGAAACAGCAGTTGTCAGCACGCACCTGACGCAACCTATTGATTCATCTGGCATAACAGAGCAAAGTCTCATCACCAACAAGGTGACTTCGATTTGCTCTGTTACACCAGCTAAACCAATATGTTACGCCATGTACGCACTGCCAACCGCCGTTTCTAGGTTTAAGCTGTTACAGGAACCTTCTTGGCAGACTTTCTCTTTTTGCGTGCAGTGGGCTTTTTGCAGTTTAAGTGAAGTTTATCTTTTTCCGCCCGTAACGATACTGAACCACCTTCGGTCAAATTACCAAAAAGAAGCTCCTCTGATAGTGGTTGGCGAATCTCTTTTTTAATCAACCTCTCCATGGGCCGAGCACCATTGCTACGATCATAACCGTTCTCCGCCAACCAGTTTCTTGCACTGGCACTAACATTAAGGGTGACATTTTTTTTCTCAAGATCAGCCTCCAACACCAAGAGAAACTTATCAACTACCCTCACAATAGTCTCTGGCTCAAGTGATTTAAAGGCAATGATGGTATCCAAGCGGTTGCGAAACTCTGGAGTAAATAGCCGCTTAATCTCCTTCATCTCATCACCAACATGGTTTTGAGTGGTAAAACCAACCGAAGAGCGGTCCACATCCTGAGCGCCAGCGTTTGTGGTCATAATAAGAATTACATTGCGAAAATCAGCCTGACGACCATTATTATCTGTCAGCTTACCATGATCCATAACCTGTAAAAGTATATTATAAATATCAGGATGAGCCTTTTCTATCTCATCAAGCAGCAATATGGCATGGGGATTTTTGGTTACCGCTTCTGTCAAAAGTCCTGCCTGATCAAAGCCAACATAACCCGGAGGAGCACCTATAAGACGAGAGACTGTGTGTCTCTCCATATACTCACTCATATCAAACCGTACCAACTCCACACCCAACTCAATTGCCAACTGCCTTGCAAGCTCAGTTTTGCCCACACCCGTTGGACCAGTCATCAAAAAACAGCCCATGGGTTTTTCAGGGTTGCCCAAACCTGCACGGGCCAACTTAATCGCTGTACAAACCTGAGTTAAAGCAGGGTCCTGACCAAATAAAGATAGCTTTAGATTGGCCTCTAAATCCTTTAAAATCAACCTATCGTCATGGGAGACAGAACGGGCAGGTATTCTTGCCATTCGTGAAACAATAGTCTCGATATTCTCTACCCCAATCTCTTTTTGCCTCTCCTCCTCAACCACAAGTTGACAGGCAGCACCTGCTTCATCCAGCACATCAATAGCCGAATCAGGATGCTTGCGATCATGAATATGGCGACCAGATAGCTCTGCTGCTATCTGGATGGAGTCCTGGGAGTAGGTGATACCGTGGTGCTCCTCATAACGACCTTTCAAACCCTTTAAAATAGCAATGGTCTCTTCCATAGAGGGTTCTGGAACATCAATTTTTTGAAACCTTCGTGCCAGACCACTATCTTTCTCAAAAACACTGCGAAACTCCTCATAGGTTGTGGAGCCAATACAGCGTAGTTCGCCATTTGCCAACAGAGGTTTTAGTAGGTTGGAAGCATCCATGGTGCTGCCACTTGTGGAACCAGCACCAATAATGGTGTGTATCTCATCTATAAACAAAATGGCATCAGGATGATCCTTTAAAGCCTTCAATACCCCTTTGAGCCTCGCTTCAAAATCACCTCTAAATTTTGTTCCTGCTAAAAGAGAGCCGAGATCCAGGGCGAAAATCACACAATTCTCCAATACTTTAGGTACTTTACCCTCGACAATCTTAAGGGCAATTCCTTCAGCCAGATGGGTTTTGCCCACCCCGGCCTCACCTACATACAGAGGGTTGTTTTTTCTCCTGCGACAGAGAATCTGAAATGTTCTGACAATCTCATCCTCGCGGCCTATCAATGGATCAATTCGACCCTCTTTGACTTCCCTATTTAAGTTGACCGTGTAAAGCTCCAGTGGATTTTGCTTATCATCAGGCTTGGGAATTGTTCCCCCAGGAGATAGAGGCTCCTCGGAGGGGCTGTTAGCACCCGAGTCAGCCCCCTCTGAATCATGGGAGATGGCAGATTGAATATCCAAGCGGCTGATATCCTGATTTTCTAGAAAATGGACCGCATGGGACTCTTTTTCACTAAACATGGCAACCAGAACATATGCCCCTGTTACCATGGTGCGCCCCGAGGATTGAACTTGAAAGACAGCTCTTTGAATTACCCTTTGGAAACCAACAGTTGGGGTTATCTCCTGGATAGGGTCATCTTCACGTGCCACAGGAACATGGGCGGTTAGATGGTTGTCGAGATCCGAGGATAATTTGGTGAGATCACAGCCACAGGTGAGTAGAAGACCTGTAACCTCTGGATTTTCAGTCAAAGCCAAAAGCAGATGTTCAACTGTGGCATACTGCTGTCCGCGCAACTGGGCGTTTCTTATAGCTTTGTTAAGTGATGTCTCAAGATGTTTACTAATCATGGCGGCTCTAGTTTCTCTCTATTCGACATTTTAATGGATGACCATTATTACGGGCAAATTTGTTTACTTGATTCATTTTTGTCTCTGCAATATCAAGTGGGTAGATACCACAGACTCCATACCCCTCATGATGGATGTTTAACATTATTTCTGTTGCTTCCTCCGCTGATTTGCTAAAAAACTTGCAGATCAGATCGATGACAAAATCCATGGGGGTAAAGTCATCATTTAACAAAATAATCTTATAGAAAGCCGGTTCTTTAAGCTTTTTCCTGGTTTTATTCGCTGTCAGTGTATCTTCGCCAGAATTAAATTCGCTCATGGTAATTATGTATAACCCTAAATTATTTATCGATTAACAATCTAAGCCTTATTTTACTCCTAAGTCGGCTGGTTGCAAACCGCAATATCAAGATAGACAAATTTTTTTATAAAAATATCCCAAACTACAAATGCCATTTTTACAATTATAATAAAAAATCAAAGGTTATGGAGGCTCTTTTTTTCAATTGGTTTTGCAGCTTTGTAGCAGATCCTTGGCATTTTTTCGCGCAGGTGCCGTAACTCTATTTCCAGCAAGCATTCTTGCCAACTCCTCTATACGATTCTCTTGATCAAGTGTTGATATACTGGTACGAGTTTTGTCTTGGCTGGAATTTTTTTCAACTTTTAAATGATAACTCCCCCAAGCAGCAACTTGGGGTAGATGGGTGATGGTCAATACCTGCCTGTTTTTGGCGACATGGGCCAGTTTTTCACCGATACTAGCGGCAACTCTGCCTCCTACCCCCACATCAACCTCATCAAAAATCAGGGTTGTGGAAGTTATTAAATCAGCCATAACTGTCTTTAAAGCCAACATAATTCGCGATAATTCACCACCAGAGGCCACCTGTTTTAACGGTTTTTCACTCTCCCCTCGATTGGTACTGACCAAAAATTGCCCATCTTCCATTCCACCAGGACGCGGATAGCCTTCATGTGGGCTTATTTTCATTGTTAGACGTGTATTAGCCATATGCAAAGCGCAAAGTTGTTTTTCAACCTCTTTTGTAAGCTGTCTACTCCCTTTCATCCGGGAGGCTGTGAGCTTTTTGGCAACGGCTCTATACTCTCCAAGGGTGATTGCAATCTCCTTTTGGGCAGTTGCAATGCGTTCATCGGCATTGTCTATGGTGTCTAGCTCTTCGCGCCACTGTTGGGCAAGTTGCTCTAACTCATCAGCATTTTTATGATGTTTACGGCTTAAACGGTTAATTAAATCAATACGTTCTTCTACGCTATCAAGCTGGTCTGGGTTTATCTCAAGGGAGTTTCGGTAGTCCTCAATACGTTCAACAATATCTTCCAACTCATAATGTAATGAGCGCAGTGATTCGGCAATGGGAACAAGGGTTGGGTCCATATCACAAACCCCTTCAAGTTCACCTGCTGCCTGATTGGTATTGTCTGCAGCACCAGCAACCCCACCGTCACCATGGCCTGTTAAAAGGGCAATGCTGTTGTTACCTGCCCCAAGCAACTGGTTGGCGTGGGCCAAACGGGTTTTTTGCTTTTCCAGCTCCAATAGCTCACCCGGTATAATTGCCGCCTCTGTAAGTTCATCCAACTGAAAAGCAAGATAATCTCGGCGTTCAAACGCCTCTTTTGCCAATGTTTGCAAACTTTCCAGCTCACTATTTTGTCTCTGCCAGCTATCAAACTTTTCTTTTAATTTGCCCAACAGCTCACCATGGTTGGCAAATGAGTCCAATATAGCCAGATGAGAGCTGTTATTCATGAGGATCTGCTGATCGTGCTGACCGTGTATCTCCACCAGTAGGCTACCTAGCTCCAAAAGTGTTGCTAAGGGTACTGTTGTCTCATTGATATAGGCCCGACTAGGAGTTGAAACACCAATTACCCGGCGAATGGTTAAAATATCTTCGTCAGACTCCAGGTCTTTACTGTTAAGCCAAAGCTGGGCAGGGTGGTCTTTTTTTAGCTGAAAACAAGCAGTAACCATGGCCTTATCTGCCCCGTTGCGTATCAATGTGCTATCAGCTCTCCGGCCCAGGACCAACGACAGAGCATCTAAAATAATTGATTTACCTGCACCGGTCTCACCAGTAAGGATGGTTAATCCCAAGTTGAGATCCAGGGATAACTGATCAATTAAGGCTATGTTTTTTATGGTTAGTTGGTTAAGCATAAAACAATTTTAACTCCCTCATGGCTATGAGTCCCGGATTTAAAATATGTTTTTGTTTAAAAATGAGGGTATTGATAATCATTCCGCTATTAAATTGAGCATCAATATGGGCAAGAACTGTTGCCTAAAAAGTTGTATTATGAAGGAAAATAGGTTAATGTCGCCGTTCTTGGGGTGGGAAAATTTTCGCGAAAGACTATTATAGAAATAATAAAATGATCTATAAAAAGCCGACATACAGCAATAAGACATATAACGAAAGAAAATATGCAGACCAGAAAAAAACTTCTGGAAAACAACTGACAAATCCATGGATTACAGATTCAAACCAGGAAAAACCGGAGCCTAAAGAGGTTGAAACCCCTATACCAGCAACAACCCCGGAACCCGAACCAGAGCAAGAAACCAATCAGGTTGTCAAGCCCCAACCCAAGCCCAAGGTTAAACTATCTTCATCACATCAACTGGTCCGTGAACAGTTACAGCAAAAAAGTGCTGAACTTAGGCAGTTAGACGAAGCATTTCGCACCAGAGAGGCTGAAGCTGTGGAGTATTTTAAAAAACAGTATGCCTCCTACAAGCAGGTTAAAGAGACTCTTGTGGCACAGGGTGAAGAGTTAAATAAACGCCAAGGGGAGTTTGCCAAGCAAAAAGAGGCATTTGAAAAACAAAAAGAGACTTTTCAAGCAGAAATATCCCAAGCTCAGGCCCGTATCATAAGCCAAGAAGCAGCTCTATTGCAGAGTCAGGAGAATATTGCAAAGCAGAATGGTGAACTAGATAAGTTAAGAGCTGAACGACAATCTTTGGCAGCACAAAGAGAAGAGCTACAACGTCGTACAGTGGCAGTTAAAGCCCAAGATGGAATCAACCAGAAGACCAAAGAGGCCCTGATTAAACAGGCAGGGGAACTGCAAAGGCTAAATACCGAGTGCAAAATAAAAGATAGTGCAGTTCAAGAACGCTATAAGGTGCAAGAGGGCTTACAAAAACAGCTGCAGGAGACCTTGGATAGACAGAGCAAAGAGTTACTACGCCGTGAAGCTGAATTAAAAAGCAAAGAGTTGAAGTTGCAAGAGAGCAGCCAAGCTCAACAACTAACAAATCAGCAAATCAGTGAAAATCTCGCTAAACAGAAGATTGAGTTGCAACGTTTAGATGCCGAGAGATTGGCGAAAGAGGTTGCTGCTCAAGAGATGGAGACAGCGCAACAGGCAGCCAACCAGAAAATCAAGGATAGCCTTGCCAAACAGAGCGCAGAACTACAACGTCTAGAGTCTGAGAGGTTGGCAAAAGAGGTCGAGCTACAAGAACGGGATAAAGCTCAACAGATCGCCAACCAACAGCTCCAAGATACCTTTGCCAAACAAAAGGCCCAGTTGCAACGGCTAGAAGATGAGCTTAAAACAAAAAGTGCTGCCAGCAAGAAGGAGCTTGATGAATATCGTACTGAACTGCAACTCCGGGAAGCAGCTCTCAAAACAACTGAGGCCGCAGCCAAGGACCATATCAGCGAGCAGGAGGCCTCTTTACGTCAGATTCAAGAGGCTTTAGATAAACAAAACAGTGAGTTGAAAAGTCTGGCAACAAAAACACAAAACAGAGAGCAGGAGCTTGATAAACAACAGCAAGCCAAAGAGGCAGAGTATCGCCAGACCAAAGAGAATCTAGAGGTACAAGGAGCTGCTCTGCAACGTAGAAGTAAAAAGCTCAACGATGAAGAGGAGAGGTTAAAAGAGGTAGTTGTTGAAACAGAGGAGTTAAGAGCCTCTTCAGCCAAAAAAATTCGTTTAACTACAATAATATTGGCGGCTGTATTTATTCTGTTATGTTTTGTTGCTTTTAGTCCTGTATTTTTTAAACCAAAAGATAGTAGGCAGGCCGAGGCTGTGGTTGCTCCCCAGCAAACCGTCGTCACCCAGCAACCCCAACAGCCTGCCCCTGAAATAACGCCAAAAAATGAGGTTGTGGCTCCTCCTCCACAGGTAGAAGAGGTCAAACCTCCTGTTTATACTCAGGTTGAAGAGCCGAGTCAGCCAGAGGTTGTTGAGCAATATGAGCCGCCAGCTATGGTTGATGATGATGTGCAAGTAGTCCAAGAGTCACAGCCTCCAGTTATGGTGGATGCTCCTGTTGCAGAGGCGGCCCCTCAACAACCGTATGTAAACCATGAACTTATTTTAAAAGCAGCTAATTTTCAGCAAAATCAGATAGAAAAGGCCCGTCGGCAAGCAGAGCAAAACCCTCCAAGAACCATTGGCTCGTTGCTTGCTTCTGCTAACAGGGATATAAGAAATAACAGGCTAAGTTCTCCAGCAGCTGGTAATGCGCTGAAAAACCTATACCATATACTGGCTATGGACCCCGCCAATCCAGATGCCATTGAAGGTCTGCTCAGGGTTGCAAAGCGTTATGTGGAGTTGGCCCAGACAGCTCTATCTGCTGAGGAGTGGGAGAAAGTAGAGAGATATCTGGCAAAAGCCGAGCTAATTCATCCTCAACTTGAGACCATAGTCCAGGTGAGAAGCTCCTTGTTAGAGGCACAAAGATTTTAAAAAGACTTGATTTACTGAGTGTTAGATTGCTAGTAAAATAGCAGCTAGAATAGTTTTTATATTTTATTTAAGAGGTCAAATTCATGGGTTGTGAGGCTGTATTGGACAGTGGCAAACTGACTATTTATTTAATTGGTAAATGTTCCCATGAAATCTGGACAGAGCCTAAAAAACTCATCATGGCTGGAGATCATGGTATCAGCGAGTGTGAGGTGAACTTCGCAAAAGCCAGTTTTCTTGACAGCTCTGGTATTGGCAGCCTTTTGGCGCTCCGGGAAAAATTGGGAGCAGATGTGCAGATTGAGTTAACTCACACCAACGATGTTGTTAAAGAGATAATCAAGATTGCTCATATTGACAGAATGTTTAAAATGGAGTGATACAGTTTTTATCTAACATTTTACACTAAATGAGCGTTTGTGGTTCAGTGGTTTTCTACCAATACTTTTAGGAATTTCCGATACTTCCATAATCTCGTTAGTCACAGGTGTAACTGGGGTAGGGGTGTGAAGCTCCTGACGAAGTGCTCTTAACTGTTGCTTTCGTTGTTCTTGTTCTTGTTCTTGTTGTTGCTGGGTTTTATTACTACTACCCATTGCCGAGGCAAAAGCAGCTGCCATACCGCTGTTAATCTCCGCATCAGAAAACGGAATAGGCTTTATCCCAGACCTATCCCTCATTCTCTGCATCTGTTTTAAAAGCTCCACCTCAGCTTGTCTGGTCATTATGTTCTCTCCGCAATTACTACTATTAGATCATAAAGTTACAAATTGTATTAATGTCACTGCATTTGTTAGTTTACTGCAATATTCTAACATTAATTTTTCCCATTAAGGAAATTATTTGATTTTCTGCAACCTCTCAACCCACATAGCTGTTGCTCCGGCGACTGCTGCGGGCATGGCGAAGAAATTTATTACTGGGATCATTGTTAACACCATTACACTGCCACCAAAACTTAAAGATGTAAATTTATCACTGTTTAGGCGACGACGAACCTCTTTGCCGCTTAACTCATGGTTGGACATGGGAACATCTGCATATTGCTGTGCCATCATCCACGCTGAGAAAACCATCCAGATAAATGGGGCAACCAAGTTAACTACTGGTATTAAAAATAGAATAAGCAGTGGAATGGCCCTGGTTATAAAGTAGACACTCTTGCCTATTTCATTCATGAAAAGAGGGATAATATCTTTTAGAACTCGTTGCCAGCCTCCTTCATCTTCGGGAATTTTGTTACCTGTTAAATGCTCCTCGACCTTTTCTGCCAAAAGGCTATTAAAAGGTGCGCTAATCAAGTTTGCTACAATGGAAAAGGTAAAAAATATTATCAAGATAGAGGCTATGATAAATAAAGGGATCAATAGCCAGGATAACCATGAAAGCCAACCTGGAAGATAACCTTCAACCCAGACCACTAAATTTTGCAGCTGCCCATAGGCAAACCAGATACCAGTAGCAAATAAAAGGGAGTTGATAATTAGGGGTATGGTGACAAAAATTCGTAAGTCTGGTTTGCTAATCAGGCTAAAACCATAAAAAAGATAACCCATCCCACTTTTTGGGGCGTTGTTCATGAACAATTTTTCCTTTTTTTATTGAGCATTTTTTTGAATAGAGCAATCTAACACTTTAAGCTGCAAAGGTGTATCGGTAAATATTGTTTTATTCCGTGAGCTTTCATATCCTATCCAGCAGATAGTATACAAGGGTAGTCGGGATAAAGTGTCCGAATGTTTACTATTGATTTAAAATTTTAAAAGATTGTATTATTTATCCTGATTATATATGCGGTTAAAAAATAAAAAAAACTGGTGCGAAAGGTAAGAGATGCTCGATATAGTACGACAAGCAGAAGAGCTGGCATATTCAACTGATTGGCGTAAAACTGCAAAAGCAATGCGGGGTTTGCGTCAACAATTTCATGCATTAAATCTTGCTGATGACGACTCTCTTTCTATCCGTTTTCGCATAGCCCAGCAGACCTTTATGGATCGTCGTGCCGACTATTTCTCCCGGGGTAATCATAACAAGGGAAGCAATTTGCAAGATGAATTAAGCGATCTTCAGCATAAGGCCGAAGAGCTGCGCGTGTCGATCCAAAATTGTCATAACACAATCAAAGATCTGCAAAATCGCCGTAACAATCTAGATAGAGATGTAGATCAATCTTCAATAGAGACATTCATAAATGAGTCATGTCGTGAGGTTGAGGAGGATATTTCGCAAAAAACTGCAAGCTTACAGTTGATTGAATCTCAAATAGTTATGCTTTCTTCAAGTTTTTGCGGACCATGAAAATCATGATAAAATTATATATTTTTTGCTCTCTGTTTTTTTCGGGGTTTTTTGTTACGACAGTCTACGGAGCGACCAAGGAGGCAAAGCTTGAGAGAGCTATTTTTGCTGGGGGCTGTTTCTGGTGTGTTGAACATCTGTATGATGAAGTAAAAGGGGTTACTAGCACCATATCTGGTTATATAGGTGGTCATAAAGTAAACCCAAAATATAAAGAGGTCTCTTCCGGCAAAACCGGACATACTGAAGCTGTTGAGGTTATGTTCGATCCTAGCAAGGTGAGCTATCAAGAGCTATTACAAATTTTTTGGGTAAATGTCGACCCAACTACATCAAAACGACAATTTTGTGACTATGGTGAGCAGTATAGATCAGGAATTTTTTATGTAAATGATGAGCAGTTGGAGCTTGCCAAGAAATCTCGCGAAAGGGTGATAAAAACAAAAACTTTTTCCGCACCAATAGTTACAGAGATAACCAAGGCTGGTGTTTTCTATCCAGCAGAAGATTATCATCAAAATTATCACAACACCAACCCCTACCAATATAAATTTTACCGATTTAATTGTGGCAGGGATAAGCGACTTAAGGAGTTGTGGGGGAGTCAAAGCAAGTAAATAACAGGAGCTGGTTTGTATGTTGATGTTTATCTACCGTAAACAAGACACACAAGCTTGATATATATTATGTTACGAAGAAATTTTTGTTTGAAATTGTTGGCCTTTGGTGGTGTTGCAGCCATATCACCGCAAATTCTGGCAGGGGAGAAACCAACAAAAAAGGTCTTTCCTATAACTCGCAGTGAAGAGGATTGGCGGTCGCTGCTAACCACAGCCCAGTATCGAATCTTACGTGAGGAGGGGACCGAACGACCTTTTTCCAGCCATTTAAACCATGAAAAGCGTAAAGGTGATTATGTTTGTGCTGGTTGTGATAACAGGCTTTTCACCTCAGATATGAAATATGATAGCGGTACTGGTTGGCCTAGCTTCTATCGAGCTATTGAAAAAAATGTCGGGCGCAAAAAAGATTTTCGCATACTGTTTCCCCGTACCGAATATCACTGCGCTCGGTGTGGTGGACATCAAGGGCATGTATTTAAAGATGGTCCCAAACCTACATTTGACCGTTGGTGTAATAATGGGCTGGCCCTTAAGTTTATTCCTGCATCTATCGGCTAAAAAACTGCTGTTTCTAGGATCATTCCTATAGATCACTTGTTTGTCCTCTATCTCCTGCATAATAAACAGAGTGAATGCAAAAGCATGTTGATAGGTGCTGCCCGTGGAACATTGCCCGATGACAAAAACCACAAGGTCATTTTTTTTGGCCATATAATGTCAAATAAGAACCGTATATACCATGATATGTCAGAAAATAGCATTATTTGTTGTTGTCGGGTGGTAGGTATCAAATTCGAGTAGGCAAGTTTCTTGCTATTATTTGAAAAAGCGAGGGTGCTCACTTTTTCAATTTCTATTTTTATGCATATGGTCCGACGATTGTCGGCGAAATAATAGATACAGATTTGTCTAGACTTTGGGGCGGGATAAATTAACGAAATAACAAAATATATCAGATCTTGAATTTAGAGATATCAGTAATATTATAGATAGAAATTATGCAAACGATATAATATATAACAATTAATAGCAATAAATGCTATAATCGACACATTGTAAATTTTGTTTAGGGATTTTTTATGAATATTAGTCTGCCACCTGCATTGGAAAAATTTGTCAAAGATCGAGTTAAAGAGGGGCGATATAGCTCTGCTAGCGAGGTGATCCGTGAAGGTTTGCGCCTATTGATAGATCAAGAGGAGGGCAGAGCAGAGAGGTTTGCCAGCATACAGGAGACGGAACAACAGATTGAAACCGATGAGTCAGAAAAAAGCGATGCCGTACCAATGGCTGATGTTTTTCGCGGGATGGATCATATGAAAGCTTATGCTAAAAACAATTTAAAATAACTGATTTGATCAGCACCATTTTTTAAAAGCATGGAGAAAAAAAATTTCAAAGGGTTTTTTAAGAACTATTTTTTACTACAGATCCATCCTAAGAGATAGCATCACCGAAAGAGGTTCTCCAGGTAGGCCATCTTGGGTAAGAAAAACACTTGGCTGTACATTGTCACGATCAAACAGATTACGGATATCAAGGCTAAAGTTGTATTTTTCGTTATGAAGATAAGAGGCGTGTAGATCTGTTTGCCAAAAAGTATCAAGGTAGCGCTAGGGACCAGCGGGTATTTAACGGGTTATCCTCTTGTTTAACCGTTAAATTAATACCGCTACGAAACTCATCTTTGCTCCACTGACGTTGATCGCTGTATTGTCGCCAGCGGTGATCACGAATGCCAGATCGCCAGTGAAAACCCTCCACCTCCATATCAATATCATTATCTAGATGGTGTCCCACCTTTGCTCTGACCATCTGTAAATTATTATGGTTGGAAAATAGATCTCTATCCCTTAATGATGTACCGAAAAAATTGCCGTAACCGGGAAAATTATCCAACTCCTCCTCTTTTAAATATAGCCCAACATCATAATACCAGCCCGAATCAATCTGAGAGCGTAATTTAACCATACCCATAAAAAACTCTTCTTTGTTTTCCCAACTACCTGTTCCGGAAAGGTTGGCAGAAGAGTCTGTCCATGAATAGGACTGTTCTTGATCTCCCTGTTTTAATGACTGTAACGATACATTCATGATATGGTTGTTAAAATCGCTGGTATGGCGCAGATTTAAAGTTGCCATATTGTTAGAAGCAACAGCGGTATGAATCCTGGTCTCAGGACTGTCTGCCCCATAGCTCTGCATGGCAACTGCACCGTGAAAAGCGTCAGTGCCGTACTGAACAGCAACCGGACCCCTGATCAATTCGATATTTTGCAGCCCATAAATACCAGCGTTGTTCATGTTGTAACTACTGGTATTAAATGCGAATGAGTTAATAGGAACACCGTCCAAAAGATAGGCGTGACCCCTCGGAGCCACAGAGCTATACCCCCGAATTCGGATGGCCTGGCTACCCTCAATTATGGAGACAAAATCAACTCCTGGTAGGTGGGATAGAGCATCGTTACTACGTCTGGCCCCATATTTTTGCCAATCTTTTTCCTGTATCGTTGATACGCTTGAGGCAACGCTCAATGGTGTTTCAGTAAATTCTGAGGCAGCGGTTATGGTTATTTCAGAAAGTTCTTCGATGGATAGGTCAAAAAAATCAACCTCATCTACTGCTGTGTTATCAGCTGTAGCATATCCTGGACAACAGAGATAAATAATAAGCCCCAACGTCATGAACCAACCTGTTTTCAGTTTGTTCATCACCTCTGCCCCCAAATCTCTGTGTTCAACACAATATATTTGCTAATCCAGTATACATCATAAAATTAACATTGTGTGAGTTAAATTTAATTAATATCAGTTTGATTTTTTGTTAATTTTTTGCCACTCTGTGGGTTTGATAAGTCGATTGGTTTGGATAGGGTTTGTTGATTAATCTGTTAACTGATTAAATAATCCTCTTTGGTTTTAACTATATACAATTTTTAGTTCATTAATTACACTTAAAAACCATTAGCTCGATCTGATCTGCTGTATATAGCGTAACATGTTGTTATATTTGGTGTAAATATGGCTTCAGCATCTGTTTGGTCGTGTTTGTATTTATCTTTGGTTACATATATATGAAAAACTTAGTAGCAACAGTAGCTTATAAAAGAAAGATGCTATAAACATGTTACTGTTAAATTCTTAAGAACAGCCAAAAAGAAGTTTTTAAGTAAAGGTTTGGTTAAATAAGGATATATTTGTGGAATATTTATTGGATGAAAAGCCAAAATCCGGTTTTGGCAAATTTCTGGTTTATTTAATAGTTTTTATTGCACTGTCAATTGCTGGGGTTTTGTACACAGCAACAACCTGGATGGTTTGGGGACTTGAAAAGGGGCTTCCGGGTCTAGAGGTTCGCTTGCAAGAGGGTAAGATCAAACCTCTTGAAGGTAGGGTTGAGTTGATCGGTTTGGAGTTTTTGCAAAAAGATGAGCCAGTTTTGCAAATGTCTAAGTTGGCTGTTGATATATCTTTAAGAAGTCTAATAAAACAACAGATTATTGTTGATCGTATTCTCCTTCATAAAGGGGGAATCTGGTTAAAAGAGTTGGAAGGCGGGAATTGGCAGGTGGCTGGAGTGGAGCTACCAAAAAGCCAGGAAGAAGCCAGTAACAACAATTCAACCCCCACCAGTCCAGAGGCAGAAGCCCCATTTATAATTGATGAACTAGGAGTTGGCTTTAGAGGAATTTTACTATCGCAACTCACATTTAATATACAGGAGTTAAAAAGGTATAATACCATTGTTCTTAGGCGGTTACAGTTAAGCTCTCCTGGTCTTTTGCATAGCGCCAGTCAGATAGGTCTTGCACTTGATGTGGCATTGGATAGAGGGAGTTTAGCCTTATACGGTCAGGCAACCCCTTTTACTCCAGTGGTTGAGTTCAACGGTCACTTAGATATAGACAAATTCTCTTTGGCAATTCCTAAACAGTTTGTAGCCACTATCCCACCCTCTTTACAGGGTAGTTTTTCTTCAAACCTTGATCTTGATATCGCTTATTCAAAAACTCAAACTACCAATTTAAAAGCAAATGGTACTCTTGAGTTGGCGGGTTTTCAAATAACCCAGGATAATATAGCACTACAACTGCCCTTAACTATCTTCAGAGGGGGATTATATGCTGCTCTACCCCAAGCATCTTCCCCAACTGGTACTGTGGAGGGTGAGCTGACAACCCAAAATGGTTCATTTAATATGACTGGAGAAAAACCGGTGGGAGTTACCCTTACTGATTTTTCATTTAAAGGTAGTGTAAATCCCAAAGGCGGCAATGGTTCAATTTTATTAACCGGGGTCAATGGATCTGCTGCTTTGACACCTGACAAAAATAGTCTATTAGCTTTCAACAGGCTGTTGTTAGATGAGCTTAAATTTGGTGTCGATAAAAATGTTGCTGTTAAAGAGGTTAAACTAGGCCAGTTGAATGTCCAGGTTACTGGAAATAACAAACCAATATTGGCTCTTGAGGAGATTGATCTTCAACAGTTGCAGTACAGCTCCCAAGGCCGATTGACTCTTCAAGCTATAAATGTGACAGATAGTAGCGTATATATTCACCGCTCTTTGGCAGGTAAATGGCCCTGGACCTTGGAAGAGAAGAAAACCGCAGTTGCAGACAACAATGAAAAGCTAGATCAAACCTTGCCAGGTGATACTCAAGCAAAAGAGGAGAGTTTAACACAAGATCCCCCTGACAATGCTGAATCTAAAGAGCAAACTGTAAAAAGTGATCTTGATAATCAGGGTGAAACCAGTGATCAAGAAGATCAAGCTGCAAAGAGTGCTCTTGCATATAGCCTTGGCTCTCTCACACTACCCAAAGGTCTTACGTTTACCCTGTTTGATGAAGGGGTAAAACCGGCAGTTTTGGTTAATGGGCGTATCGATACATTAGAAATAGGGCCAATAGATAGTGAAGCACCAGGGGATGAAACAGCTTTTAAAATTATTGGTGGTGTAGGTGAATATGGCAAATTTGATTTTGCTGGCAGTGCCAAACCGTTAAATGAAACACCTGATTTGGTTGTAAAAGGTGCAATTAACGCCTTTGATTTACCGCCATACTCCTCATATGTAGTTCCTGAACTTGGTTATCTTATAAAAAGTGGCACACTGGACATCAGCACCGATACCAAGGTTGCTGATAATAAAATTGATGGCAAAAACAAACTGAACTTGAAAATGTTTAATCTGGTTTCAGCCAAGAGCTTAAAATCTAAGGAGATAAGCAAAAAACTTCCTATGCCAATGGATGCCGCTCTCAATCTTTTAAGAAGCAATAATGGTGATATTAAAATGGCCATTCCTGTTTCTGGTACTATAGATAAACCGAATGTTGATTTTAGTGAGGCGATAAACAAGGTAGTTGGTGGGGTTTCGGTAAAAGCAGCTAAAACTACTGCAATTGTTGCTCTTGGCCCTGTAGGTTTGGCCCTTGCTGCTGTTGATATGGTGGGATCAGCAGCTATAGATTCCGCCCAGCAAAGCAACTTAAAACCCGTTAATTTCAAGGCTGGCAGTAGCTTTCTCAACCAAGATGAAAAAAAAGTGCTGGATGAAATTGCAACATTTTTGGCTAAACAGAAAAAAAAGCGTATCACCGCTTGTGGTATTGTGGTGCCAAAAGATCAACTGGTCTTAACCAGCAAAATTGGTAAAGAGTCAAAAGATGATAGCTCACCAGAAACCACAAATAATCAACCATCTCAACAGGTTGACGTGACAAAAAGCCGAGTGTTGGAGAAGTTCTATACGGTACGGGTTGCCTCATTTAAAAAAATAGCCCGGGCAAATAAATCACGTGATATTTGGCAAAAAAGAGGGCACAAGGTATTAATTAGAGAACTAAAAGGTAAGAGTGGCATAACGTGGCATGCTGTATCAATAGGAGTTTTACCCACCTCTAAAGAGGCAAAAAAGCTATCCCGAACAATTAAAACAATCTACAAAACTGATTCTTTTGTGGCTAAGGTCAAGGGGGCTGAGGCCAAGAAACTGGGAATGTTGGCAGCTGTTTCATCTACAAATGTCATTTCTGATAACAGTAAGCCGGAGGATATTTTAATAACGCAAAAGTTGAACTCTCTGGCTAAAGAGCGAGCAGCAGTGGTTAAAAACTATCTGGTTACCAAAGGAAAAGTATCAATGGATAGGATTTTTTCCTGTTTGCCAGTACCGCCAAACGTTGATGATAAAAAGGGGCCACGGGTAACTTTCTCTTTTTAAAATAGCTCTTTATTATACAAGCAAACAATTGTTGAGTATTGAAACCTCTCTTGATAAAATATTGGTTATAAAATGGATTCTCAAAATACAGTAATAGGTACATTTTTAGCCTCTATGCTGGGAATATTCAGTATATCGGCATTTAAAAAATGGCTTTGGAATTCAGATACTACCACATTGCCTATGTTGCAGCGGGTTTTAAACCTTACCATCAGGATCAGCTATCGGGTCTTTATGGATATGTCAGCAAAAAAACTGACAGTTCAGGCCACCAGTCTTGTTTATACAACTTTGTTATCCCTTGTTCCTCTTTTGGCGGTGAGCTTTTCCACCTTAAAAGCCTTTGGGGTGCATAATAAACTTGATCCCGTGTTAGCAGACTTTCTTACTCCCCTTGGTCCCCAAGGAGATGTCATTCGTCTTAGGATTTTAGAGTTTGTAAATAATATCAATGCCAGTGTGCTGGGTTCCATGGGTCTGCTCATGCTCTTTTACACGGTTATCTCTCTTATCCAAAAAATTGAAGAGTCATTCAATGATATCTGGTATGTAAAAAATACTCGGCGTTTTTCGCAAAAATTCAGCCAATATCTCAGTGTTATAGTTGTGGGGCCTATCCTTATTTTTTCCGCAATAGGACTTACAGCCTCCTTTAAAATCAGCAGCTATATGCAGCAGCTAGCGACCATAGAACCCTTTGGGCTGTTTTTGGCGGTGGGGGCAAAGTTGCTGCCGTTTATTTTGATTATAATTGCCTTTACCTTTATTTACATGATAGTACCCAACACCAGGGTAAATTGGGGTTGTGCTTTGGTTGGTGGTTTTGTTTCAGGGATAATATGGGAGACAACCAGCTGGTTTTTTACCGCTTTTATTGCAGGTAGTGTTAACTATGTGGCTGTCTATTCGGTATTTGCCACCTTGATTGTCTTTATGATCTGGCTGCAACTAAACTGGCTTATAATCTTGATTGGGGCCAATATCACCTTTTATTGCCAGAATAACAGCTATCTTACAATTGATGGGGATTCTTACAAAATAAGCAATAGAGTTAAGGAGAGATTGGCTCTATCCATATTGGTAGAGGTGGGGCAAAAAAGTTATTTAAACAGCCCGCCACCATCAATTGAGGATATTGTTCGTAAAACAAATGCCCCAACCGAAACTGTAACAGAGATAGTTGAAATGCTATTTAACAATCAAATAATAGCAAAAATTGGCGAAAATGGATCAGATATTACCTATATTCCCAACCGACCCTTTGATGTTACCCATGTTCGAGATGTGCTAAAAGATATTCGCAAGGCCGAGGATCAAATATATCAACTAGATGAAAGAATCCACTATCCTCCATCAGTAAAAAGGGTAGCAGAGAGGGTGGAGGATGTTATCGGTCAATCCATGGGCAAAAAAAGCTTGAAGGATCTGGTTTTAGAGGATATTAAAGAGCAGAAAAAAGGCGGAGCAAAAAAGGTAAAACCACCCTTCTAAAACTATTTACTGCGAATATCATTCCCCTGTCTACAATACCAGTCGTAGGTCTCGGTTAGACCATCTTTCAGGTTTTTTTCCGCACTCCAGCCCAACTTATTGATAAGGCTTACATCCAACAATTTTCTTGGTGTGCCGTCCTGTTTTGTTCTGTCCCACACGATTTCACCCTTATATCCCACAACTTGGGCTACCATTTCGGTCAGCTCTTTTATTGTAATATCAGCTCCAACCCCAACATTGATCGGTAGGCTATCTTCATAATTTTTCATAAGATAGATAACTGCTCGTGCAAGATCGTCAACATGGAGAAATTCTCGCTTTGGGGAGCCACTACCCCACGCTGTTACATGGGGGCTATTGTTGTTTTTAGCTTTGTGAAAACGGTTGATCAAAGCTGGTATTACGTGAGAATTTTCATCATGAAAATTATCTTTGGGTCCATATAGGTTTGTGGGCATGGCAGATATGGCATTGAAATTATACTGTTTCCTGTATGCCTGACACAGCTTTATGCCGCTAATTTTTGCTATGGCATACCACTGGTTGGTTGGTTCTAGTGGCCCGCTTAACAGCGATGATTCAACAATTGGCTGTTCTGCCATTTTTGGGTAGATACATGAGGAGCCAAGAAAAATCAGTTTTTTAACCTTTGCTAAACGTGCTGCTTCAATCAAATTAACAGATATTTGTAGATTATCTCTGATGAACTCGGCAGGAAAATGGCTGTTGGCATGGATACCCCCAACCAGTGCTGCTGCAATTATCATATAGTCAGGGCGTTGATCCAAGACAAACTCTTCAACTTTGCTCTGTCTGGTAAGATCAAGCTGTTGTCTGGTTGCCACAAGAAGGTTGTTGTAGCCTGAATCAATAAGCCTGTTAAATATTGCAGAGCCAACCATACCTCGATGGCCTGTTATGTATATCTTTGCATCTTGTTCCATTTTAGCTACATTTCCTTGGCAAAATAGGTGTGTGGCCCCTCTTTTTTTTTGATCAAGCAACTACTTTAATCAATCTACCACTTAGTAGATTGATGAGAGTATCTTTTCTTGGTGGGGTTTTGGAGAAACGCTTTTACAGGCCAAAAGTGTAAAAAACCGCTCTGATTGTATCCAACTCCACCCAAATTTCCCAAAAATAAGAAAAAAACCCACTGATTTGCTTATTAAGGGTTTTGATACAGTGCAATAGTAGAATACAATGAACGGATGCCAGATTCTAATGAAAATGCACAAGACAGTTTTGAGCTACTTGCCTGTCATGAGTGCGATTATCTATATAAACTGCCACCCTTGGAAGAGCGGACGCTGGCCCGTTGTCACCGTTGTGGGTCTGTATTGGCTGAGGGTGATGGTGATAGTATAGATAACACTCTAGCTTTTACCATGGCAGCTCTGATCTGTTTTGTTATTGCCAACGCTTATCCAATTTTGGGTTTAAGAGCAGCAGGTCAAGAGCAGTTCTATACCCTTTTTTATGGAGCAGTCGTGCTCTCAAAGTTTGATCTGGGAGCAGTTGGCTTTGTGGTTTTTTTAACTACCATTCTGTTTCCACTTTTGAGCATGATCGGGCTATTATATGTATTGATTCCGATAAAAACAGGTCGCCGACCCCGATATTTTATTCCCATATTTAAATTTACATTGGCTCTTCTGCCCTGGGGTATGATTGGAGTCTATATGCTTGGTGTGCTGGTTTCTATAGTAAAACTTGGTGATTTGGCAACGGTAGTTCCAGGCTGGGGTCTCTACGCTTTGGTATCGTTACTGTTGGTTTCAGTGGCTGCTGTTACAACTCTAAATCCGCGTATTATCTGGCAAACAGCAGACAGATTACAACAAGTAAAATCGGATGGTGGGGTTGATAGCAAACAGATAGATAATAGCTCACAAGGCAGCCATAACGTAAGCCTGCCCGATAGTCCATGATTAGCAAACAACGAAATTATGTGGGAGTTTCAGCACGAAAGTCAGGCATGGCAGCATGTCATGTCTGCCATTTGGTTGTGAGCCTTGAGACATTAAAAGATGATAACAGCTGCACTAGATGCCACACCCCCATCCACTCCCGTAAGGTTGAAAGTATTTCGCGAACCTGGGCTTTGGTTTGTACTGCAGTGATTCTTTATATTCCTGCAAATATTTATCCCATAATGACAGTTAGCAAATTAGGCCAGGGTGAACCAAATACCATTATAAGTGGGGTCATGCACCTTATTCACTCTGGTATGTGGCCTTTGGCACTTATTGTTTTTGTGGCGAGTATTATTGTACCTGTTGGTAAACTGCTGGTTTTAATGTATCTGCTCTATTCGGTACAAAACAGATCTAAAAACCACCCTAAAGACCGTACTTCTCTCTATCGGATTTTGGAGTTGTTTGGTCATTGGTCCATGGTAGATGTATTTTTGGTTTCAATTCTGGTAGCTTTGGTAGACTTGGGTTTTATAGCGACCATTGAACCGGGGATTGGAGTTTTATATTTTGGAGCGGTGGTTATAGTCACGTTGTTTGCATCACGCGCATTTGATCCACGCTTAATTTGGGATGTTATTGATGACGACATTGGATGAACTGGAAGAGCACGACGATCAACATTATCAAGATGTGCTTCCTCTACCGACTGACAGCCCCAAGGTTGAGAAGTCCAGAGGCGTCTCTATTATATGGCTTATCCCCATTGTTGCTCTTTTGGTAGGTGGCTGGTTGGCCTACAAAACTTATAGTGAACAAGGCCCGGAGATCATCATTACATTTAAATCTGCTGAAGGTATTGAAGCTGGAAAAACCCTAATTAAACATAAAGATGTAACGATAGGCATAATCAACGAGGTTACTCTAAGCAAAGATTTTACCTCGGTTACTTTAAAAGCCAGTTTGGTTAGAGGTGTGGAAAAATATCTCACACCATCGGCACAGTTTTGGGTTGTTCGTCCTAGCTTTTCTCTCCAGGGGGTTTCAAGTCTGGGCACTTTAGTTTCTGGTGCCTATCTGGAGCTAGAGCCAGGAAAACCGGGTAAGCAAAAAAGAGAGTTTCGTGGTCTGGAGACACCACTTTTAGTTCGTTCAGACTCCCAGGGTATTCGTCTGATGTTGACAACTCCAACTCTTGGCTCTCTCTCAATAGGCTCCCCGGTCTACTATCGGGGTATCCCAGTGGGTGAGGTGTTGGGTTATGATCTGTCAGAAGAGAAAAATCTAGTACATGTACATGTTTTTATTAAATCTCCCTACCACTGGATGGTTCGTGAAAACACCCTTTTTTGGTCTGTTAGTGGAATTGATGTCTCTTTCGGAGCCGATGGGGTAAGGATACAGACAGCCACCTTGGCATCACTACTTTTGGGTGGGGTGGCCTTTGAAACGCCTGAGACTTTAGAGGAGAGTCTATTAGCAGTTAATGAGGCTGTATTTCCTCTTCATAAAGACCGCTTGTCCATCACAGAGAACTCTTATAGTCAAAAAATCCCATTCCTGCTCTATTTTTCCGGTTCAGTTCGTGGACTTAAGTCTGGTGCTCCTGTTGAATTTAGAGGTATCAAAATTGGTACTGTTACCGATATTAAAATGGAGTTTGAGCGTGATAAGACCAACTTTAGGGTGGCGGTTTTGGTACAGGTGGAGCCTGAACGGGTGGTGGAGATAAACTCAAAAGGTGAATCTTCAAACGTTGGTTCTCCTTATGAGCTGTTGGAGACATTGGTTGAACGCGGTCTACGTGCTCAACTTGAGACTGGCAACTATCTTACAGGACAGCTATTTGTAAATTTGATCTTAAAACCTGAGACTCCCATTGTTTTGGTTGGTAGCGATAAACGTTTTCCTGAGCTACCCACTGTACCGAGTAATTTTGAAGAAATTAGTGCTTTTGCCTATAATTTTCTGGCAAAGATCCAAAAAATACCTTTAGATGAGATAAGTAAGGAACTAGTTGCAACCCTCAAAGGGGCTAATAAGACCATAAATGCCCCGGAGGTATTAGCAACAGTACGCTCGTTGGATGAAGCTTTGCAGGCTGTGCGAGATGCTACACTTAAAATGGATGGAGTAATTGACCCTGTTGGTACTGAAATTGGTGAAGCAGCACAAGCAGCCAAGATTGCACTGGCAAGGAGTGAAGAGTTGATGGCTGTTATGATTGATGTGGTAGGCCCGGATGCTCCCTTGAACTATCGGGTTATGGAGCTGTCTGAAGAGTTGACGGAAACCTCCCGTTCCCTTCGATCATTTATTGATAGTATCAGTCGTAACCCTGAATCGTTGATGTTTGGCAAAGGGGAGCAGAAGAGATAGATCATGAAATGGCATACTGCAATAGGATCGATAATTATGTTGTTGGCTGTGAGTGGCTGTTCCAGAATGCTTGGCGATAGCAGTCCACCTACTCGCTATTTTATTCTCTCTCCCCTCTCCATAGAAAATAAGATCGAACGGTTTGATTCATCAAGTGAACCTTTTAAAACCGCAAAAGATGATTCTAAAACAGATGCAGATGATCAATCAGTAACTCAACAGGAGATAAAAACAGAAATAGGTGTTGCTGTAGAGCCAATGCAGATTCCATCTTATCTGGATCGTGCTGAAATAGTGGTACGAACCGGAGACAATGAGCTGGATATTGCTGAGTTCAACAAGTGGGGGGAGAATTTTCAGGGTAATCTATCCCGCATTCTGGTTGAAAATCTCTCTATACTTTTTGAATCTGATAAAATTTATCAAATTCCCAGTAAAAAACGCCGATATCCTAATTTTCGGGTTTCTGTACGGATCAAAAAATTTGAAAGGGGTCATGATGGCATTACGATCTTAGCTGTGCGCTGGATGCTCTATAGCCAGGATAAGAAGATACTATTTCGTGAAAGTATATTCTTAACAGGTCAAGAGGTTGCTAAGGATGATTATCCGGCAATAGTCAAAGCCATGAGCAGCCTCTGGGCGGAGTTCTCTAGACGTGTTGTTGAGAGAGTCTACAAGCAGCAGCTTTCTGGTGATGAAAAATAGATTTTTTGTTGCAATTAAAGCAGTTAAAATTAAAGACCCTTTAACATCTATTGATCTACATGACAATACTTGAACCAC
Organism: Magnetococcales bacterium; assembly: GCA_015232405.1. Lineage (GTDB taxonomy): Bacteria > Pseudomonadota > Magnetococcia > Magnetococcales > JADFYX01. The sequence goes on along the minus strand of JADFZS010000004.1, from coordinate 10,712 downwards.
CTTTTGCTCGCCATATTCAAAAACAGATAAAAATATAATAAAAATATCTAGTTAAGTAACTTTTGTAAAAGGTGGGCTTTATCTTTTATTGGTTGCATATGCTGTTTATTTGTTATAAACCAACCACTCCATTTTATTACCCAATACATTTCCGGCTTGATTGTTGCACTGCCTAGAACCCATTAGATCAATCCCACTGCTATCTTGATTTTTAATGGTAGTTTGTATCTACAAAATACGTCAGGTTTTGGAAGCCACAAATGAATGAAGATCTGTTGGAACTGAAAAGAAATCTTATTCAATATCACAGTAATACCGTCGGTTATGCTGATGATGAAAAACCTTCTGATGAGGGTAGTGCTACCTATTCTACAGAAGATGAGCAAGCCACCCATGATATAGTGGATGCCAATATTGTGGCAGATCACAATATGGATGATACTCTTGCAACCCAGGATACTACCGTTCATAGAGAGGTAGAACCACAACCAGAAGAAGATAGGGTTGAGCAGAGTCCAGTTGCCAATGTATTAACAGAACCAAAGCAGGTTGAGGCTCCAGTTCAACCGAGTCCGGTTGCCAATTATGTGACAGAACCTAAACAGGTTGAGGTTCCAGTTCAACATAACCCAGTTGCCAATATTGTGGTAGAACCAAAGCAGGTTGAGGCTCCAGTTCAACCCAGTCCGGTTGCCAATATAGTAACAGAACCTAAACAGGTTGAGGTTCCAGTTCAACAAAACCCAGTAGCCAATATAGTGGTAGAACCAAAGCAGGTTGAGGTTCCAGTTCAACACTCTTCTAATAACAATAAAGTGGCCCAAGCAGGAGAAGAGGGGGCAGCTATCCAACAAAGTCAGGTGGCAAACTTAGTGGCAGAGCCAAAACAGGAAGATATCCCAGCCCCACAGGCTACTATAAACAATATAGCTGCCCAGCAGAATGAAAAGGAGAGGCCAATACGCCATGACTCTGTTAGTGAAATGGTGGTTGAACAGATTCAAGAAGAAGAGCAATTTTCCAATATTGAAGAGGATCTATATGCTGATAACAGGTCAGAAGATTTATCACCACATATGAAGCAAGATCCATCTTCTGGGGAGTTGATGGGAACAGGTCTACGTTTATTGTGGTGTGGTGGTATTGGCTTTATCGGTCGCACCTTGAATAGTTGTAAAAATCTACTAGCAACGATCTGGCGAACAATTAGATATTTATTAAACTTGATAATAACATCTCGCCGTCCTGCAATGGAGATGATTATTGCAATACCTGTGGCCCTGTTTATCGGTTACAGTTTTAAAGGTGTTAATAACACCCATGGTGAGGTAACAATTCCTCTTACCCCCAATTATAGCAAAGTTAATATTGTGCAGCCAGATGTGTTAGGCGATACTTACAAACAAACCCGGCAAGAGATAACACTTGTTCCCGAAGAGGCACAGGAAGGGGTGGAAATAATCCGTGAGGATCTAAAACAGAAGGTAAGTGCATGGCGGGAAAAGTTTCTTAACAAGGTTGCGGTTTTACAAAAGCAGAGAGATATCAAAGAGGCAAAATATCAAAAGGTTGACAATGAGAACTCTGAACTGTTGGTTGTTGTTAAGCCGCCTAAAAATCCACTTGAGCTATATCAGTCCGGTTTAACCAATAAAGTTGCAACTGTTAAAGCGGAAAAAACCATAAAAACTGCACCAATTTTCAATAAACCTCTTCAGGTAACTTCACCTGTGAGGGATATGCCAGCCCCAGTAGTTCAGATGGTAGAAACCCCAGCTGTTCAAATGGAAGATGCTCAACCTGTACAAACAGAACCAGCCCCAGCATTAAATATTGTTGTGGAAGAGCCTGTACAAATGGCTTTAAATATTCCCACCAATGCAGTGGTAGAACGATCTTCTCAGGCTAATGCCCCTCAACCAGTCAAAGCTCCCCTAAGGCAAAGAGTCACAAGTGGCATGGTTTCACCAAAACCCTTGAGAAAATCTAGCAGTATAAGTTTGGGAGTACCTAAACCAAAAAGAAAACTAACAAGCCAAAAGCAGGTATTGTCAACTATGGCAACACCTGCTCCTATGTTTAAAGCAAAAGGTAGATTAGTTAAAAATAACCCTAAACAACATCTGCAAGCCAAAACCTCTTCACCAAAGGGTTTTGTTCTATTTTTGGGATCTTATCGACAGTCAAAAGCAGAATATTTACAAAATATTACAAATAATCTACAAAATGAGCCGTTTGATCTGATAAAGCAGACAGTAAATATAAATAATGCTCTTTATACCAGACTATATGCTGGTCCTTTTGCCAATCGTGATAGCGCATTAAAGGCTAAGCAAGCTCTGTTTGAGGCACAAAAAATAGATAGTTCTGTCACCTATTTACAGCCAGGAGTTACAAAATATTCTCGTATTGAGCGTAGCGACGAAAAACATAAATCGGCAATAAAAAGAGACTACAAAAAAGTTACCATGTCGCAAGTTGGCAAAAAATATGTTGTTAGGGTAGGTTCATTCCAAAATGTGGGTGTTGACTCTTCTGGTAATCTGTTGCGAAAGATAGTTTCTTTGGGTGGAGTTGGCTTTCAACAGAATATAAAGGTAAAAGGTAAATCATTCTGGCGAGTATATAGCGGCCCTTTTGCCGATATAAAACAGGCCAACAGAGCAAAAGAGGCACTTAAGGCAAAATTAAACCTGCCCAACATGTTGGTAATGAGTAAAAACAGGGCCAATAAATGGGTGCGAATCAGTGAAGAAAACCGTTCGTAGAGAATAAAAACTTAACCATTGAAATATATCCTACCAAGCTGATAATACTAAAAAAAATCATACACCTGAATGAGTATCAAACTTTTACAGGTGTATGATTTATTATATCAGAATAAAATATATAACTATTTTTTCCCAAACACATAAGCAGGTTTAAACAGCCATACCAACAGAGGTAGAAATGTTAGTGCGGTAAAGACATCAATAATGATGGCTTCTCCAATGTACATTCCCAAGCCCCATGTGTTTCCAAGCTCAGTAGACACCAACGGTATGAAACTTCCCAACAGCACAATAACAGATGCAATAACCGCAGAACCGGTGGAGGAGAGGGTGTTGGTCAATGCTACTTTCCAATCAGTATTTCCATTTTGCATCTCTTCTCTTAGTCTAAACAGTATATAGATGCTGTAATCAACTCCCAGTCCCATGGCGATTGAAAGAGCGACCAGATTTGCAAAGTGGAGATTGCCAGACCAGTTTTCTACAGATGTAAAATAACCAGCTAAACCATACTGGGCAAATAGGGTTATCATTAGTACAGATATCAACATACCCCCAACTGCCACAGAACGGAACATCAAGGCAGCAATAAGAAAAATAGCTCCGGCAGTTTGCAACGGTCCCCGTAGCCACTCTTTTATACTAACCTCCCAAGTTGCCTCTGTCGCTCCGAGAAAACCGCCTATTCCTGGTGCTACATAATTGGGACCGGGTTTTGATAGGTGGTTGTTATCTCCACTTGTGTCTTGGTTACGAAGGCCAAAATTAACCTTGGAAAAACCGGGATCATTTTTATGTTTTTCTATATAGGCTTGGATATCGGCAACAGTTTGATGGGTCTTTTTCGGATCCATGGTGTTGACAAAACCCAACACAACCCCTTCATTCCAGGTATCATTGTTAACAAATGCAGATAACTCACCAGCACTGGTCATGGTCTCTAACAGACCGTTGTACATAGCGACAATCTCGTCTGGGTTGCGGTCGTCATCTGGGTCTGCTGCTAGCATGGTGGCCCTTGTCTGCACCATGAGGTTTTTCAAGTCGGGCTTTTCTCCCGGTTCAGCAGCCATGAGCATATTGACCAGACGAATATATTGGGCATAAGAGCCGGTAAAGCCGATGTTGGGATGATTTCGCATCCACTCCTCCATGGCTACGATCTCGGCAATAACGTCAGCATTGTTAAATATACCTTGCTCTCCCATCTCATCGGAGTCATGACATAATGGTGGTTCCACATCCTCTTCCATATCTTCACACAGGGTTTTTAACGGCTCTTTTCCCCGGATAGGGATGCTCAAAGAGATTACCCCAGGCATCAGTTCACTTAACCGATTTATATGTTGTATTGTGATTGACTCCTCTTTAAATGCGGCACGGGCATAGTTGATGCCTTTTTCCACGCCGGGCATGAGGTCATCCTTATTACCGTTGGCAATATCAGTAAAGTAGGCAGAAACAGCCACTATCAATATAACAACCCCAACTGGTATCCATTTTAATGGACCCGTTAAAAGTTGCGCCAACCAGGAGCCGAGTTTTTGCTCACGGCTTAACTCTTCCTTGGGTATAGGTTTATATTGACTATCTTTACTATTGAACATTACCAGGAGGAGGGGGATTAATGTGGTAGTGGTTATTAACAGTGTGAACATGCCAAACATGCCAAAATAGGCATAGGCTTTATAAAAGGAGATATCAACCAAAGATAGTGTAGCAAACCCGGCTACGTCGGTAACAATGGATAGGGTGGCTGGCACAATGGTATGGGAAATGGCATTTACACCGCTGATTTCGGGTGAATCTCCCTTTTCTCGTTCCTGAAGGTAGCGTCGGGTTATCTGCACCGCGTGTCCGATACCGATAGCTAAAAGCAACATTGGGGTCAAGACCATCATGGTGGTTAGTTTAAACTGGGAAAATCCCATTAAACCCAATGTGGTTATAATTGTTGCTCCCACTCCAACCAGTGGGATAACCGCCCGTCGTAGGCTGCCAAACTCTTTTAACAGTATCAAAACCACAATGGCTATGGAGATGACAAACAGCCACCATTTTCTCTTCAATTCCAACATCATATAGGCAAGAAAATATGGTTCTCCTGCCACAAGGATCTCCACCCGGTCATCATCGGTGTAGGGGGCGACAATCTCAAGTACCTGCTCTACCCAAGGAACATAAATCTCCTTCACGTTGTCGGTGTAATCACCAATAATAAAGGCAGCTTTGGCTGTGCAGCCCTCGCCATCAGAAAATTGACAAACCTTGCCGTTGCTATCCTCACCATAGAGGAGCATGGGGGCCATGACCGGGTTATCTTGTAGTCCTTCTTTGAGAAAATCCAACTGTTTTTTAGCCAACGCAGGGTCGCTGGTGCTAATCCCCTGGGTTGGTATCAACCGCTTGAAGACCAATCCATTTTCATCTGTACCCATATATTTGACTTTTTGGGCAGCCAGAGACATAAAATTTTCTGGTCTTGATGTGGGCAGTGCTGCCATTTTTTGGTGAATTTCCTGGATCATATTGATGAACCAGGGCTGATAGATATCACCATCTTTTACCTCCACACCGATAACCATCATATTACCCATACCAAAATGGCTTTCGGCATAAGCATTGGTTGCTACATAACGGTTGGAAGGGGGAAGGAGGGTGTCGGGATCGTTACGAATATCCAGTTTATGGATTTGGAAAGCAGAAAGTAATGTGACTAATGCGACAATGGCGAGGATTATCCGTCTGTTAGCCATGACAAATTTGGCATAACGTCGGGAGAAAAGCTCCTCATTTGCTCGCGGACTCTCTTGGCTGGACATAAGATACTCCTGCTATATATTTTTGATATTCTTTAAAAAATCGCTTTATTGCCAGGATTTAGGCAAATCTAGAATTTGTAAAAAATTGGAAATTATTTGAAGTTCTAAGATTTCTTGTACAAATTTTTAATATCACAGAAATTTGTCAGGATTATTGATCTTAAATATCATGGTTTTTTTGTGATATTAAATTAAAATTAAGCCAGGAACCTAAAAAGTCCCTGGCTTAAATTGCTTAATTTGTTAGAAAAGATATTTGGCACCAACCTGTAGGTTGGAGCTATTTTTAAACTGACCGAACATTGTATCTTCATCGCCAAAATAGGCGTTATACTCAGTGGTCAATACTAGTTCATCACTGAAAGAGTACTCAACATCAAAACGGTTCCAGTAGCCGCCACCCTCTTCAAGCATGAGGATATTGTTCCAGCGTCCCTCTTGTTCTTCGCCGAATGGTTTTGAGAAAAAGATAGAGTAGAACTCTTTATACTCTTCTGCCTTCATAAGACCATTGCTTAAGTGCATTGTTGTGGGGTCGGCAGTGTAACGACCTGTTATTTCATTGCCATCCACATAGTCCATATTGACAAATTGGATAAACTGTCCACTAACCATCAAGTTGGTAAAAAAGGTGAAATCAGCACCAAGTACATATTTAAACATACTGGCATCTTCCATCTTCATACCACCCACCAGATCACCATAACCAAGTTTGGTGCGGTCAATAACTGGAACTTTGGTATCTTGCTGATAGAGAAATTCACCCCGGAGCACAACAGGTCCAACGGTTGCAGAATCCAGAGCATAATCAAAGGCTGTGCCATAACTATTGATACGGTTGAGTTTTTCGGTAAATACCAGGGTTGCTGTTCTAGCTGAGTTAGCACCACCCAGTGTACCAAGTGGATCAGTTGCAGCTTGACCACCATATGCATTGCCTGAGCTATCTCTTAGATATACAGTTGTGTAATCAACCCCACCAAGAGACACAACACCAGTGCTTACAGTTAAATCCTCTCCTGTGGAGCTTTCCCAGCCAATGTCAACATATGGGTTTGCGTCATAATGCCAGAGATAGTTCAGTGAGAAGTTGAAATTATTGCCTATGCTATTTTTATAGCGAAAGCCGATATTCGGGTCCAGATCATCAGGATAATCCTGTACATATTTGGAAGATGCTCCAGCAAATGTATCGAAGGTGGCAAATGTCGCGTTGGGCATATATTCAAAGGCAGATGTTGCATTGGTGCTATTCCAGTTGGTGTTGCTGGTAGCATCAATCATGTTGGTAACGCCATTTGTGCTGAATGTGGCATGACCTGTTGTGGCAATGACATTCAAAAATGCAGCACCATTCATATTGATGGCAGCATTGCTATTGGTAGGATCAACTACCGCGTATGTTGCGTTGATATCGGCAGTCTGAGCAAAACCACCAACTGTAAGCCCAGAGGTAAAGTTAACCAGATCAGCATTGCCAAATCCTGAAAAAGCACCAGCAGCAGCAGCGTTTACAAAAGCTGTGGCAACAGAGCCCATTTCAGGAACAATATTCAAAAAACCATTTACCGGACCAGTTATGGAGTCAACACCCAGCATTTTAAAGGGTTGACCAACATCACCATCAGCGGTCATACCGGGTATAGCGTTCTCTTTATTTTGCGCAACGATAAACTGTACATTGCCGTTTTCGCCGATATCGTGTTCAGCTTTGATCATCCATACAGGTATGCGAGCATCTTCCATGGTATTTTGGACAAACTCGCGCCAATCGGTTGGGTTGACAATATCTAAAAGTTTAATACCGTCAGCTGTTCCCCAAACAACCTGCTGTTTACCAATACGAAGATCCAGGGAACCTGCTTTGGTATCTACGTATAGCTCGCGCAGAGCATCATTTTGGGTATCGTTTTCATGATATTTATATCCATCTTCAGCTTCAGTATCGACTACAAGATTAAGCTGTATGTGCATATTTGTATCTTCGGTAAATTCACCGTTGATAAACAGATTAAGAGAGTTTTCAAATTTTAGAAGATCAGCAGCCTCTTGAGAAGTAGAGGCGGTGGTTGATTTCACCTCACCTATTACGGGACCATCGCTGGCAAATATTGCGGTCTCGTTTTTAAGAACGCCTGAGACCTCCCAATCACCAAGACTGCCCCCCTCTTCAGCCCAAAGAGGATTTGCCGCAAACAGGGTAACCAAGGCAGCTACACCCAATAGATTTGATTTTTTCATAGCATTTTCCTCTCACTCTTTATTTAAAGTAGATCTTAGATAATTCATGACCCAAGCTTACGAACACTTGGTAAATATAGTTTTTTTAAGCCAAAGACCAAGTAATATTAACCGTAACTATGAAATATCCGGGTATTACAAGTTACACGTTATAAATCGTTATTTTATCGCTTGATCTTTCTCAATGTCTTTTCAGACCAGAATTTTTTCTTTCTGTTGGTGTTGAATTCTGCAACAGCATCTGGTATCGAGGCCATTGTCTCATGGTCGGTGGTTAAATTTTTACCATACCAATATCTCCACCATAAACCACGTGGATCATCAATGTTCATTGTGGTCCATGCCCGGTCTATTATCTTGATTTGTTTGCCATCTTTAAAATATTCTGTGCGATAATCACCAAAGGTTTTTGTATCTATATAGCTGATACGATGATCGTACCACCAGTTACTAAATTTGGTTGTGCTTTTGAGTTTGTATACCTCTTTACCCTTTGGGCCACAGTCAGGGCCGTGGATTCTCTTCTTATATTTGTTCTTTTTGCTCAACTCCATGGACATAAGGCAGCTGTTAAAAGCTTCTGTACCTAGCAACTCATGGGTTTCGTGATGGGGTTTGCGCAGGGTAACATCGCCAAAGGTGAAATCTGTTCCTCCCCAGGAGTCATCATGGGCAGGTTGTGCAAAACGGCGAATTTTCCGTAATGCTGGCAACCAGATAGAGTAGGCTTGGCTCTTGTTGTCATCTTCAAAATCGGTAATCAACATGCCAGTACCACGAAGCTTACCAGAACGGAAAATGGCAATATCCTGAGCTTTAACAACACCGTCGCTATATTTATTGTTTAGATGTCTCTCCACAGTGTTGCTTTTTGGCTTTTGGCCTTGGGAACGACTAAGGATGACAGTGATTTCTTTTTTGCTAACACGTTTAATGGAGAAATTATCCACAGCGTAGAAATGGTTGACAAAATAGACCTGTTTGGCAATTTCATCTGCTGTTGGAGTACCTTGGGGATAAGGTAGATTTTTGGGGACCCCAGCAGCTAACAGAGGAGACGTAAGCATGCCTAAAGCCAAAGCCAAACCAGTTACCCATTTCACTCTTTTCATAAAAAATCTCCATACAAATATTTAGCGGGAGCCTCAAATATACCAACGGAGGCAATCTGCGTTTGTAACAACTTGTTACAAGTTGAAATCAAGATGATAAGGATTCTCATTTATAATAGCAATAAATTATATTTTCAAATACCATGTTTTATTTATGTGGTTTGATAAAATCCTGCAATATAAACAACTGTTTATGAGTAGAGAATGTTTAGATAAAAAAAATTTATTTTTAGGTTTGCTTTGCTTATTAACAAGAAAAAATGTAGGAAAAATTCTTGCACTTTAGACACTCCAACCATAGACATATATACACTTAAAAAGTTCCCTCAACTGACCATTTTTTTTTGCAAATAATTCACAAATTATATTTAAAAATATATTGAACTATATTCAAACCGTGCGCTCTAAGTTTATAAGAGTTTCATAATATGCTAATATACAAGGTTGAAGGAGAGGAAAAATGGTTAAAATAATTGTTGGTTATGTTCTGGCGACTCTTTTTGGTATGGGGGCATTTTTGGTTTTGGGTTATGAAGGTTTGATGAATACTCCTCAGGTAGATATCATATTTTGGGGTTTGATTGGCTCTGGTTTTGTTCTTCATATTGTAGAATTGGCTATTTGCAAACCGGTCTGTCGTGTATTGACTGAAAATCAACTATCGACACGATGGATGGGTTGCTGCCAATCATAAAAATTTGGGTAATGTAGTAATAAGGATGTATCATGTGCCTCATTAAGTAGATATTCATATATTTTGAGGCCATTGATTATGGAAGATAGCAATAAAAATATCCTGATTACCGGCTGTTCAACAGGTATAGGTCGTTGTGTTGCTCGAGGGTTACGTAAGCGGGGCTGGCGTGTTTTTGCTACAGCCCGCAAGAAGACAGATGTTGATAGACTGATAGATGAAGGTTTTGAATCCTACCAGTTGGATCTTGCAAGCTCTACCTCAATAGAATCTGCTGTAAAGTGGGTGTTGGAACTAAGTGGCGGTAGGTTGGATGCCCTTTTCAACAATGGGGCTTATGGACAGCCGGGAGCTATGGAGGATATCTCAAGGCAAGCACTACGTGAGCAATTTGAAACCAATGTTTTTGGTACCCATGAACTAACCAGCATGGTGCTTCCCATCATGCGAAAGCAGGGGTATGGGCGGATTATACAAAACAGCTCAATTTTGGGTTTTGTCGCCATGCCGTTTCGTGGAGCATATGTGGCAACAAAATTTGCTATTAATGGCATGACAGAAGCCATGCGCGTTGAGATGCATGGTAGTGGAATCCAATTTATATTAATAGAACCGGGACCCATAAAAACAGAATTTCGCAATAACGCCAGAGAGGCTTTTTTCAGGTTTATCAAGGTAGACCAAAGTGCCTATAAAGAAAAATATCAAGGATGGATAAAGCAGGCCACAAAAGAGGAAACCACAAAAGTACCCTTTACCCTACCTCCAGAGGCAGTGCTGGAAAAGGTAATAAAAGCCCTTGAGAGCAAAACCCCAAAAACCCGTTACGGTGTTACCACTCCAACCCACATATTCTGGATTCTACGCTGCATCATTCCCCGTCGCTGGCTGGATAAAATATTGCTGAAAGCAAGTTAATATCCATTAGCGTAGCTAAATCTTGCAGCTATATAAAAATCGAGTTGCATTAATGTACCATATGAGGTACATATGTAAGTATGAGTGACAAGCCAATTTTGTGTGTTGATTTTTATCGTACTGACTCAAACAGAGAGCCTGTGCGCGATTGGTT